>DYNZ01000157.1 GCA_020720805.1 Leptospira biflexa | reverse complement strand
GGTATTCGGGTAACCGGGCCACTTGATTATTTTGTCTTGCCACCCTGGCGGAAAAATCTTTGAGGTGGTTCCCGTTTCCAACGCCCCAAAACCCTTACATTGATACCGGGATTGCGGGCAGCCTCGGATATTTTACAGCTATTCCCCCGAAATAGGGAGGCGCCTTATGTATTAGCTTGTATTAATAGCTCCCCACAATGGCATCCAGCCGTTCCACCAGATAGAGGGGGAGGGAAACGAGGGTGTATTTTACCTGTTGGCGTTGTTTATTTATATTGATTATGGTATCTACCTGATTCGCGGCAGGTAAGTTTGTGTCAAAACGGATGGCGAGCGGCGCCTGTTTCATACCCATAAATTGATGCAGGGATTTCAAGGTCCCGGTGGCGCCGGATTTAACCTCGATGGGGATTATTTTTCCCCGCAGCCCAATAACAAAATCCAGTTCAGCGTTGCATGAACGACCTTCGCGCAACCAGTAATTTAATTCACGGTTTGGTGTGTCCGCCAGCATGGCTTGTAAATGCTGGCCAATAAATTGTTCAGCAATAGCCCCCTGGTTCATAAGTTGTATATCATCCATTTGTGAGATACTGCGCCAATCCAAACCGCAAATCGCATTCATCAGTCCAACATCAAGGAAGAGCAGCTTGTAAATTTTTTCCTCAAGATCAGCCTGCAACGGCAGACCAGAGCAGTGACTATGGACCACTTTGCCAACGACACGAGCCATTGTCAGGATATCTATATCCTTTTTTATGGTCACACTCTGGTCTTGAGGTGAAATATTGGAGTATTTAATTTTTACGCCCACATTTCTTGCGGCAAAATTAAAGACATTCAGCATCCGATTCTGATTTCTGGAACCGGTATATTTGGGAAAATCGTCTCGATATGTCTCGATAATAGAATTATGCACTTCACTGACATCTTTATACCTATGATTCTCGGCAAAAATAGCCACTGCTTCCGGCATGCCGCCGATTGCGTAATACGAACGCAGTAAATGCAATAATCGTTGATGGACAATATCGCTGATTTCCTGACCTGGTTCGTAAGTAGCTATAAAGTTCTTCAGACGATCCTCGTCAAGCGCTGACAGAAACTCGCTGAAAGTCATGGGGCCCATGTGTAAATACTGAATCCTGCCCACAGGCATGGAAAAAGAATGGTCTTTCAAAGCGAATTCCAATAAAGATCCAGCGCAGATCACCGGGATTTCAGGCATATCTTCATAAAAATAGCGCAGCGCGGGAATGGCCTCGGGAACCGCCTGGATTTCATCAAGAAACAAAAGGGTATCCTTCCCAATGCTTCCCATGTTCGGCAGAAATTCTATTTGTTGAAGAATGTATTCAGGGGTCTTGCCGGAAAAAATGGATGACAGATCAGGATGTCGTTCCAGATTGACATTTCGTAAAGAGAGCTGTCGTTGCCCGGCGAACAATTCTACCAGCGTTGATTTGCCGACCTGTCTGGCGCCACGAATAATAAGAGGTTTGCGATTTTTGTTTTGCAGCCAGGCAGAGAGGAATTGTAATTGTTGTCGTTGCAAGAGGACACTCCTTTTTATTATGGTTAATATAACACGCCCCTTATACAATAATGTTATTATTATTTCAATGGTGTGTTTTGGTGTTTGTAAGGGCATAATATGTATGTCGTATGAATGCAAACTACCTCTGATGAACTGCAAGGCGCTATAGCGGGATAAATCCCGCAACCCAAGGCGGAAGGCGGAAGGAGCAGGGGGGATGCGCTGCTGGTTATTCTCCTCTGCATTATGTGAGAATTGCTTGTTTTTTATGACAGACTTTCGGGAGCAGGGTACGAATAATGACAAATCGAACATTTGATACAGTCAGGTTGTCTTTCTGGTTTTTTCTTCGCCAGCATCTCTTGCACTTGAGGAAAAAAGCCACAAATGTCCATTTTTGGATTATGCTGGCATCAGATACCATTCTTGTCCTGCTGGCCTTTGTCCTGGCCAACTATCTTCGTTTTGAATTTGCTTTGTTCCAGCCGGATCGTCTCCCCTCCTTGTCCATTTTGCCCGTTATTATCGCCGTCAAACTTCCCGTGATGTATTGCTCTGGTTTGTATAACGGGATGTGGCGCTACACCGGGTTGCGGGATCTGTTCAATATTATCAAGGCGGTTCTTTTTTCGTCGGCAATTATTGTCTCGGGAATGTCATTGGTGAACCGTTTTGAGGGGTATTCCCGATCGGTGTTCATCATGGACGCGATTCTGTCGTTCCTGTTCCTTGCTGGCGTCAGGGTTTTGATTCGTGCCCTGCTTCATCGTCGGCATATCCTGCAACATGCTCGGCAGATACGGAAAAAAAGGCTTCTTCTGATTGGAGCTGGGGACGCAGCGGAACAGGTGGTGCGGGAAGTCTCGTCCAATCCCTTGCTTCCTTATGAGATTGTGGGATTTGTTGATGATAATCCCGCGAAAATCGGGATGCGTATTCACGGGATACCCGTTCTCGGCAGCATTGACGATCTGGTTGATTGTGTGGTTCAAGCTGATGTTGAAGAGTTGTTAATTGCCGTGTCTGCTCTCACTGGTCAGCAGATGAAACGAATTGTCGGCCTGTGCCAGCAAACGGATTGTCCCTATAAAGTTTTGCCCGGATTGGGTGAGATGATCAATGGGAAGGTCTCCGTTAAGGCCATACGGGATATTTCGTATACGGATTTGTTGGGCAGGGAAGAGGTGAAGCTGGATCAGGAGAAAATAGGCGGGTATGTCACGGGAAAAACAGTGCTGATAACTGGCGCCGGAGGATCAATCGGTTCAGAACTGTGTCGGCAATTGTTGCGTTTTCTTCCTCGAAGGCTGGTTTTTTACGATTCCGGGGAAGAAAATCTCTATTCTATCCAGATGGAAATGGAACATGAGTATGGATTTAAGGACTATATCACTGTTCTCGGCCAGGTGCAAAATCAGGAATTGCTCAACAAAATTTTCCAACAATACAAACCCGATGTCGTCTTTCATGCGGCGGCCTACAAGCATGTGCCGCTGGTTGAATTGAACCCCTGGGAAGCGGTGACGAATAATATCCTGGCCGCCGATTATCTTCTGGAGGCATCTGTCGTCCACGGGGTGGATCGGTTTGTGCTGGTGTCAACGGATAAGGCGGTTCGGCCAACGAATGTCATGGGCGCCTCCAAACGAATTACCGAACTGCTGATGCTGGCCTATGCTGAACAAAGCGCAGCCACCGCCTCTTTACAGCAATCAGAAAGGCCGCGCACGGTTTTTCAGGCAGTTCGTTTTGGCAATGTTCTTGGTTCGTCTGGGTCGGTCATTCCCTTGTTTAAACGGCAGATCGAGAACGGGGGGCCGGTGACCATTACCCATCCTGATATCACCCGCTATTTTATGTCCATTGAAGAAGCTGCCCAGCTTATCATTCAGGCTGGAGCAATGGGGACGGGGGGAGAAATTTTTCTTCTGAAGATGGGTGAGCCGGTCAAGATCGCTGATTTGGCCCGCGATCTCATTGAGCTTATGGGGTTTGAGCCTGAGGTTGATATACCGATTGCGTATACTGGTCTTCGTCCCGGGGAAAAATTGTATGAAGAATTAATAACTGAAGGAGAAGGAATTGTCCCGACTCAGCATGAAAAAATCATGGTGTTACAGGGGCGCGGCAAGTCCTTGGTGGAAATAAAAGAGCTTGTTCAAGAGTTGAGCCTCTTGGGAGAGGCGTATGATTCAGCAGGAATTAAAGAAAAAATACAAAATATCCTTCCTGAATATGTTTCTGATGTAAAGGTAAAGCCGATTATTGA
>DYNZ01000156.1 GCA_020720805.1 Leptospira biflexa | reverse complement strand
CGGATATCGCAAGGCAATGCCAGCGATGTCGACGCACCCTTTAGCCAGCATAAAATCCGAGAACCAAAGTGTTTCGAGTATAAAGGCGCATACGGTTTTCCGCAATCTCTTTATTCTTTTTTGTCTATTTTGAAATTTCCAAAATGCTCGTTCAGAATTTCAACCGCGCTTGCCAGCTCTTGAGAACCGGCAGCCAACTCCTCCGAACCGCTAGCGATCACATTATTGATCTCAAGAACACCATTTAATTCGCTGGTGATATCATCCAGCAACTTCTTCTGCGTTCCTATCACATTGGTAACCTTATCCATCCCTTCGCTCACCTCAACTTCCGCGAATTGGGTGATGCGGTCATTTAGTTCTACCTGCTCTTTCATCAAATGCGAAATCTCTTTGTTTTTGCTACTCACTTCATTTACGGAAAAGATCAATCCCTTCATCACCTGAACAGATCCATCCACATTGTGCAGTCCGCCCTGAACCTCGCGGTCGCTGATCTGGATAAGTTTGGTAATCTCCTTGGTGCTGGTGGCGGTCTGGTCTGCCAATTTGGATATCTCATCAGCAACTACAGCAAAGCCGCGCCCGCTGTCACCAGCCCGAGCCGCTTCGATTGCCGCGTTCAGGGAAAGCAGATTGATCCGATCGGAGATATCATTGATAATCTGGACAATTTGGGCCATTTGTGAGGCGCTCTCGCGTATGGAGGCCATATTCTGATACATCGCATCCAGACTGCGCTCGCTACTTCCCATCTTCTCGGAGATATGAAGGAATAAAAGAATCGTCTCTTCCACTGCTTTGTTCATACGCTGCACATTCAAAGAAAAATCATCCATGGAAGCTGTCAAAGAGAGATACTTGAGAAACTGATCGTTCGCGCTTTTGGCCACATCCACAGAAACCACATTGATCCTGTCCAGCGATGAGGCTATGTTCTGGATACGATCTACCTGCTCCTGGGAATTCTCAGAAAAGGATTGCGCTGAGGCTGAAAGCTCTTCGGAAGATGCGGCTAGCTGGTGGATGGTACTCATGGAGACCTTTACCATCGACCGGATATTGCCAAGAAATTTATTAAAATCCAGGGATAGTTCGCCTACCTCATCCAGTTTTTCAATATGGAGTTTGCGGGTCAGATCGCCCTTACCCGAAGCAATTTCCCGGAAGGTGGCACGCAGCCGTGTTAAAGATGCCAGCATTTTTTTTAACAAAAGGTGAAATACCAGTGTGCTGATAAAACCGATACCGAGAATGACGATAGCACTGAGAACAAAGGAGCGGCTGAACTCATTCCAGTAATTGATCCGAGCCAGAAGCAACAGATCTGGATCCTGAGCAAATGCCCTGGGGTCCAGACCAAGCTTCATGGTATATTGCCTTCCGCCCCAGGAGTCGTGGTGGTACACTACGCCACGTTCCCCGTCAAGATCAAAACCGTCTTTCTGTAAACAGGAGGGAGACAACACATTTTTCCCGTTCACCCGCACACCATAGCAGAAACCTGGTCGCGGCTGATATTTCTCCAGGATTTCGCGAACCTGCAGCCATACCAGAAGTCGGTTGCCGCCTGCTCCTGAGCCGCAACAGCGCACAGCTATCCCCTGATCCAGATCAAAATGAATCTGCTTTGGATGGGCGGCAACCAACAACTTGAGGCGCTCCATATTGGGTCGCTTACCATTAGCTCGAATTTGCTCAAAAAAAAGAGGCTCTTCACTGTCATTTGTCCCATCAGGCATCAGAGCCAATCCCCAGGAAATATCCTGAGGCGGTAGAGCGTTTGTCAATATTTTTAAGAGTTCCTGACGCGATTTACTTTGACCGGACACCAGGGCGGTCGTTTCCACTTTGAGAAAAAAACTCGCAAGGCGTTCCTGAAAATGCTGTGCATACAAATGTTTATGATCCTGAAGGGTCTGTTCATAGAATTGACCCCACTTCATAAATTCCAGCAGCATCATGGCAAAAAGTATGATTACCATAAATGCAATGATGATAACATTAATCTTAAAAATGATGGATTGATAAAATTTTCTTTTCAACATGATACGAACACAGTTCTATATATATATGATTAATTTCGCAAACAGGAAGTTTGGCACGGGATGGGTCAAGTAAAAAAAAGGATAGATTCTTCTGGCAAAGCAAATTCAGGAGTAAAGGATGGCAGAACTCCTATCACTGTCTCTCTGGTTGCAGTAGGCCGTTTTCGAGGCGAAGAATGCGGATATGACTTCCTTGTTCAAGATATCGCCTGGCAACGGCAAGGCGGTGGGTTGCCTCTACAATCACCTGACCGGTTTCTGAGGCATCCATCATCTTTTCATCGAGTATCTGGTCAAGCAACTCTTCGCCTTGCTGATCCAGTCCGGTGTGAGCCTCATCCAGCAGGATAAGCCTAGCGTCGAACAGATCCAGCTTTGCCATAGCAAGCCGATGCCGCATTCCCAGAGAAAGTTCATCAATTTTTTTATGCCGATCAAAAAAAAGTCCGCAGCGGCTCAGGGCTTTCTCAATCTTTTCCTGGCGCTGTCTGCGCGTGCTGACCTGAAGGCGGGAGTTGTTGGCACTAAGCATCTGTAGGAAAAAATCCAGATTTTCCATGGCGCTTAGATTTAGGTAGAAAAATGTTTCATGAGAGAGGTAAAGCAGGTTTTCACGGATCTGCCGACCATGCTTTCGATAATCATGTCCAAAAATACGCAGCGATCCCTTGGTAGGCGCGCTAAGGCCTGCAACAATCCTAAGCAGGGTACTCTTGCCGGAGCCATTCGCACCGGTTAAAAAAAGCCGCTGCCCCGCGCTCACCTCAAAGGTGATGCCGCGTAAAACGCGACGGTTGCCAAGCTCCTTTTCTAACTCAAAAATCTCTATGATTGGCTGTTGATTCATGCACAATGGATCCAGGATATTAACGAATGGTAAAATTTTTTTCTTCCATTATTTTTTGTATAGCGATTTTTTTCCAGTACTTCTGCTGCTTTTGATACAGCCCATCTAGGGTTTTACCATTCCGGTATTCATTTTCCAGTTCAACTAACCGATCCACAACTTTATCAAATGAGAGATCTGCTTCTGGCGCATTCCGGAAAAAATACCAAACTCGTAAAACGAACAGCATTGCGACGATGAAAACGATCATAACAGTTCCATAGATATCAACTGCGGCTGCTTTTACAATCTGACCTTTCTCTGATGCCCTCAGAGAATCTTGATGAATTGAGTCCTGTACCGTGCCTCCGCTCACTTTGACGGTAATCGCCTTGCCTGCCGGGAGCTTGCTGATGGCATACAAAGTATAATTCTCTTTCGGTACCTCAGATTCTTTCATAAAATATTGTTTTTGCGAATATTCTAACTTCATACCTATGGGCACAGTGTATAGATGACCATGCTCAACATGAAATGGCAAGACAAATCGAAATGAATCTTTTGTCAGTTTCATTTGTTGGATAATTTTATAAAGTCCAGGTTTTAAAATAGAGGTTATTATATAATCACCCCTATTGGTGCGTCTTAAGCGTAGATGTTCTGGGATATTATTATGAAGAACTTCGATAGAAACTTTTTCATCACCTAATGAAAGATTTGGAATTTGAAAACCGCCATCCAACTCTACCACCACAGGCCGACCAGGCGCAATGACGGTCCTATTTTCTATTGTAAATACCTGCCTGACGAAAACTCCTTCCTGATTTTTCTCAATTAACGCGTGATCTAGGTTATACACTAGATTGCCAGGAGTATTTTTTTTGTCATAAACCATCAGATTTTGTACCGGAGGTTTTGCCGAGGCGCCTTGCTCTTGGAAATTGTCCCTTATTCCGTTAGAGTTTGCAGAACCCTCGGACCTATTTTAAGC
>DYNZ01000155.1 GCA_020720805.1 Leptospira biflexa | reverse complement strand
TATCAGCCACCAACGACAATCTATTTTACAAGATGAAAAAAGGATACTCCAGCAGACGAACCATGCAACCCGCCCGTGTGGAGGTTGCTTGGAACCCTTCAGAGGGCGGGGCAACCTCCACGCGGGCTCCACCGAAGATGTATCCTGGAATAAGATTATGCTCAAAACAAATTGCTTAACTTAACCCAAATTTTGTCTTGACTTTGGGGGGAAGTATAGACCCACTCCAATCTACCTGACTGTTGGCAATCATTTTTACTGAAGGATTTACAACGAACCTGATTCTCAACTTGTTTTTTTTATATTCGACTCCACCAGGATAAGATCATCATGAAACATAAAAACAGCCTTACCAAAATTAATAATTCATTTACCTTCGCAGGTAAAAAAATTTGGATAACCGGCCATCGCGGAATGCTCGGATCTGCTTTGATTCGCAGTCTCAGCAAAGAAGGCGCAAACTTATTGTTTGTATCGAGTCAGGAGCTTGACTTGCGCAATCAAAGTAAGGTTCTCGCTTGGGTGGACAGCAATCGGCCAGAACTTGTTTTTCATGCGGGTGCTAAGGTCGGTGGAATTCATGCTAACGCTACCTTGAGTGCTAATTTTTTACATGACAATTTAATGATTCAAACAAACGTTATTGACGCTGCACATCAATTCGGCGTTCGTAAATTGATGTTCGTTGCATCGAACTGTACCTATCCAGCAAAAGTAGCTCAGCCAATATCCGAGGAGGCCTTATTGACAGGCCCTCTCGAAGAAAACATCCGATCGTATGCAATTGCGAAGATTGCAGGGATAGAGATGTGTCGTGCTTATAGAAAACAATACGGGTGCAATTTCATCTCCGTCATCCCACCAAATTTGTACGGCCCTGGCGACAATTATCACCCTCAGCATGGTCATGTAGTCTCGGGGATTCTCCGACGTGCGCATGAAGCGAAAATAGCTGGACAACATGAGTTAGTTGTCTGGGGCGACGGAACAGCTAGGCGCGAAATCTTGTACGTTGATGACTTGGCCGATGCTATGAAGTGCCTGATGGCAGCTGAAGTTACAGATGATTTGTTCAATGTGGGATGTGGGCATGATCTTTCCATTGCAGAATTGGCTGCCCTTATTGCCGAGGTGGTTGGCTTCAAAGGTCATGTCGTCTATGACAAAAGTAAACCGAATGGAACGATGAAGAAGCTGCTTGATAGCTCACGCATCCAAACAATCGGTTGGCGCCCACAAATTGATGAAAAAACAGGATTACAAAGGGCCTATAACGATTTCATAGCCCTTCTTAAATCACCAGTGTCTGGCGGTCGGTTATGATATGAAACGTGCTGATAGTTGTTCATGCACTGTCAGATAGATAGACATAAATTAAAGGTTAAGAATGGAACAAGATTTTGTTCTCCCCCCAGGGCTTCATGGGCGATTTGCCATTGTTAAGCTGTGGCCTGAATTAAAGACAGCAGAAGATGAATGTATTGCTCGGCTTAAAATTGCTGCCGAAAATCTTGGCTTGGAGTGCATCGAGATTCATGCTGATGGCCGTTTGTTGGATGAGCCAGATAAAATTATTGCGAAAAAAGATGTTGATTTTGTTCTTCATCTTCATTACGACACGCCAAAGCTCTATGATGTTTTTTCATTTGTAGCCCTGTGGAATCCTATACAATTCTATCACGAGTGGGGCTATTCTCGCACCTCACGAAATCTACTGACACATGATGATTTTGTGAGTTGCAGCTCGCCTGCTGCTGACGATCATGTCGGTTGTCTGGTGCGTAAGGTGGCTACTCATCTTCCTCCTTTTTTTAATCTATATCACTCTATCGCTGATATTGTTCATCCACCATCACTAGGCGACCACAAGCTATTCTATGCCGGCATAAACTGGGATGCTCTTCGTGGAGGAATATCGCGCCATCAGGAGTTGTTGAAACGTCTGGATAAGACGGGGAATCTCCGAATCTTTGGCCCGGCTATATTTCAAGGAGTAAATGTCTGGAAGGGATACGCCAGCTACGTTCGAGAGATACCATTTGACGGGGTTTCAATGCTTGATGAAATTTCCAAGGCGGGTATTGCACTGGTTTTGTCATCGCAAGCTCACAAAGACTCTGAATTGATGTCAAACCGGTTGTTTGAAAGTCTGGCTGCCGGTGCCCTTGTGATATGCGATGAAAATAATTTTGCCAGGAAGTTCTTTGGCGAATCCTTACTCTATATTGATAGTCGATGCTCTGTTGAACAAATTTGTGATGATATAGAAAATCATCTTATTTGGGCAAAAAAGAATCATTTTGAAGCGTTGACGATGATAAAAAAAGCTCAAGAAATTTTCAGGCAAAAATTTTCATTAAAGAAAAACTTGAGTGATCTATTTTTGGGGCTACCAGGTAGAAAACTCAAACTACTTAAGCGCCTATATCCAGAACCCTGTACGCAAATTAAAATTTGTTTGAATATGCTACTGCCAGAATATTCGGATACCATCTTAGATGCGTATATAATTAATGTGGTCGCACAGGAGTACAAAAATTTCTCACCGGTGCTGATTATTGATAAAATTGCGGTAAAAAAAAATCTAGCCAGCATTAAAAATGCACTGTTAAGATCGCCTATACCGATTGAGGTTTTGGAGGTCGATTTTTTTGCCTACGGAATTAATAAAGATATCCAGACAAGACGCAAAATTGGAGAGGTAATTGCCGAGGTTTTGGAAGGACAGATGTTACAGGCTGATGCTGTGGTTTTCGTTGCGCCTAATGAAAAAATATTTTCCAATCATCTTCAGGTTCTTGCTGGAAGTTTACACCGAAATCCAAACACTAACTGTGGAGCCACCTCAGTTGTTATAAAACACGGTTATCAACCTGTTCATGCCGTCCATGAAAGAATTGATTTTTGTCAATTTGATCCAGCTTGCCCAATTGGCTATGCGCGCTTTATTTTCCGTGTTTCAGCGTTGCCAGGAGATCTGAGGCTTGTACTTCCATACCTTGACGGGAAGACGATGGCCGTCTTGGTAGGTGACAACATTATCACTCAGGAGCTTCCTGCGACTGTTATTATAAATACGACAGCTGAATTTCCTGCTGGCCCGTGGGATGAAGGTCGCGAGAACGAACTCATCAGTAGCTTTTGTCCATCCGCTTTTACCATATTTACCGGCCATGAGATTATTCTGCCACGATTACGGGAACCCTTGATGGTAGCCGACATTGCCAGTCAAGTAGTTAAACGATTGAGTTGGAATTGGATGGTTGCTCAAGTAAGTGCACTTCGCAGAGATGGTTTGACGCCACGCATAAATGTGCTAAAAAGAAAAATAATAAGTAAGTTCTTGATAAATGGGCAACTTTGATCTCGTAGTTGAAAATAAATGAACCCACACGCCCCGCATCCCATTTCTGTAAACTCACTTGTTGCCAGCATGTGGCATAACCGCCAGCTCATTCTGCAGATGACGAAGCGCGACGTGATTGGCCGTTACAAGGGATCAGTCATGGGAATACTATGGTCACTCTTCAATCCACTTTTTCTGCTGGGGATATACACTTTTGTCTTCTCGGTGGTTTTTAAGGCCCGCTGGGGAGTTGGCCTCCCTGAAAGCAAGTTCCAATTTGCCATTTTATTGTTCGTCGGCATTATCGTACATAGCTTGTTCGCGGAAACACTGAACCGTGCTCCCGGACTTATCCTGGGCAATGTCAGTTATGTGAAGAAGATTGTGTTCCCTTTAGAAATTTTGCCAGTCGTGGCAATAGGAGCGGCGTTATTTCACACTTTCGTAAGCATATTGGTTCTTGTAGTCGCTTTCGCACTGATCAATGGCTATTTGCATTGGACTATCATTTTCCTACCGCT
>DYNZ01000154.1 GCA_020720805.1 Leptospira biflexa | reverse complement strand
AAATAAAAGAAGCCAGTCATTTGACTGGCTTCTTTTTATAGAGGTGCCCCCACGGGGGAGCTTGATTTAGACATACTACGCGAGGATGGCTTGCGGGAGGGGGGATTGTCATCTCCTCCAGGGGGCAAAGTAGATTCTCCATCATCAGGGGACATATCAATGTAGATAACGATCTCACCAATGAGTAAATCTTCCCGTCTGTCCATTTTTATGCTTTTCACCAGACTTTGTAAGACGCGGCGACGAGTTTGCTGATCGCCTTCGGTAAGAAGTTGTGCGAGTTTACCGGCACGGGAGGCAAGTTGTTGATTAGTAAAAGTCGGAAGGGGTTGTTCTACAGTTTTTTTTATTTGATTGATGGCAGTTTTTAGGTCAGATTCTTGTGCTTCGATTGCTTCGAGACGATTAAGTAACGTGCGGGAGTGACCACGTTCCGCAATTGCGTCAGTAATGTTTTCCATTTGGCGGCGAAGGCTGACCAAATCTTTTTGGAGTTCTTTTTGGCGTTGATTAAGTTCAGATTGACGGCTAGACTGACGGCGCTGAATGGCGCGGTAGATTTCTATATAGTAGGAGGGGTCAAGAAGAATTTCCTGCAATTTATTGATGATACCGTGTTCAAGGGATGAAGCTGGCAGCCGAGGTAAGTCGCAATCACGGCGGCGAGCGCGTCGGGTACACCTGTAAGCCTCAAGGTCTCCGTTTTTTTTGGGGGAAATCTGCGAATATAGTGGGGCGTCACATCGAGCACAATAGATGATGCCGGAAAGTAAATGATTGGATGCAATCCGTCGGGGGTGATCACGATCACTGTGCATGTGAGTGTGCTGTGTGAATCGTTCGCTGATTTTCTGAACGGCAGTCCAGGTAGCGATATCTATGATGGGGGCGCAGTAATTTTCTATAACTAGATCGCCATATTCGAGGATACCGATGTAGAGTTTATTGTTCCAGAAAGTACGGTAGGAATTGAGTGAGCCGAACAGTTTAGTTTCGGCGTTTATTTGGGCGAGACTGTCACCGGATGTACGCATCTGGAAAGCTTTTTGGATACGAGGAATGTATTCTGGATCTGGTGCCCATTGGTGACCTGTTCGTGGTGCCCCGTCGCGGCGACTAGGGAGCTCGACAGGCTGGCGCAAAAATCCCCGTGGCGGTGTTCCGGGAACACATCTATATTGTTCGACGAGCTGACGGAGTCCGCGCTGAGCGTCGCGAGATGTTTGGCGCTTTTTTTCCTGGTTGGCAATATCTATGATGATTTCCACAACTTGACCATAAGCACCTTCAGGGATAGGGTCAGTGATAGAGTGGATAATGATTCCGCGTTTGCGTAGGGTAGCTTTGTAGTACTGGGAATCGTCGAGGTCGCGGGCAAAACGGGCATAATTCCAGATTAGCAAGCCTGCTGGGCGCGCAGATTTCTGCGTAGTGGCATCAACCATTGCATTGAACTGGTCACGGTCTGTTGTAGAACCACCAGAGCGAGCGATATCAGAAAATACCAAAGCCAGCGTCAGGTTGTGACGCTGGCAGTATTGTTCGATTTCAGTTTTTTGCTGGTCTACTGAACGATCCTGGGATGGTCCGCCAGAATCGCGAAGATAAGCCCAGCAGATGGAGCCAAGAGGGAGAGTTGAGGGAGGTGGAAGATAGGAGTCTGTCATGAAAATCTTGTCGAGACGTGTTTATTGGTTCTCATACATGGGAAGAATTAAACCTTTTGCAAAAAACTAATACATACTTTTCCCTCATTTTTTCAAGGAGGTCTTTTTTCTGCTTGTTCTTTAATCTTCGGGTACTTTTGACTTATGCAAAACTTCTGTTGCGCAGAATAATTTTTTCACGATTGATTCGAGTGAATGTAATAGCCCACCAGACCATAAGCCAAATAAAAAGCAAAAATGCGCCCTCAAAAAATCTTTCATGATTGGACAGGGTTAGAGAAATACGCAATATTGCAATACCTGAGCCATAAGTAAAAAGTGTAAAAGGAGAAAGTAAATTTTTAAGAAAAGCGCCAAAGGCTAATACTAATTTATAGAAATAATGCAACGTCGCTGTGATTGCCAAGACAAAAACTGAGATTAAGTAAGGCTTATATGGTAAGGCACGTTCAATACTATTGAGAAGATGTTTATGATTGTTCATTTATTTTGCTGGTTTTACCTGAGGATTGTGTTCATAATATCTGGTGCGGTTTTCGAGAAGAGAAAGAATCATCTCTAAGTCGCTATCGGGAAGATCTTTGGCAAAGTAAAGAATTTTGCGTTGGATGGGTGAAAGATCAAGATTGGGCGTCAGAAGTCCCGCCTTTTCAAAAACGAGTTCTGGGGGAATGCGCAGAGCGTGAGAAATAGCATTTATGGGTTTCAGGCGTTGGCTTGCTTGCGCCATTGATAATTTTGTGAATCACTGCCCTGTTTAAACCAGCGGAACGTGCAAGGTCAGACTGCGACCAGTTGCGTTCCGCCATTTCATTTTGCAACCAAGTACTAAAGTTGTTCATAGGAAACATTTTGTCATACTTATGGTTTCTTGTGGAGTACATGTTTGTTTCTAGTGCTTGGCAATTCCTTGAAATGACTTACAGTTGTTTCTAACGGGAAACGATTTGTTTTAATTCCTAACGTAATTCCAATTAGAGCAGGAACAGGAATCCAATGAAGCACTACAAGAACATACCGGTCGATCCGGAAACCCATCAGCGTTTTTTGGAAATTTGTAGAACATATGATCGAAAACAAGGCGCGCAGTTTCGGGCAATGGTTAATTCCGAGTGGATGAAGCTCGCGAAAATGAAGTCCTTATCAATAGTCGATGTTGACTCTAATCTTGAGATTATAGCCGAACAGATTAATCCCAAGCAGGATGAACGGCACTAATTGTGGCAAAAAAGCAATTGACTTGCCAGGTATCAGTAAGGTTTGAGCCACTTCCGCTTGAAAAACGGGCGTCGTATTACTACGCTTTTGATTTGCTGGCAGAATTGTTGCTTGCTAATTTGGAAAAAGAAGTTGTAGATGAAACGGCAATGTTGGCGGCTGGCGAAACCTTCAGAGATGAAACCTAAATATTTTCAAATAACCGTTGGTCGAGATTCCATATGCTGAACATTATCTTGAGCCTGCTCCAATTCGTATTCAACGCCATCAAGTATTTGTTAGGTTTCCTTGTAATCGTGATCCTCGGCATTGTGGGTGCAGTTCTGTATGCCATACCCTGGCTATTGAGGGTGGCGTCTTTGCTGCTTTGGCTGACTGCCACCTACATAGGCTTCGCCACCATCCAGACGATCTACGCCCCCTTCTCCCCCGCCATCCCCGTGCTTGCCCTGCAATTTGCTGTCATCCTGGTATCGGTTGGGTGGGTAACCATCGTGCTGGGGAAAAACATCAATTTTGTTTGGGGTGGCATGGCAGCGGTTGGACTGGTCATAGGCGGCGCATCCATTGGATCTCTCTGGTTATTAGCTCACTGGCAACACGCTGATCTGTTCTTTCGAGTCCTGCCCCCTGCCATGTTTTCCGTCCTATTGATCTACGAAACGATCCGCCTACGTTCTTTGCGCAGCAATCAGACTGATAAGGAAATTGTTGATGACACAGAAGAAAATACTGCTCAATAAAAAAGTGACCGGCGTGTGCCGGATAACAAAAATCAAAATGAATGGAGGTACGCAAATGTTCACATCACATAATTTTTTGGAGGTAACTCATGAGTAACACAAATAGCCTGACCGACGAATTGACCGGTAAGACAGGCATTCAAACGGATCACGGCGGCATTGGCATCGGCGACCTGCTCGTACTAGGTCTCGACGCTGTGCTGCTGATCTACACTGCCTTTCGCAGTTACGACTTCCTCTC
>DYNZ01000153.1 GCA_020720805.1 Leptospira biflexa | reverse complement strand
GTTAATACTGTGGAGGGCGCTGGAATGCGGGGTTATACCTGGGGCGAACCAGGGTCGAGATAATGGAGATATGGATTTAATCATGTTCCTGATAAAATCCCCTGCTCCCATCACCTGACCAGGAACCCATTGCGTCAAACCTGCGGCAAACGGGTTACTTTCGGGCTATTACAAGGTGGAGATAATTGAGTAAATGGAGATAATGGAACCTGTTAATTCCCCACAAACCTGCTCCCCTGGGAGTGCGCCGGGGCCGTGCCGTCGCGCTGTGGTTAAATTAGGAATTTTCATGGAGCTCAAACAAGGTGGAGATAATAGAGATATGCATTTTATCATGTTCTTGATAAAATCCCCTGCTCCAACCACCTGACCAGCAACCCTTTGCGTCAAACCTGCGGCAAACGGGCTACTTTCGGGCTACAACAGGGTGGAGATATTTGAGTAAATGGAGTAAATGGAACCTGTTAATTCCCCACAAACCTGCTCCCCTGGGAGTGCGCCGGGGCCGTGCCGTCGCGCTGTGGTTAAATTAGGAATTTTCATGGAGCTCAAACAAGGTGGAGATAATGGAGATTAGAATTTAATCATGTTCTTGATAAAAACCCATGACACTGTACTAGCTCTATTCCCGTTCAGCCGCGAGCCCAGCGAGTCGGCTGGAACACGACGATGCCGGCGCTAGTCCGGCCAAGTCCGCCTTCACCTGCGCGCCGTGGGCGCTGTCAGGTGGAAGGCGATATTGGAGATAAGTGCGTCTAGAGCCTTCCTGACGCCCTTTCACAGCACCTTTTGTTTCAAAATAACTCGCTAAAGTCATCATTCCCTCCTTGGTGCCTTCACTCCGCACCAGCTCTTCCAGGGTTTGAAAAACGCATCGTGTCGGTTATGGTCGAGGTCCACTCCTGCAGTATGAAAACAAACCCATGGAAAAGCAAGCCAAGAAGAGACTATACTCGAAGGGACAACGACAGAGAGAGCGTGTTACGGCCGCCCGAAGTCCCCGGAAAGACTCAAGAACAACTTGCCCACACGGGGAAGGGGACTTTATAACATCCGGGGACTTTGGGCAGAGAACAAGCCCCCGCCGAGTAAAACCCTACTCAAGCCTTACGGGTGGTATGTACCGTCGAAGGGGGTGGCGGCAGAAAAAAAGCCGACCCTT
This sequence comes from Leptospira biflexa, assembly GCA_020720805.1. Taxonomy (GTDB): domain Bacteria; phylum Spirochaetota; class DYNZ01; order DYNZ01; family DYNZ01; genus DYNZ01. The sequence continues at coordinate 2,712 of DYNZ01000153.1, read as the reverse complement.
TTTTCTGGCTTTCAGGACCCCTAAGCTGCAATACCGCCAGGAAGGCTTTGGTTAAGCGGAGAGGCATGGCTTCCAAGGAAAGATCGGCACCGGAGGCTTTGACATGAGCTTTAAAGCCCTGGCTGACGCTGCCCAAGGCTTTGGGAGCTTTGCCAACCACGCGAGCTGGAAGCTGAAGGATCCAGGAATGTTGAATGCGATCAACGATTTGAGCTTGACTACAAATGCTGCCATTGCACTAGCCTACTATAAAAGGGAGCGGGGAATACGAAGGGAATCGCTGCCTGGCAAGATTAATGGTTATTATCGTGATGGAGAGACCGATATAGTGATCGATTCTAAACTGGATGGCACAACGGCGGAAGGAGCTGCTTATCTTGCAGCCGTGTTGTCCCATGAGAACGACCATTTGGAAGGAAACAAGGTTGAGGCTCTTGCCAATATGCGGGCGCAAGGTGTTTACAACCAAATACTGGAGCAGCGCGGACTGACTGGTGACAGCACCCTCTTAAAATACTTTGCCGACTCCATTGCCAGCCCGGCCCACTGGCAGGAGAATTCGGGAAATAGGCATTATATGGAATTTGAAGAAGTATTAGAGGACCCCTATCTAGAAATGGTGATCAATGGAGAAATGACACCTGAAGAATATGGAAATAATAAAATGATAAATGATTACATTCGGAATGAAAGAAATGAAATGAATATTAACTTTCTTAGGAACAACCAAAAAACTTTCGGACCTCTTATGTTTCCCGTGCATTCTGAAACAACGGGATTAAGACTGGCTGTAAACGAAAGAAATTATCAGACTTGGAATGATTCTGCTCGGCTTGATGATATAGATGGTTACTACAGTAATTTACTATACAACAACGATGGTCAGATTGGGCCCTTCATACCTACTCCATTTATTTTTGGGTCAAACTCAGATCAACTGCAAACATCATTCTTGTCTCTTAATTTGAATCTCAATAATTTGGATAAAAATTTTTATGCAATACCACATTTTGTAATGACACCCGAACTACTTGATCCAAGTTTTTCTTATCCTGATCCCGATATGAAAGCTGGTTTCTATGATCCTGACAAGGCGTTGGGCGACGGAGGATGGAATGATACAGTAGGTGTGGGAACAACATTTAGATGGAATTTGGATGATACTTTGAACCCCGCACAAAATGAAGGAAACTGGAGAAGTGCTACAACGGCGTCTTTTATTTTGGAGCCGTTTGTTGGTGTTAATTCTCCTCAGTGAGCAGACAAGACACAGAATCAAGAGGTTCACAACAAATTAGATCCTCCCATTCCTGGTTTCAATCATCTTGACGATGGTCATGGGGACAGAACACTCCCAGTGGTTAGTGCAACCGCGGCCATGGTACTTGGAGGAAGAATGGTGAAGATTGATGATTACAGCAGACTTTCAATTGATGCTCATTTTTCTGTCGGTACGACAGTGGGGTATAACTCTGCCAATAGTTTACACATTGGAGCTCAGACATCAGCATCTTACCAGTTTGGAGGTTTTGGATTAGGTTTGAACGCCTTCGCATCAGTCGAAGCGGGAATGCTTCCTGGCTATGGATATTATCATGAGTTGAAACCCGCCGTTCAAAGCACCTACGGATTAAATCTCACCACTCAATTTGGTCCGTTGAGTTTAAGCATTGGGCACCGCTGGAACTCCTACGGGTATAAAAGTTACATGGCGAACCAGACTGGTAGTGTCGGGATCGGATTTCAATGGAGATGGAAATGAGAAAACTATTACATTTTCTTTTATTTGGAACATTGTTAAACTCGTATTTATTTTCTCAAATAACGCATTTATCAAAATATGACTTCTCAAGTTGCGTAACATATGAATTTACACTACAAGAAAAATTTAAAGCTGAAAGTGAAACCCCAAAAGCAGAGTCTATTGAAAATGAATTGATCGAACCAAAAATAGGAATTGGCTTTGGAATATTAGGTGCTATAGGTCCCATAATCCTACCAGGAGTGGGTGTCCATGTGTCTTTTTATTTTGAAAGAACATATACTGTGTCCTTGGGATATAGTTTCTCTTTTATCTTTGGTCATGGCATTTATGCGATGGCTCAAGTGAGATTCTTGCATTTCCTTTCTGCTGCGGCTATTGTGAATCGAGAAATGGACTGGCAAGCTGGGGCGGAAAATAAGCTATCCTTTGGTCTTGGATATATTGGTGAGAATATTTCTCAAGAAGACCAAGAAAGATCTCCTATTGATGAATATATATATATATTCTTTACGCCAATAACTTGGGACGTTACACGTGGTCCGGTCGTAACTGATAATTTTCGATGGTCCATTTTATTTGGCTTTGGTCCATAAATCTTAATTAGTGTCTCCGATAATGGTCAAAAAATTTTAAACCAAAATTTTTGGCTTAAAATCACGATTTTTCCGTCAAATTCGGCATAAATTTCCTCGAATTTTTGTTTTGACCATTATCGGAGGAACTACCTAAATTTTATGAGAAAGCTCCCAAAACCTGACCATCATCCCCCCATCAACACTGTGAGGGGATTTTCCTGGGCTCCACCATGGTGGAGATAATAGAGATTAAAGCCCCTGTATCACTTTCTCGCTGAGCCCCGTCACAGCAGCGATGACGGCTACCTGTAGCCCTTCCTCTTTCATGCGCCGGGAAACATCGTAGAGAGTTTCAACCTGACCTTCCTGACG
>DYNZ01000152.1 GCA_020720805.1 Leptospira biflexa | reverse complement strand
GACAGCGGCCACCATGCTGTTCTATGATCCGGGCCGTCTCTTCAGCATCCCGCTTATGACGGACAAAATTTACTATTATGTTGGCCCCGTTTTCAGCCAGTCGTATGGCAATTGCCCTGCCAATCCCTCGCGATCCACCGGTTATTAAAGCTGTTTTACCTTGTAAATCAAACATATTTACTCCTCGTCAAAAGGGAACACCCCGCACGCCAACCCCCTGAGGCGGGTAGAGACGACACATGCACACCCGATTTCTCCTCAATGACAGCCCACTTAAAACTATTCTTTCGTCCGATGCAAGCCAAGAACAACTCGCCTCAAAGAATTCACGGCATATCGCCAGATCTGAAACCGAACCGGTTCCAAAAAAGAGGGGGCCACAAACCCAGAGCCAAAAAAATCCGCAGGTTGCAAAAGCGGAAAGAGAATGTCCGCAAGCGAACTTCCTGTTAACTTTCTTTCTGAGGCCACTCGCCACAAGGGGCTCTTGCATGGCTCCAACTCAAGAGCAGCGAGCAATGCTGTGTCTAATGCCACGGCGCTCGGGGAAGCCGCCACACAGCCAAAGGGCAGGGGGTCTCCATGCACCGGCCCATGCCGGTGCATCACTTCAATCCCATCGGCGACAACCAGGGTGTCTGGTAAAAGTTCATGCAACTCGATTATCATTTCCGCAAACTGCCGATGAGATTGGCCATGCCAGCCTCCCCGCATGTGCAGCCAGGATTTTCGGAGTCCAGGCACAATACCAAAAATATTTTTCACCGCCATACTCACCAACATCTGGTCATGAGCCTTGATCTTGGGCAGATTCACCAACAAATCGCACTCAAGAGCGCTGGCCGCAATCTTTACCGTTCTACCGCTGGCCAATCGTTTGGGCACAGACACAGAAAAATCAACAACAGGCACTGCCATGCCTCGAATGGCCCGCAAGAGCCCTTGTTGCTCCGCACAATGAAGCACACTGCCAAAAGCGGGTGAGTCACCAAGACGCACCCGACAGCTATGATCAAGAAACCACGCCGCCACAGCCGCAATAAATTCCGCATGGGTACATGCCAAAGAAGGGGCTGCGGCGCTGACCAGATTGGGTTTCAACAAGATAGTGGCGCCAGGAGAAAGGGACGCGCAAATGGCGCCAGAAAGGATTTTATCCACAACTCTTTGCAGCGAGCGACGAGTGTATTCGTGACAACGATCGAGAAAAACAGGAGGGAAAGAGGACATAAAGAGAAAGAAGGGGTGACAAACACGGGCCTGAAAATAGAAAAAGCCAGTCACACACGCGTGGACCGGCTTTTTCCAAGGAGAGAAGAGATACTTAATGTAATGCATAAACCAGGCCACACCAGAATATAAAATAGAATAAATCTAATATATCAATGGCTTGATCGAAAATCATGTCTTATTCGAGGGAAGAAAAAAGGCCATTCACCCCCTTGTTTATTCAATTTTTTATACCCAGTCAAGATAAAAGGTCGCCAGGCAATTACGATTATATCGCTATATCAGGCCATTATACGAACAATTATTTGAATCAAGCTCCTCCAATATATTTACCACCTCCTGAACACGCCTTTTTTTCCCCCAAAGCAGCTTTTTTTTGGTGTTTCCTGCATCTTCTGCTATGCTAAAAAATATTCCTGACCATTCTTTCCCTCTGATTCTTTTTTTGACCACCAAAAACCTATGCCTTCATTTTCATCATCCGCCAGAATATTCCATGAAAAACTGATCCATCTGTTTGATTATGGCCTTTCGTTTCAAGTAGTAATGCTCTCTTTCTATTTACTGGAGGTCTTTCTTTTACGCGAAATGCTCTCTTCTGCCTTTGCCTCTGTGACGCTCTGCGGCATCATCCTGGCAGCCCTGTCCATAGCCCTTATTCTCTATCTCCGACGAGGATCTCCCCGAAAAAGACGCAAAAAATGGCGCTTCCTGTTTCTTCTTTTGTTCCTGCAATCCTCTCTCTGGGGCGGCAGCGCCCTTCTGTTCATCCATGCCAGTGTGCCACACCTATCCATTCACACCCTGCTTCTCCTGTCCATCTGCATATCCTTCTCTTTCTATCTCGCCCCTTTTCCCCTCATAGCCTACACATCTCTGGGTATCATCATCACGCCCTTCCTGGCCCTTTCTTTCTTCACTGCTACCCACAGCTTCACCACTCTTGTCACTGGCCTGTTCACTCTGGTAATCATGAGCAGCTTCGTTCTTTTTTTCTTCTCGCGCATTATCGAGGCCAACATTCTTCTCAAGATTCAGAATCAGAAGGCCCTGCGCAACCTCACCACCAAACTCCACCAACTCTCCCAGGAAAAACCGTCGAAACCAACTGGCCGCAGCGAGGCTATCTGGAATGCTATTCTCACCATTACCGACCAGGCCCACCTGCAGGATACCTGGCAGAACTGCTTCAGCGGTAAACTCTCCAGCCTCTGTCACCCCTTGGAAACCAGCCGTATATACATCGTCGAGGCAAACTACCACAAAACTCCGACCACCCGGCACCAGGATAAATATCAAGCCAGTATTGACCATAGCTGGATATTCAACAATTCCGACTGTATCGCCCTGCTCAAATCAGGACAGATTGTGGATAATCGCTCTCCCCTGCTCTCAGAATGGGAACGAGGGGAGCTGCATGCCCTTGGTATCCGGTCTTTCCTCGATATCCCCATCCTCATCAAAGACTCCCTCTGGGGCCTTATTGGCATGGACAGGATGACGACTGACACCCCTTTTACCGAATCCCAGATCAAAGGACTGAAACTGATTGCCAATATCCTCGCCCTCACCATTCGGAATCAACAGGATCGTGCAGAGCGAAATCGGCTGGCAGCCGTTGTCGAACAATCAAACGATTGTGTTCTTCTCACCAACCCAGCCGGTCACATCCTCTATGCCAATCCCGCCTGCGAAACCATTACCGGCTATAGCCCCTCTGAAATCATCAACACCAACATTGCCCAACTCCACCCCGAGACCATCATGGACAGCGAAATCTGGCAACAGGTCGCAAGAGCCTTGCATAACGGGGAAAAATGGCAGGGTCAATTTCCCAACTATCGCAAAGATCTCAGCCTCTACGAAGAAGAGATGCTCCTTTCACCCGCCTATGATCCGGTCAATAATATTACTAATCAAGTCATCGTTAAACGAAATATCACCGAAAAGAAGCGGCTGGAATCCGTTGCCGAGGCCGCCAATCTTATGGATAATATCGGCTTCATTTTCTCCAGTATCCGCCACGAGCTGGGCAACCCGATCAATGCCATCAAAGTATCCCTTTCGGTTTTGGATTCTAATCTGCACTCATACGACCATGCTGATATTAAACGATTTATCAACCGCAGCCTGGCCGATATAGGTCGCGTCGAATATCTGCTGAAAACCCTCAAAAACTTCAGTATTTTTGAGCGACCCATTATTGAAGAGACCGACATGACGGCCCTGCTTACCCGATTTGTGGATCTGGTCAACACGGACCTGGAGAGAAAAGACATCAAGCTGACCACCAATATCACTACAATTAAAGACCCCAGAATCGGCCAAGTTGACCACCGAGCCTTTCAGCAGGTTCTCCTCAATCTGGTTGCCAATGCCGCCGACGCTCTGGCCAGTGTTGAGCCCAAAAGAATCACGATCACCATGCTGAAAGAAAAAAATGGCCAAATCAATATCATTATTGGCGACAATGGTTGTGGAATCAGTGAGGAAGAACAGGCCAATCTGTTCAAACCCTTTTATACCACCAAGCCACAAGGCACGGGGCTGGGCCTGATTATTGTCAAAAAAATGCTGGCCAAGATGAATTGTTCCATTGCTATTTACAGTAAAAAAAACAAAGGAACCAAAGTGTTAATTGTTAT
>DYNZ01000151.1 GCA_020720805.1 Leptospira biflexa | reverse complement strand
TCGACATCGCTGGTATTGCCTTGCGATATCCGAAAACCAAAATGCCTTTAGTATAATTTCCGCTTTTCGCCCGCACAGGGGAAAAAGTTCTTGAAAGCGCCGCTTCCCTTCCCCCTTTTTTGGACAGAAAAAACAATGGATACTTTCCTACACCAATACCGCACAGGAGCATTTCAGATGGAATTTTTTATCGATACAGCAGATATTGAAGAGATCCGCCAGGCAAAAGAGCTGGGAATCCTTGATGGGGTTACTACCAATCCCTCCTTGATGGCAAAAACCGGAAAAAACACGCGCAAGGTTCTGGAAGAGATTTGCGCGTTGGTTCAGGGTCCTGTCTCGGCAGAGGTGCTGGCCACTGACAAAGAGGGGATTCTCAAGGAGGCACACGAATTGGTTAAAATTGCTGACAATATTGTCATCAAGGTTCCCTTGATCTCTGATGGCCTCAAAGCGGTACGCGTGCTTGCCAGCGAAGGCATCCAGACGAATGTGACCCTATGCTTCTCCGCGACCCAGGCCTTGATGGCAGCCAAAGCCGGCGCTACCTACATCTCTCCCTTTATTGGCAGGCTGGACGATCTCAGCCAGACAGGCATGGAGCTTATTGAGGATATCGTCGCCATCTACCAAAATTACCAGTTCGAAACCAAGATTTTGGTCGCGTCCATTCGCCATCCGGTTCACGTCAAAGAGGCGGCAATTCTTGGCGCTGATGTGGCCACCATCCCTTTTTCTGTTTTTGATAAGCTGATTCAGCATCCATTGACCGATAGCGGTCTGGCTAAATTCTTATCTGACGCAAAAAAGATCCCGCTTTCCTAAATCGACTGACACGCTCAAAGGAATCAAAACGGCTATGACGCACAAAGAACATATACTGGTGACCGCAGCTCTCCCCTATGCCAATGGCTCCATCCACCTGGGACATCTGGTCGAGTACATCCAGACCGACATCTGGGTTCGCTTTCACAAGTTATTGGGAAATGAGGCCTATTTTTTCTGCGCTGATGACACCCATGGTACACCCATCATGATTGCCGCGCGCAATCAGGGAATTTCGCCGGAAGAGTTGATTGAAAAGGTCAAGAAGGAGCATTATCACGATCTAAGCTCTTTTCAGATCGATTTTACCAACTACCACAGCACCAACTCCGAAGAGAACCGAGAGTTGGCTACCGGCATCTTTCTCAAGCTTTCGGAAAAAGGGCATATCGCCAAAAGGGAGATTGAGCAGGCCTATTGCGAACATGATAAAATCTTCCTGCCCGACCGCTTTATCAAGGGAACATGCCCCAAATGCAAGGCTGCGGATCAGTACGGCGATAGTTGCGAGGTGTGCGGCTCGACCTATAGCAGCACAGAGCTGCTTGAACCCCGCTGCTCCCTCTGTGGTACCCCGCCAGTGCGACGTACATCCTTGCACTACTTTGTCAAGTTGCAGGATTTTGAGGCGCGGCTACAGGAGTGGTACCAACAGGATCAACACATCTCTCCAGCCGTGGCCAAAAAAATGGAGGAGTGGTTCCAGGCCGGTCTCAAAGATTGGGATATCAGCCGCGATGGCCCCTACTTTGGTTTTCTGATTCCAGGCGAAAGTGATAAATATTTCTACGTCTGGCTGGACGCGCCCGTTGGCTATATGGCCTCCGCCCTCCACTATTTCCGGAGCATCGGCAAAGAGGAGTTTTTTTTCCGCTTTTGGAAAAGCGACCCTGACTGGAAGATCTACCATTTCATCGGCAAGGATATCATGTACTTCCATACCCTGTTCTGGCCAGCTCAACTCTTGGGCGCGGATTATAAAACCCCGAATGGGGTCTTTGTTCACGGCTTTCTGACGGTAAATGGCGAAAAGATGTCGAAAAGCAAGGGAACCTTTATTTTGGCATCCACCTTTTTGCGCCATCTGGACAGCTCCTACCTGCGCTTCTATTTTGCTGGCAAATTAAGCGACAGCCTGGACGATCTGGACCTCTCCTTTGAGGACTTTCTCAACCGCATCAACAGCGACCTGGTCGGCAACCTGATCAATATCTTCTCGAGAAGCGGTGGTGCCATCGCCAAAAAGCTGGATTATCGGCTTAGCGCCCTCGACTCGGCAGGAAAAGCTATCCTGGAGCCGATCATCGCGAAAAAGGAGGCCATGATCTCTCTCCTGGAACAAAGACAGTATGCGCGCGCTCTGCGTGAGATACTCGCCCTGGGAAATTTGATAAACCGCTACATCAATGATCGCGAGCCCTGGAAACTGGTACAGGAAAAACCGGAAGCGGCCAGAGAAGTAATAACCGTTGCCTTAAACGGCGCCCGTATCCTGGCTCTGTATTTAAAACCTATTTTGCCCGAGCTGGTACAAAAGATTGAAAAACAGCTCAACTGCCCGCCGCTGACCTATGCCAATCTCTCCTCCTTTTTAGAAAATCACACCATTCTGCCCTACGAGCACCTGTTACAGAGGGTGGATCAAAAAAGCATTGATGCAATCCTGGAAGAGAGCAAACAGACCTTGCAAGAAAAAACGGCTCAAACGACACCCAAAGGTGACTCCTCCCTCATCTCACTGCAGGAGTTGCAGCGGAGCGAACTGAGGGTGGGAGAGATTGTTGAGGCAAAGGAGGTTGCCGGAGCGGACAAACTGCTGCAGCTTACGATCAACTTAGGCGAACTTGGCAATCGAAATGTCTTTGCCGGCATTCGCATAGCGTATCAGGCAAGCGCGCTGATCGGAAAAAAATGTGTGGTTGTCAGCAACCTGGAGCCGCGAAAAATGCGCTTTGGCGTTTCAGAAGCGATGATTTTGGCGACAGGTGAAGGAGAAAGCTTGTCCCTGGTTATACCTGACCGCCAGGCAAAAAATGGCGATAGGCTCAAATAGGAACCTTTCATCCTGAATGGATGCTGGTTTGACCCGAAAAAAGCCGCATCCATTAACCAAAAAAATCGACACTCCCCACCGGGGATCCTTTTTTGCGTTGCAGTTTCTCCTTTTGCTGTCGTAGGTATTGCTGCTCCTGTTCTTCGGTCATCGTAGCTGTACTGGAATCCAGTTTCTTTAAGAGTACGCGGTAATCCCCATTAAAAAAGAAAATTTTGCGACCTACCTCGCCGCCAAGGTCACTCGTGACCATTTCAATATTTTCCGTAAATAGAAAGGTCTTGATAAAGCGAACATTCGTTTCAGGAATTCCTGTAAACCCAGAATCGATAGCGCGCAAAACATGAGCCCCGCCGAAGGCTTTTGCCTTCAGTAGATTGCGTTTGGCTCCAAGCTTCATCATCTCATTGATCAGCAACTCCATGGCGTTGATGCCGTAGCGTCCAGCCTCGGACAAGAAGTACTGATCGTGTTTGTTCACATTGCCAGCCAGGAGAAAATGGTTCATGCCGATAACCCGGTTTACCGGATCATACAGACAGGCTGCGACGCATGATCCCAACAATGTGGATAGAATAACATCGTCGGTTGTAGCCAGATATTCGCCTGGAGCCAATACCAGCATATTTTTATTAAACCGTTTGTTAAACTGTTCCTGCATAGGTCTAAGCACTCTACTATTTTTTTTTAAGCGATAGAAAAGCAACCTGATCACACTTTCCATGATATACTTTTTGCAATGGACTTTGTGCCAAAAGGACGTTGGTATACTGCGAAGAAAGTGCTTTTCGCACTTTCTGGCGTAGTTATCCTTGCAGACATGGTTTCCCGGGGCGATGCCATGGGGAAAACCAATTTCTTTTCGGTATAATACCACGACCTGGCATTACCCGACGCAAGGCAACGCCATGCAGTCAGGGTATCCTGCTACTGTCAATGCGAAGTGCACGGATGCACGAGTGTCGCGGGTGACAGGAAGTCACAGGAGCGACCGACGT
>DYNZ01000150.1 GCA_020720805.1 Leptospira biflexa | reverse complement strand
GTATTTGTTTTGCGAATTTGCCGCTTCGCAAATATATGGGTATGTGCTATCCAAATATTTTAATGATCACAATCTGACCAATGATTCATCCATAAACCGAGGAGACTGAGCATGCCGATTGGAACACATCCTGAACGATCATCACATAAATTGAAAACCCATTTATTGATTCTACCCCTCATCCTTTTTTTTCTGTCCGGATGTGGTTCCATGAGAAGTTATGATAGTGAACTGAAGCAAACCGTTGAGCTTGCCGCTAACGGCAGCCCAGAGCAAGCCTTAGTGGAACTTGAAAAAAACAATACAAGTGACGACAAGGATCTTCTCTACTTTGAAGAAAAAGGGCAACTTCTTAACATCAATGGACAGTTAACCGAAAGCAGAGACACATGGCTTTCAGCGGATGAAAAAATCAAGGTCTGGGAATCTGAAGTAAAAACTGATCCTGCAAAATTTTTTGGTAATGTCGGTAGCGTGGTTGTGAATGACAAAACTCGTCGTTACGACGGACAGGATTACGAAAAAGTAATGCTCTCTACAAAACTGGCCATGAATCATCTGCAACTCGGAGATTGGGACAATGCCCGGGTTGAAATTAAGAAAACACACGAAAGAGAAGCCATTATTACTGGTCTCCGCGAAAAAGAAGTTGAACAGGTGACAGAAGATGCTCAAAAAAACAAGGTTACCACAGAACTGAAAGATCTTAATGGCTATCCTGTAGAAACATTGAATGCTCCAGAAGTTACTGCCCTTAAAAATGGCTATCAAAGCGCCTTTAGTCATTATCTATCCGGCTTTGTCTATGAAGCCCTGAATGAGCCAAGTCTGGCAGCTCCAGGGTATCGAAAAGCAATAGAGCTTCGTCCAGACATTCAATGGTTAGAAGACGGTTTGTCTAACCTGGAAACGCGGAGTCACACTATCAAGCGCACAGACACGGATGTGTTGTTTGTTTTGGAAACTGGCTCTATTCCCGCTCGACAATCAGTCAGCTTTCCGATTCCAATTCCGGCCAATGATACGCTGCTTGCCATTCCTTTTTCGTTTCCAGTAATACGGCCAGATGGTCATGTTACTCTTCCTCAGGAAATCAAACTTGAAGATCAATCTTCCATAAACCTCTATCCCGTCACCAGTCTCGATGCGATGGCCCGCCGCTCGCTGAAAGATGAGATGCCAGGTATTCTCGTGCGTACGACTATTCGAGCAATCGCCAAGACAGCAGCCCAGAAAGTGGCCAGCGACAGGAGCATTCTTCTCGGTTTGGCTGTAACTGTGGCGGCTGTTGCCACAGAAAGCGCCGATGAAAGATGTTGGCGGACATTGCCATCACACATTCTCATTGGTCGCACCACATTACCTGCTGGTAAACACACGATCAATGTCGCAACCCCAATTGGACTCCAATCCATGACCGTTGATATTGGTGGAAAACATGCTCTTGTTGCCATGCGTCTGCTCGGGAATAAACTCTATCTCACCCAGTCAGTTGTTTCACCGGTCATGACCGCAGCTTCTGAAGCAATTCCAGATATTCCCCCCCCGCCCGCAAAGACAGGAAAGAAGAAATCCAGAAAAAAGAACAAAGAACAAGCAACGCAAGCGATATAAAATGGTTGCTACATATAAGGTTTTTACGCCTAATTAGCATGATAGCAGTCAAACCAATTCTCTTTTTTGAGGGAGGTCCTTTATGATCAAAATCAATCGTCACAGAGTAGTTAGTAAAATAATCACCATCACTGGCTTATTGTTTGCTCTTACCCTCACCACTGTGCCTCCCGCGCAAACATCAACAGTAGGCAGCAAACTTGAACAACTTGGTGAGATGACCTATTTGGAAGTGACAGATTTGCGAACAACGCAAAAAAACGGTCTACTCACCATTCAGGCTGAAATTACCAATGTCAGCGCATCAAACGAAAGGTTATTTTACCGCTTCAAGTGGCTTGATTCATCAGGCTTCAGCGCCTGGGACGAAGAGCCCTGGAAACCCGTTGTCATTTATGGAAAACAAAGATATCTGATCAATGTTGTTGCCCCAACTTTGGAGGCCACAGATTTTCGCTTACAGCTGCAAAGCCCTAATAACACCACGAATGCAGACTATCACCATCATGAGTAAAAACTAACCAGATAAGGAGGTAATCCAATGAAAATGCAACCATTATTTCGTCCCGCATATTTTTTAACTTTCGGTGCCTTAACCTTGACGCTTCTTTCCGGATGCGCCACCACCTCTCCCGAGGTGTCGTCAGGAAATGTGCAATATGGTGATTCAAAGGCCGTTGAAAGTGTCACCAATGAATTTGGATCAACCGATCTGCAAACCATAGCTGAGTCCATGTCTCGTTCTTTATTGCAATCTCGACCTGTTGTCCAATCAGCACAGCCACCTTTAGTCACAGTGGCTGATGTAAAAAATAAAACAGGAGAATATATTGATACTCGCTCAATAACCGATTCCATTAAAACACAACTTCTGAAAAGCGGCGCTGTTCAATTTGCCGTTGATATCAAAGATATGCAGGGGCAAACGGACGAATTGATCCGCCAAAACCAGACAGGTTTGTACAAAAAAAGCACGGCTAAAAAAATAGGGAAAATGGAAGGGGCAGAGTATCGTATAGAGGGAACAATCACTTCAATTGTCAAAAGAACCAGCGATATAAAAGATGTTTACTATAAATTCACACTTTCTCTCGTCAATATTGAATCTGGCGTGCTTGCCTGGATGGATGAGAAAGAAATTCGTAAAACATCCGACCGATAGGCCATAACGAAGTTGTGTTGCATATAAAATCATTTGTACTTCCACAAGTACGCTGGATAACCGGAGATAGCATTATGCTGATTCGATTTTTTTTGACCCATTCATTTTTTTTATTATTGATAGCTTGTACCCAGTGTGCCTGGGCTGCAAACCCGGGGCTTCCTAAAATAGCCGTTACCGATCTCAGCTATGAGGAAAAGGTGCAGGAGTATTTTCATGTCATCTCTGCGCACCAGAAGTCCTCTTATAAAGAGCGCTCCAGAGATCGTGAGCGGGAAACACCACACTCGTATTCAGCGAGTAGCAGCGGTTCCGTGAATGCTCAATCAGAGGGCAGTTATTATGAGGAATCAGGGATCAACAGCTATATTGAACAAGGGGAACTTCATAAATTCGTTGCGGATGTCAAAGGTGAAATGCTGCGATCAGGTTATTATCGAGTATTTCAAGGGCGACCAGTCGCAAAAAAAGACATGGAAACACTCTTTGACATTATTAAGCGCATTAAAAAAGGGGATTATCAAGGGGCCGACTTCGTTCTTTTTGGGACCGTCAGCAGTATTGAATTTCGGGATGAGATGACTCCTGTGCAAGGCTCAGATGCCGAATCATATATCTTTAGTCTTGAACTCGTTGCAGATTTTAACCTTATTAATACAAAGACCTACGAAATCAAAGCCGCATTTAGCGCAATGGGAGAAGGGCAGGATACTAAATTGCTTTCCACTTCTCGTGGCGGGCGCATCAAACCCAATCGGGGACGAGTTATTTCAGAAGTGTCAAAAAGCCTTGGTTACGATGTTGCACGCCAGCTTGAAGAACAGTTTAATCCTGCTGGCGCTGGCAGAGGCATGGACAGAACACATTCCACTATAATTGACAAAAGCAGTGAACAGGTCATTATTTATAAGTAATCGTAACATTTTTCTGTGCTCTCTCTTGTGCTTGCACGCAAAAGAAAGCACAGAAAAAGTGTCATCTCTCACATACAGATTACAAAGATAATACTGCTTTTTTTCCTTCCCGCTGCCGGAGCATCTCAAACGAAATCACCCCCGCTGCCACCGAGGCATTCAGGGAATCCAGTGTTCCTTCCATGGGGATGGAGATCAGTA
>DYNZ01000048.1 GCA_020720805.1 Leptospira biflexa | reverse complement strand
TTGGGTGCAGCATAATAGAATACCTTTGAATTATTGAATTTCACCTCCCATTTATTGTTTGTGGAATGTAATTCGCAGGACAAAACCTCGGTAGTTTTTATGTCTCCCTTAATAAGAATAAAATATTGTTTTGGGTTCATTTTATCCCCCTTACGACTCCAGCCCCCCCCCTATCCTACCACACCTTCCGCCACGTCGCAACCAAAAAAATTGATTTCTAACACGATCAGTGAAGGAAAAGCCGAAGACGGGAAAGCGTGGGGGCCGTGCGCGGCGCTAGCCGCCTGTGTGTCCCGCAGGGACCCGTGCGTGGCGAAGCCACCCGTGCTTAAGAATGTTTTATCACGGGTGATGTCGGTATAGCCGCCATCACACACGGGCAGCCTGCGGCTGCACACGGACCTCCCTGCGGGAGGCACACGGCCCCCTCGCTCTCCCTAAAATGAATCACCTGCCTCCTAGTATTTTTCATTGTATCTCTCGCTTCTCGCAGTAAAGGCGCTACGGCCTTGACAGCTCGACGCTCCGAGATGGCTCAGGCCATCAGGAGGCAGGAAATGATCGACTTGTTGGAAAGGGAGTTATCTTCCCAAGTGGTATCAGCTTTGTTCGAGGTACATCGGGGTATGGGGCAGGGGCTTTTGGAGTCGGGGAGGAGAAAATGAAAACCCCCTACCCTTTTGCCTTCCGTTGAGTGATTTCAGCTTTCACTTGCTTTACGTATTTATCAGGATCGTTGTTGAAATCATAATTCTTTCCTTTTGTGACGACCACTGTACCACACCAAATGCTACTGCCGCTTATCTCATCTCCAGCTGAGGCAAAAGTAACCGGAATGACAGCATTAGGAAGATAATTCTTCACTAATTGGCCGCACACCGCAACAACGTCATTGTAGTCTGCCCCGCTTCCATCCACTTCTGGAACAACGGCAATGATCACTTGATATTTTCCGCCAGCATCGTCGACTCTGATGTAAAGGGAATGCGGTGTGATTATTTCACCTTGCAAAGGGTTACCATCCAGCTCCATATCAAATGGGACACCTTCAATGTTCTCATAATCCGAATGATCAATCTCACCATAAAGGTCGCTGTAAGCGCCATCCCTAAGTTCTACACCCTTTTGGCCCGACCCAAGGAAATCATTAAAAAACCGAACGACTTTCTTTAGGTCGGTCTTAGAGACTATGAAAGAGGCTTCCGCAAAATAAACACTCCAGCTCATGTTCCACTCCTTTAGTTCTTATTGTAGCCCATAAAAAAGTATTAGGGTGTTTTCCATTATAAGTGGGAAAATTGAAGATGGATAAGATATGTTTCATAGCAATTATCATTAAAAAATCCATCTTTGAGCATATTGTATTAAGTTTATTTTTGCTTTTTTAATTATGTGAATCAACCATAGTTCATTTATGATAAAAAGCAGAAAAAAAACAATATGGCCAAACGGAAGAAACTCAGCATACAGTAGAATGGCAGAAATGAATCCTAAGATGATAGTACGTCCACCTAATTCAGTACAACCATCTAAATCCAAGTTATTAAAAAAATCCCAAAAAGTCTTTCGCCCTAACCTGCTAGTTACAATTAAAGGTAGAAAAAGATAAAATACCATTATTAGAGGTGATGTCAAAGTTAATACCCACCTAATAACATCAGAATGTTGAGGACCAAAAACCCCAGGGAAACCAATAGTTGCAAAAAATACTAGTTCAATCCCAACAAAAAGAAAATAAGGTATAAATTCATCAAATATTCTTCTACTTGTAAGTTTCATAGGTTGATAATTATTATCTTCGTCAAAAAACATATCCCTATTCAAAACATATAGTTCTTCAGCTTCAATTTTATGTCCATGTTCATGTAGCAATTTCTTAAAAATATCATAATCCTCAATAATTTTAATATCATACGCCACATTGGCTAGTTTTTCTTGAGCTTCAAGAAACCATTTATAAGCATCGGAAGGTTTATAGTCTAGATTGATGGAATTCCCATTTTGCAAATCATTTTTTATATCCTTATCATATTTTATTATAAACTCAATCAATTGGCGAATAGAACTAAAAAATTCTCCTTTTAGTAGGAGTGATTTATAAGATCCTCCTTTATTATATCTTTTGACTAAAGCATTGATACTGAGAGCATGTAATAAAAGAAGGTTATAATCTTTGGTGAGTTCTTTAAGTAAATTAGAGCACCCCTCTTTGGCAATTAGAGATATAACCGTAAGATTATCGCTGATAAATTGTTGATGCCTTTTTTCACTCTCTTCCATCATTTTATTCATTTTCTGAAGAGACTCGGCTTCAAGTAGTTTCTGTTGATAAAATATTTCTTTTTTTTGTCGCTCGATCGCGGCTTTTCTTTCCGCTTCACCACCATCATCTACAAGAATCCAGTCATGATGACCGGCCCAACTAATTAAAGGAGGTGAAGGGCACTCAAAATTATAAGAGGATTTTGGCATGTTTGGTCCAAAACTATTTCGGCTACAGTTTTTACACTGCCAAATCTTTGTACTCATTTTAATCTCTCCTTCAGTTGAATTCTTTCGAAAATCAAATAATCATAAAATAATAGAAATATAAAGAAACTATTGTCAAGAGGTTTTTATACTACCCACTGATTACTCCTTAAATTTTAAGTCTGTTATTGTAAGAACGATCAAAAATAGTGTCTGAAAACATTTAGTAGTTTATTCGGTTTAATTTCGCACAACTCTGAATCCTACATTAATATATAGACCTCCCTCATCGCCATATTCTCGCCAAGATAATGCACACCAGTTCGTAAATTCAAAATAACTCCCCCCCCTATAAATGCGCGAGGCTATCGGGGGTGATGCACCTCGATAGTCGGTTAGAGGACCTGTAGGATAGCTACCATGTCTGTCCCAGCACCATTCCCACACATTGCCGCTCATATCGTATAAACCAATTTCATTCCCCAACAATGAACCTCTTGGATGAGTCTTGCCAAAGCTAATACTGCTATACCAAGCATAATCATTTATGGAATTGCTGCCCGTGCTCCCAGCAAAGGCTTTTAAATAACCTGTGGTATTAGTTCCTCCAGATTGTCCATCTAAAGGTGCACCCATTGCCGCCCACATCCATTCCATTTCATTTGGTAACCGATAACCATTATTGGACCAAGTAGCTGTTGTTTGATTCCAATCTACATTAGTATCTGTTGGGATGCTTGTATAAACCAAAGTAGTCCAATTAACTGGTGTCCCACTAATTGTCACTGTATAAACAGGCTGAAGCCCTTCTGCTAGGCTGAGTTTATTGCAAAAAGCAATGGCATGGTACCAATTCAAGTTTTGTACCGGGTCGTTGATACCACTGGATTTAGAAGTAGTACTAGGATCGGTGCCCATAATTCCTAAGAATTGCGCTCGAGTTATTTCATGTTGACTCATTCTAAATTCGCTCACTTCACTAATGTTCGTCGCCGTTGCATCTCTTTGGAAGCGACCTGCAGGTACAAACATCAAATTACCAATATTCGGCGAGACATAGCCCATGAAAGTCCATTTAGCATAGAGAGTCACATTCGCTGTGCCCATTGTGTAGTTGGCGCCATTGGCATAGGCCACAGAACCACCCGCAGACGTTGCCCAGCCTGCAAAAGTGTAGCCTGATCGTGTGAATGTACAATTGCTCAGCGCTTTCGTTCCACCCGTAGTGAAGCTCTGGGGGCTCATTGAACCCGTACCACCATTGGAATTAAAACTCACGGTATAGGTGTTGGGTGTCCATTTTGCGTACAGAGTCACATTTGCTGAGCCCATCGTGTAATTGGTACCATTTGAATAGGTCACCGAACCGCCCGAAGTTGTCGCCCATCCCGCAAAGGTATAGCCGATGCGTGTAAAAGAATTGGCTGTGAGCGATTTGGTCTCGTTGTACTCGAAAGTTTGATCGGCCATAGTCCCGATACCGTCATTGGCATTAAAGGAAACGGTATAAGAATTGATGTTCCACTTAGCGTATAGCGTCACATTCGCTGTACCCATCGCATAGTTGGCGCCATTGGCATAGGCCATAGAACCATTTGCAGACGTAGCCCAACCTGCAAAAGTGTAGCCTGATCGGGTGAATGTACTATTGCTCAGAGCTTTCGTTTCACCCGTAGTGAAGCTCTGGGGGCTCATTGAACCCGTACCGTCATTGGAGTTAAAACTCACCGTATAGGTATTGGGTGTCCATTTTGCGTATAGAGTCACATTCGCTGTACCCATAGTGTAGTTGGCGCCGTTGGCATAGGCCACAGAACCACCCGCAGAAGTTGCCCAGCCCGTGAAGGTGTAGCCCTCAAAAGTAAACGTATTTGGTTTTAAAGTTCCAGACGCACCCTCTAGCATCACCTGGGGTGTCATAACTCCACTACCGCCATTAGGGTTGAAGGAAATTGAATAAGCTCCGTCTAAGTATTGTGCAAACAGTTTAATATTAGATTTTCCCATGGTAAACTCAGCACCATCGTCATAGACGACAGGGCCGGTCTCCCCGGTTGACCACCCATAGAAAAGACTTCCTGTCTTGGTCATATTCGAAACAGGTAGGATTATCGTTTCACCTTCTAGCACCGCGATTTCTGACATAGAGCCTGTTCCACCATTAGAATCAAAACTCAAAATATAAGTTGATTTTGGCGGACCGCCATTCTGCTCAATCATTAATGAATCCCAAGGGTTGTTAAAAACCCGGTCACACCCAATAAAAGTTAGGAAGGCTAAACTCAATTGCAAAATTTTTTTCATGGCGTCGTACCTCCTAACGTACGGATCTCTTGGTCGAGTTGGTTAATGGATTCCTGGAGCTTGTCGGGCTTTGGGGTTAAGGCCTCGTAGCCCAGCCAGGTGGCCAGGCCGGCCGCTCCGGCCACGAGCGACACCACCTTCCAGGTGTCCAGCTGCTGCACCAGTTCGCGGCTACCGTCCGCGCTGGCAGTGTCCAAGGCTTTTTGGTAGTCCGAATACGCGGCCTCGCTCCATAGGAACAATCCCACCCCCGCCAAGGTAAAGGCGGCACCGCCTCCCCCGGCAACCACAGGTACCCACCCGGTGCCCTTGCGGACCTCCACGGCTTGGTTGTACTCGATGTTTAGCTTCTCCCTTTGGAGTTGCACCTGGGCCAACCGCCCCGTATTGACCGTTGCAGAAACAGGAGTCCTGGTTTCGGGCACCGTTACAGGCGGCGGAGCCACCGGGTCAATGGGCGGCGCAAGCGGTGTTCGCCCGGCAAGATAGAGAGGCGCGATAGTAAGGTCGGCGTAGCTAAACGGCCTCTGGGCGCCGTTCGTCCGGCGGCTGACTTCCTGGGCCACGTCCTGCAAAACCTCGTTAAACGATTTGGGTTGGTTTAACAGTTTGATTAACGCCGGGGTAAAGACGCCGTCCTGCGCCGTGGCCCCGGCTTGGGCGCTGTACACGACAATCACTCCTTGCGGCGCCTGGCCGGTAATGCTCAAACCCCGCGAGGCGCTTCGGCCCGACTGCCTGGGTAGCGGGTTGTCCCGGCACGCGTCCAGAATGACTATGCTCGTGGTGGCGTCGGAATCCCCGATGTAGGCGTTCACATCGTCCAGGGAAACGGCGCGGCTCGCCACCCTGGCCTCGTCGGGTATGTCGGCTGTGGCGGGTATCAGGTAGTTTCTGCCGCCCACCTGCACCGCGTGCCCACCGTAGTGGAAAAAACCGATCCCGCCCTTGCGGTTCAAGGTTGCCTGGAGCTCGATCAGGGCGTCGATCATCTGTTCGAGGCTTGCGTTTTCTTTGACCGTCACCTCGAAACCCAAGCCTTCGAGGGAGGCTTTCAACTGGTAGGCCTCGGGGATGGGTTGTTCCAAATTTCCCAATGTCCTATAGTTGCCATTGGCAATCAACAGGGCTGTTTTGGGTTCGGTTGTTTGGGCGGCCGCGTGGAACACTCCCGCTATGGCCATAAAGAACAGTGCTATTCTGATTTTCATTTTTTCCTCCTATTGTCTCGGTACAATCGAATAGGAAACTTCAGCCTCGGCCAGACGGACTTGTGATGAGCTGCGGACGCTTAAACCCCTCGAGAGCACCCTGCCGGGTTCCCGGCCTAAACTCTGGAAACTGGGGACATCGGGGAAGGGCTCGTTTGAAGCCAGGACCTTGATGTATTCAACTCCGAAAGGGGCATGAAGTTGGAACTTGAATGGCCAGCCCGCACCTGGTACTTTCACCAGTTCCCCGGCCCTGACTCGCGAGGCGGTTTGATATTGGTTAGGGAAAATCAACTGTGTCTCACCATCCACACCCACATGATAAATATTCACAAAAGAGTCCTCGCTTGCCATTACAAGCAGTTCCATTTCTTCCCCGTCTAAATACACGGCTCCGTCACCTCGCGTTGTGGTCACGCTCACCGTCAGATTTCCCGCCGGTAAGGCTGTCACAACTTCTAGGCCATTTTGAACTTGTTGGGCGCGCTCAAGGTTAGGGGGGGAAATGGCCATACCGGGAGGAAGAGTGCTTAAGTCAAAACTGATCTCCGTTACCCCTAAAAGTTCAGCAGTAAATAAACTGATGAGTTCGAACCTTACCTTGACAGCTCGTCCTTCAGGAATAAAAGATCCTGATAAGAGTGCGGATGGGGTTTGTGTTTGAAAGTGCTCTGCGTATACTTTGCGAAAGGATGCGTCCATATTCCGAACCGCGCCACGCTGAATTAGCTTTAGTTTGGTTGTACGCGTTAAGGCCATACCCAGCCTGTCTTCCAAGTGGCGGGAGAAAGCACTTCCCAAGCCTGTGTCGGTATAAGTAAAGTTCCCGAAAGCAGTGGATTGAGTTTGCATCAGTGAAGGAACCATCCTATCTAGAGCGCCAGCTAGTTCTTCGGGGGTTTGTGCAGCCAACCCAGTGATCGGAAGAAAAATTTGTGCGAAACAAATAAAACCCATTAAAAAAAGCGCTTTTTTGGCCCCCAGAAAACTGTTTCTCATTTAGTCGGTTCCTTATAATGATCCCAAAATACTATAAACTAAGAAAAATTTTCTGTCAAGTCCAGAAACAGAAATAGTTTGCTTTTTCATGATTGTGGTCTTATAATGGTCGAATGGTGGCTGACAATATTCCATGGGTTTTGGAAAGAAATACTCATCCGCCGGAATCCGTGAAAGCCAGGGCGTTATTTTCTCGGGTTTTGGGCTATGAAAATTTCACGGTAACCTCTCAAGTATTCCATAAGTCAAGCCAAGACAACAAAATTCCTAACCGCGGCCCTAGAACCTACCTTGAAAAAAAATTATTGATCCCACAAGCCTTAAATGCCAAGGTTGTTGATGGAAATACTGTTCTTGAATTGTCTGGTCATTCCGCACTCTTGATTGATGGATATTTTCTAAAGGACGGAACAATAATCACCTGGGCGCACGACAGCCAGATACGTTTGTGGAGTTCTGACGGCCTTTGTATAAAAATTCTCGATGGACATCAAAAAAAAGTCGAGGGAGTTTATGAACGCGAAGACGGTCTCCTCCTCAGTTGGAGTGCTGATTGTACTCTCAGACTATGGAGTCCTCAAAGTGGTCTTGTGAAATCACTCGAAGGACACGATGCTCATATTGCTTACATTATCCTGCTTGAAAGCGGTGATTTTCTTTCGGTGGATATTTCAGGCGGCATCCGCATGTGGTCGGAAAAGGGAATCCTCAAAGGGATTTTAGACGGACATAAAGAAACATTAGTTGATTGTTATTTACTCACCCCTTACAGACTTGTCACATGGAACACTGAACACAGTATACGGATTTGGGAGCTCTACAAGGGGAAGCAAACCATTCTCGCTGGCCACTCGCATTTCATCCGGTATGTTCGAAAAATTGGTGCAAACAGACTTGTATCGATCGATGATTCGGGTGATGTTAGATTCTGGACGATGAGCGGTAAGTTGTTCTCTAAAATAAAGACCCTTTTATCATCAATAGACCATGTTGTCGAATTAGGAAATGGTAATATGGTTATTTGGTCAGAAAAAGAAAAAAAATGTATCGTTCTCAATAGAGAAGGTATGCCCCTGTTTCAATGGGGCTGGCCGTCCCCATTGGACTGGCGGAATACCTCTATACATTCAGAGTTTTGTCTTTCCTTTTATGCTTCTTCGCAACATCGCATTGTTATAGCAACTCACTATGACAACACTGAGGTATGGTCCTTTCACGAGGAGAAAGAGCTCAAACTTGAGTACCAAGAAGAAGCAGTAGAGAGGGATTATATGGAGCAAGGAGAGTTTCTTCAAAGCCTGCTTCAAAAGAAGTCATCCCAGGATACGGAGCTTCAATTAACCGTTTCAAGCGAATGGGCTTCTGAAATTTTTATTCATTTGCCTGAAACTATTCTCGAAAAAGTCACTTCACTTACAATCCAAGGAAGTAGTGCCTGGACTTTACTCAGTTCCTTTTTGATGTATCGATACTTCAAAAGAATAATTTTGTACAATATTGTTGAAGATTGCGAATCGATGGTTCTCTATGGACTTCATGCCGATATCATCGAGGTGAACCGGCAAATGGAAGTAAAAGACTTGAATTTTTATAATTGCAATGTCTCTCAAATCGTGGTGGAAGATTGTCCTATGTTAAAGCATCCTTTGACCGCCTTGACCGCTGGTAGTCCAGTTTTTATTCAATCTAATGAACTTTTCCTTTGATCCGCGCTTACCACGTTACACGCGCCCATCTTTCACCCAAATATTTCACGATGTTTTTCTCTACTCTGGTGAAGAAACCGGCAAGAAAGGATTTTTTACCACCCCGCAAGGCTTTTTGATTTGTCCTTTAAAAAAAATGAGAACACCACTCATCGTTTTAAAAAATGAAAAAAATAGGGCCCTTCTCGGTGATCTTTTTTTACTTGCCTGGTCGCAGGCTAAAGATCTTGAGCCGAAGGTTCTCGTGAGATTCCCCCAAGAGCTACTTTTGCTTCCCACCCTTTATGACTTGAGCAATATCATAACCTTTGATAGGGATTTTATCCGATGGTGGTCGATTGAAACAGGCGAGGAAACGGGAAGATCTCCCAGTCCTTCAGGTTTTCAACCTACCGGAGTTCAGGTATTCAGCCATGAATTAGCTGTCTTTTACGACGAGCATCGCTTGCTTTCAGTAGACAAGGTTGATTCCCAGCCTTTTGTCAGCACTCAATTACGGCACAGGATTTTAGGCCTTCTACCGCCGCCTTCTAAAAAATATAGTTTTGTTGCCGCAACACCTGAAGGGCTCCTGTTTTTTAAATCCCCTCTGGTAAAACCCTATCCACGACGCCCATGGCCGACTGAAGACCTGCAGAGTGTTACCGTTGGACCGGAAGATAGTTATTTCTTATGCACGCACAGCCGCTTGCTCTTGGCTGATCAAAACGCTATTATCAGGGCTGTTTTTGAAGGGCACTCGGATATGCTCACCGGTTTTCATTTCTGTAAAAATCGCAGCATCGTTACCTGGAGCAGGGATTCTACTCTCATGCTACATTTCAACCAAGAGAACAAGGTCAACCTCTTTGGTCACAAAGGACCCGTCACCGATGTCCTCGAAACGGAGGATGGATTTCTCCTGTCAGCCTCTACCGATGGGACACTGCGCCTCTGGGATCCCAGGGGGATACCCAAGCAATTAGTATCGTATCCCGGTTCGCTTGTTTACAGGATAGCTAGAGGGCCAAACTTCAGTTTTTTCACTTTTCATGAGGATGGTAGCATACTTTTATGGGATAAGCGACTCTTTCCGGTGAGAAGCATTGGGAACGGTGGGTTCCCCAGTGCCGAATTGAGTTTCAAAATTCATGCTGCCCCTCTTCGCTGGTATGCCTTCTCTCCCACAGAGGCTTATGTATGGGATGAAACTCATGGAACCATAGAGAATTTACCTGGTACACCGGAGCCGGCTCTTTTGGCTCAATTTCTTTCAGAAGGGACAATCGATACCTTGTGTTTAGGTTCACTTTGGGCCTGGGAGGTTGTGCGTAAAATCCCCGATTCAGTTTTTACACAGACTTCCAAACTTGCCGTGCGCTATCCACTCGGGTTTCAAGATGTCCTTTCCCTTTTGACCGGATTTCATTGGAACGAATTGGAACTTAGGGGCGGAAATGATGACTCTTCCTCCTTGAGTCTTTACGGACTCAACGCCGATACCCTGAAGCTCATTGGAATGCCGAGTTTGGTTTCTGTACTAGGGGATAATTGCCATATAGGATGCATCGAGTCCGAGTATTGTGCCAACCTGAAAGAAGTCCTTGTCAAAGGCCCCCTGGGTTTCGTCAAATGGGCCAACCGTTTAGAGCAATCCCATTTTCTGTAACCGTCAGTTCAAAGCTGTATTCATTTTGAGGCCAGCGAGGTAGATAGTCCCTTGCATCAGGTGTCATGGCATGCACTGTCTGATTGGAACTTCCTATCCATTTTCGGAACTCTGGAGGTGCTTTGGCTTGATAGGGTCCGGCAATAACCATGTCACAAAGTGCGCACGTTTGTTTTTTAATAGGATCTTTCTGAATCTCTTCCCAAGTGTAGCCGCTGAAAAGCCAGATATTCGAAGATGTTCCATACTGTTTTCTAAAGGTTTTTAGAAATGTTGGAAGTTCCAAAGTTTGGTCCAAGGGTTCGCCCCCGAGCAAGACTAGGGAAGGACAGCCCTGCTTTTTTATCTGAGCACAGATGTCTTCTACGTCCCACTCGGTGCCGCCCTCCTGTGTCCACATCTGGGGGTTGCAACACCCCCCGCACCTTAGGCGGCAGCCTTGGAACCATAGGGCTGTTCTTTCTCCGGGCCCTTCCGCCAGGGTCTTCCAAGCAATATCCGCAAGTTTCATTGTAGATAAATATACAGCATGGGGAAAAATTTGACAGAAAATTTTTTAGTGATATAATTCAACAGTGACACGTTACCCTATCAGCAAACTTCCCGAAGCAGTATCGGAATACTCTGTTCTTGAATCGGTCTATTCCGTAGAACTTTCAGAGGTGCTCCGCCACATTGAACAGACCCGCAGTCTGATTGTTCAGGCACCTAAACATGTCTTTCCTTACCTCGCCAAGCTACTCGGTAAAAAACTCGATACCTTGAAACTCAAGCTCACCTACATTGACGGGCGCCGCCAGGGTAGCCAGGAACTAGTAGGTTCGCGGACAAACCGTATTGTACGGCAGTTTGAAGAAGCCGTTTCTTCCCATCAAACCGACACAGTTTTCCTTCTACCTTACCTGGACATTCTTACTTCGGAACGGTCGGGTTTGGGTTCCGATGCCCGCGAGATTTTTACACTTATCCACGAGAATCCACGAATAAGACTCCTAGCTTTTGAGGATCCGGAATTTCCTCTGCCGGGTATGGTCACCCAGGCGTTTTTTACCCAAGTGGCTTTTCAAGGGACCCCCCGTGATAAACTGCATCTGGTCTTCACGAAAAATGAAGGCCGGCGTTTCCACCATGATGCCCTACCGCTCATAGAACTTCACCGGTTTCTAGGTGGGCAGTCTCCGATTCAGATTAGAAAGATACTGACGTATATCTCAGAACAGCCTCAAGTGGGTCCAAAAGATCAAGAGACAGCTTCAAGGAATTTTAAAATGATCCGCGACCTTACCGTTGCCGACCACCAAACCTTAAGCCCCCTCGACTTGCATGAAGATATTGCCGGATATGAAAAAATAAAAAAAATCATCCAAGAAGAGATTCTTGATTTGCTTCAAGCAAGCCGTGAAGCCTCAGACGAAGTTCAGGCAACTTCCATAGAACAGCTGATTCCCAAAGGACTTATTTTCTACGGTCCGCCCGGCACGGGCAAAACCCTTTTTGCGCAGGGCATTGCTCATGCTATTCAAGGGTCCATACTTGTGGTTAACGGCCCTGAATTAAAATCCCAATGGGTAGGACAGGGAGAAGCCAATATCCGCAGGCTTTTTGCCCAAGCCCGGCGGCAGGCCCCGAGTGTTATTGTTTTTGACGAGATCGACAGCATAGCCGGCAAACGCGAACATTCAGAGGGAGCAGAATCCTCAAGAACCATGGTTAACCAGCTACTCACAGAAATGGACGGTTTTCGTCCCGAGGATTTGGTCTTTGTTATCGGGACAACGAACCTGCCTGAATTATTGGACTCAGCGCTCTTAAGACCGGGGCGCTTTCAGCTTAAGTTAGAGATACCCTACCCCGCACTTTCGGACAGGAAGGCTGTACTGTCTTACTGGTCGAAGCGTATCGGGTTAGGGTTGGATGAGAAATGCCTGGAAAGCTTATCCCGATGGACTTCCAGGACAACAAAGGAAAACACCCCCTATAGCGGAGATCATTTGCGCTCGCTAACTCAGACTCTAAAACGCAAAGCATTGAGGCTTAAAATCATTTCCCCTGACTGGCAGAATGTTCAAGCATGGCTGAAAGAGGAGTCCTACCACGATCACGGCGAGGGTTCAGAAGGAGTGACCTTTAAAGACGTGGCCGGCTATGCTAGTGTAAAAAGTAAAATGACGCGTGATTTCCTCCAGGTTGTTGCTAATCTTAAAACAGAAGAGGCCTGGGAGAAAATCAACACGTGGGAAGACCTTATACCAAGAGCCTTACTTTTAGCCGGGCCACCGGGAACAGGAAAGACTCATTTAGCCCAAGCTATTGCCGGTGAGTGGGGAGCCAGTACACTTCTTGTCAGCGCACCGGAAATATTGTCGCAATGGGTCGGCAAGGCTGAACAGAACCTGCGTGAGCTCTTTATGCGGGCTAAAACAAATCCACCTTCTGTAATCATCATCGACGAAATAGACGCCCTGGCGAGGTCGCGGGGTGAGTTCCAAGAGTCAGCCGGCAGCAGAAGTATACTCCTTCAGTTAATGACGGAACTCAGTGGACTTAAAGGATCAGATCAAGTACTCGTGATAGGCACAACAAACGCATTGTCAGACATCGATCCCGCATTACTGCGACCCGGAAGGTTTGGAGCAGCCCTGATGATCGACTATCCGGATGCGCAAGATATAAGTTCACTTACTTCCTTCTTCAGCGAGAAGTATGATATCCCTCTCGATACATTTGCAATATCTTACCTTGAATCGCTCTTTCAAGGCCCGACATCGCAGGGCTTACCGCATAGTCCGGATGATATCAAAGCCGTTTTTCAACAATTAAAAAAAGTATTTCTCTCCAGAACGGAGGAATCGATTCCGCACGATCAGAAAACATGGGATACTTTGATGTCCGGCCTGGGTCAAGGCCGCACTATCGATGAAACCCACCTTTACAGGGTGGCTGTGCATGAAGCCGGTCATGCGCTGGTTATGGCCCATTTAGGACTGTTGGAACATATGGAAGAAATCCGGCTCACAATGGCGGGTCCGGCCCTAGGTTACGTCCGGAAAAAAGACAGCGCAGCACCCTATACAACAGAGTCGTCCGCGAGACTGGAAATGGCTGTGGATTTAGGTGGAAGGGCGGCAGAAAAGGTCGTTTTCGGCGAGACTTCCTCGGGTTGCGAATCGGATATCCAACAAGTCACCCGAAGAGCCCAATATATGGCAGGCCGTTGGGGAATGGGTGAAAAAAGTGTCCCCTTCTGCTACGGCACCAACTCACTGATCGATCCAGTCTACGAAAATACCGTTTTTCCCATAGTTCAAGAAATAATCGAAGAAGCAGAAATTCTTGCCTTTCAGACTTTATCGAATGAAAAAAAGAATCTGGAAAACCTTGCGGGGTTTTTAATGCAAAAAAAGAGAATCCCAAAAAACGAGTTTGATATTTGGTGGAAAAAGCACGGCCCTCATGCGAAATAGCCCAGATCACTTCTACAAACTGCCCTCACCCGCCTGGTACTTTGTACTCATTACTGAAAAAAAAACTACCGCAGTCGAGCATAACCCATGGCAAAGTTACCATCAAAGAAAACAGATCGATGATGACAGCAAGACACCTCAACTCTATATTCTGGCCGGTCAACCGCCACTGTATTTTTATCGCACAAAAGCCACGGAGGGAACCCACGCCGGCTGGGAGCACCCTAGCTCAGATCAGCTCCGTCAACTGGAGCCGTTAGAGTCAACCCTCGGACTAATGACGAATGAGCATCCCCTCAAGCTCGCCTCATCTCGAAAGCTGGCTCTACTATTAGAATGCCCTAACTGGAAGACTTTAGCCGAAGAAGCCTCTGCTTATCTAAAATGGAAGCATAAGTCCATGGAGGCCTTTCCAATCGATTCACAACGTTGGCTTTTAAAAATAGTGGATCCCCCTTATGGTATAACCGAACAAAGAAGAGCTGTATGCCAAAAAAGGAAAGTCCATTTATTCTGGAGTTGGCCGGAAAGTAAAACGCTTTTCTATGCCGATGGTCTTTATCCAGCTCTGAAAACCAGCCCCTTACCGGTCTTGCCTTCGGATGGTATCTTTCTTCTAAGCGAGAATGAAGTTCGATACTTTAAAGCATCCTCACCACGTCCGATTCAAGAGTTTGTGAAAGTGCTTTCACCTAAATCTGTCAAACCAATTTCTCGTACGACCCAGAAAATTCTTATTCCTTTGGAACTTATTAAAACTCCCAACCATCAGTCTCCACATCTTTTGAGAGGCACCGATCCATCTCTTTTGAAGGCTGCGACACGCAGCTATCCTTGGGATGATTTTTCCTCTATCAGGTATGCTCCTCTTGAAGATGGTAGTTATGTCCTAATGAGTGAAGAAAAATCGGCCTTGTGGGCGGAACTTTCAGAGTACATGTCCGCCTACAGAGTTGCGGCTTCCCATATCTACATTCCTGTGGGTACACGTCTTGTTCCCGACTTGGACACAGAGCACCTTCAGTCTCTTTTTACCGAGTGGCACGTCGGGGTCAACGTCGTCATGATCCTTGATGGAATAGGTCCTCAGGTCCAAGCCACAATTATAAACAGTGCAATGAAAGAAAGTCTGACACATGCCATCAGTCTTTTATTCTCTCAAGACGTTAAAGCCTCTAACGAAGGTCAAAACCTCAAAAAACTGGTAAGTCAATTTGTGTCCAAGAATCCTGCCGTTACGCTTGTCAAAGAACCAGTCCCCCCCTCCTCGAATTCCAAGCAACAAGCAGTAATTTCTGATCCAGAATCGATAAGGCCAACTCCCGGAAGGAAAAAAGCGGCCAGGAAAAAAACTCCCGCAAAGATCATTAACGATCGACACCTATATTTTGAAGAGCAAGTTGATGACGGACGACTTTTCTCTCCACCTTCCTCACTCGAAGATGAAATTCCTCAGATTTTCATGGACGCCGCGTTTATTTCTCCTGAAGAAATACATGCTTCTTTAGAACGGACCCTGACCCATATACAAATTACAACGGAAGCCTTACCCGAATGGCAAATGTGCTCCTCTTACTTTCTGGCCACTGGCGATGTCAACAGAAGTACCGGTGCCTGGTCCCAATCTTTCCTGGAATCCCACTTCCCTGAAGATTGGCACGGATTTTGGAACCATCCTTCCCTGAGCGAGATTCAGGAAATACCCATTTTCTTAGACAGGCTACGCATGATCGAAGACAAGAATTTTCCTGCCGAGACTCATTGGACATGCGTCAGCCTCACCTGCTTGGAGTTTGAAGAACCAGAGCATTTTGCCGTTATTCAGGAAGAGATGTCCAATGAGTTTTTTCTCGGACTCGAACATCCATTCTGCAACTTCAGTTCTTCAACACCATCTACTCAAGTGACACAACAGCCTTGGACACCGCAACAAGAATACTTTTGGGCCAACGTCACAACTGCACTCCCTGAAACATTACGTCCCCTTGCCGCCTTTCATGCAGAATTGCTCCGGCATTTTGCATCGGGGACTAATGAACCGGTTTGGCACACCCGACCTGATAAAAATAAAACCCAGGGGTTTGGAAACGGGCTAGCCAGATGGCGGGAGTTGCTTCAGACTGCCGTTCATTCCAGCTCCATTACAAATCTATGGGCAAGAATACTCTCATATTTTTCTTCCGATATACGCACCGCTAATTTTCAGTATACGATCTTCCCTCCTCCGCATGCCGACGTCATTGACGCTCTTGTTTTACAAGATGAGCAGATTTATCAACGTTATAAGTCGTTTTTACAAATCCACCGGAATTCGGATTTATTACCAATAGCAGATCAACATATCTTTTATAAGCAAATTGTTTTAGATATGATAAAGAATGCCACTATTTTCAGATGGATGTGGTTATTTTTTACTCCTGTCGAGGTAGTCGTTTCCCCACACTCGGTTCTACATTCTCTGAATCTTCTCAATTTACAGCTAGAATTATCCAGGGATTATACAAAGAGGAGTCAACTGCTTCAAACATGGATTCCCAAGTTGGTACCGAATCTTCCGCCCCCACGGGAACAAGCTTCGTTAGATCCCTGGCTCCGTTTGATTCAACTCTCAGATCAATCCTCTGAAGAAGAGCG
This sequence comes from Leptospira biflexa, assembly GCA_020720805.1. Taxonomy (GTDB): domain Bacteria; phylum Spirochaetota; class DYNZ01; order DYNZ01; family DYNZ01; genus DYNZ01. The sequence goes on along the minus strand of DYNZ01000048.1, from coordinate 6,598 downwards.
ATTATTAATAGTTAACGCTATTTTAATGGCAAGCAGTGTGTGGGAGCCAGAAAACGAAGGAGAAAACGCGGCCATGACTGTTCTCCTTTTATGTTATGGGGTTTTATTTGCCCATCAGGCCTCAGACGAAAAACGGAGTTCGACTTTTGAATGGACAAGAAAAACCCGATGGTCACAGTTTGCAAGAGAATTATCGCGAAGAAGTTTCGAAGAATTGGCACACCTATGGAAGGAGACTAAATGAGCATAGTAAAATCAAAGCAGAAGGTCCTTTTGCTTGCTGAAAAACTAAGAACCTTATTTATCGGGCGCGAACAAGTTATCCGTGCCATGATTACCGCCACTGTAGCACAAGAACCAGTCTTGTTTGTAGGTCCGCCCGGAACCGCAAAATCGCTTTTAGTCAGTGCGTTCTGCGGAGCTGTAGGCGCCGTAGGAACTGACTATTTCGAATATATGCTGACAAGGTTTTCGGAACCTGGAGAAATCCTTGGGCCAGTAGATTTGCAGAAACTCAAAGAAGGCAGTTATCAGAGACGCACATCCGGCCAGCTACCGGAGGCCCGCATTGCATTTTTAGACGAAATCTTTAAGGCCAATTCCGCCATTCTCAACATTCTTCTCACTCTGATCAACGAAAAGAAATTCTACCAGGATGGCCGACCTTTCAACGTGCCCCTCATGATGCTTTTTGCCGCCAGTAATGAAATCCCGGAATTCGGTGAGTTTGATGCCTTAAAGGACCGATTTGTTTTAAAGATTGAAACTAGGCCCGTTCAGCAAGAACATTTCTGGAAATTGATCCGCACTGGTTTGGAACTGGATGCAAAACGTGGTGCCTATGAAGTCTTACAGTCACTTTCCGCTATAGGAGTTACCTTAGATGATTTTCAAGCACTGCATGACTATTTGGAAACAACCGTCCTGGCCAATGCTCTCTCGGAAAACACTCAGGAAGCCTTTTCGAAACCCGCCATGGCGAGGCTATTCAAAAGTCTAGTGGCCCTGATCCAAGAGGAAGAAAATATCGTGGTTACAGACAGGAAACTTATTAAGCTGGTGAAACTGATTTATGCTGATGCCATGCTTTTTAATAAGACGGAAAGCGTTACACACGAGAACATGTCCCTGCTGGCATTTGCAGCTAACGACTTTAGTCAAATCCGCCGTCTGGAACTCAGTATCCAAGACCGCCTCCAGGCTGGTGAAGCCTTATTATGATCTTGCTTTCCCGCCTGGCTTCTGAAGATCTTTATAAAGAAAGTCTTGACCGTTCAGCCTATATCTCCCTAAATGAAGAGGCGCTGGGATTGTGGAAAAGGTTTTTAAAACGAGGATTTCATTCTCTTCTTCCCGGCTCTTTTGCCATCCTGCTTGAACGGTTGTCAGGAAAAGCTTCAGGGGAAAAAGCCTTAAGTCGACTCCCATGGAAACCGGAGTATGATTTTTTTTCACTGGATATCTGGGACAGGCTGCATTACCGGTTTACAGAAATAGGTGAAGACACTGAAAACCAAGGTTTAAAATTAGAAGCCCTTCACCGCTTGCTTCAGTTTATGAGGGCAGGCATCAGCCAGTACCTTCAATTTAACACCGTGGGTGAAACAGAGGGGCAAACCACAGCACGGGAAGCAAACAAACTCATGTGGGAGGAAGAGGAGCGCCGACTGGTCGAATTCACTAGAAGGCCATGGATAAACGGACCGGAAGACGAGTTACCTTTGTTTCAACCCCAGCTTTTTCCCAACACTGTTTTAATACATATCCACCGAATTTGGGAGACTCTTTATAAGAATCTCAAGAATCAGTTCAGCGTTCAGCCTTTGCAGGACCCGCATGGGGCATCACTCGATTTCACAACAGATCCCGAGATCCAAATGATGGGAGGCTACAATGACATCGAGCTCAAAGGTGAAGGAAACTGGACGGCCCTTTTACCAAGCGAATTGGTTTTCATGGAGAACGGCGACGACATAGACTACTTTGATGCAAAATTCACCGAATCCGAACTTCTCTTTTTTAGAAGGGATGAAGGCGCAGAAAAAATAATGCACCGTAAAGTAATCGTCATGATCAATGCCAATACTTTTAGGGAATCCATACGGTCCATGGGCAGGATGATGGCTTGGATAGAACTTGTATGGCACCTTGCAGACAATCTTTTTAAAAAAGACGAAATCTTGTTTGAAGTCCAAATGAAATTTAACGACGCCCAGCTTAAAAGACAACTTATTTCTCTTTTAGACTTCCGGATAAACCGAAACCGCCCCAGCGAAAAACACCATTTCATAAAAAGTCCATCACCTGTAACCCCGGGTAAAGTATGGTTCACCACCAAGGTAGCACCGGGTTCTTTGTCCTTTGAACAAAAGGACAGCCATGCAGCGGAAAGACAGTTTCTTGCAAATCTCAAACATATCTATCATGCTTTCCAAGGAGGTAGGAATGACGCAGTACCAGCTTGACTTAGTCTATCACGAAAAATCAGGGCGGGTGGTTATTGTCATCGATATCCATAACTCTTCCCTGGGCCCTCTCGATATTCACGACGCTATCGCCGACGGCAGCCTCCGGGAAGAAGTTCTGCGACACATTGAATCCCACTGGGGTGAAGGGCTTGCAGAGGAAGTACGATCGGGCAGAATAGGTATGACTTGCTCCGACACATCACCCCAAGCCGCGGCCGAACTTTCTTCCATCCTCCGTGATGTCCCCCTTAAAACCGAAACCGATGAAGGCCCTGGTGCAGATCCCTCTTCATTAAAGGTTCCTCTCAGAGAAAGAAACTCATGACATCTATACGTTGGGAAAGTGCCGTTCTGGCCACCATGGCCGGTTTATCGTATCCAAAATTCCCGCAAAAAATTAAAGCTCAGGTTACCCCAGTATTCACTTCGGATTCGGCGGATCTGTTTTCTGAGCTGCTTACTGAATTAACAACACGGCATTTTGTGAAATACTTTAGCGGACACCCAATATGGGTTATAGAAAACGACGCTCTGCGGCAAGTTGGACTTGAAGAAGAACTTTTTTGGATCGAACTTGGAACACTTTGGGATAAGGCTTTTCTCCAAGAATTATGGAATTATGCGCTTACCCAACCAGCAGCATTTGACTTTTCGGTTCCAGCCTTAAATGCCACCTTACCCGCTTGGTGTGCCGTCTCCTGGCTTGAATTTCTCACCATGCGCAAAAAAAGAGTTCGTGAAGCCATTCCTGAAGCGGCGTGGTCCAACCCTCAAAATTCTGTATACGGTAAGAGCACACCTTTTTATCTTCGTGCCCTTATTGCAGAAGCACTTGCTGAACCTTCTTTCCACAACATGACGGGTATGGCTGATTGGATGAATGTGTTTGAATTATGGATGAATGGGGACGCACTTTCCTATGAAGATGGTGATTTTCTTCGAAGAATATTGCGGGACAGCTTGTAAAGAAGAGGAGTAAAAAGATGAGCATGAGACATGGAATTAGTTTGGTAGAATTGTTACCCCGTAAGGTCAACACTGATGTTCAAATACCAATTAAAATGGTCAATATTCTTCCCCGGGAAGACATGGAAACAATTTTTACAACTCAATTAAAGGGCCATAAGTGGAAACAAAAAAAAAAAGGTTTAGAACTCCGGCTTGAGGATGACTATCTTGTGCGAATCAGTGACCAGAATGCGAAAGCAACAATCTGGAGACAAGTCGTGGGAATAGAAAATCCCGACGAGGAACTTTTAAAGAAGAATACCAAGCTCGCTCAAACCGCTATCACAAAAGTGCTTGCGGACACTTATAAAGAGGCCCTTTTATCACGCGCACGAATGCTGGGAGATGTAGAGTCTATTCAGGAATCTGCTACAGTACTGGGCACACGCATTAGCATTACGGTCAGAGGATCCTAATGACCTATTCACCCCTTAAAACTTTTACCTTTGAGGCAGAATCACTGATTAACGATTTTCCACCTCAATGGCGGCACTCCAATAAACTCAAAGTTTGGAACAAAATCCGAGGATCAACTGTAAAATGGGAAGGACCAATTATCCTAAAACAATGGACAGCCCGGCCTATTCCGACAGCCCCCACGGGATCTCTCTCCTTCGACGTCAGGTTGGGGGCCTTCTCTTATGCGCCTTCTGAGCAAGCTATGATGAAGTGGCATCTTAACTTTGCCGACCCCGTCCTCTTTTCTGCCTATGATTCTTCGCTTCTAGCGCAGGATGAACTTCAAGTCTTGGAACATCCTGTGTTGGGAAGTATCCTAGAATTCTTGAATCATCATAACGAACCCTTGAGGACACTCGATAGGAATTGCCTGCACCCGACTCCGGTCACCATTACCCACGTTCAGCGTCATTGTAGCCTTGATACTCTAAACTATCCGATCTACGGAAACGCCTTCAGCCGAACTTCAGAGGCAGTCATCGAACAAGCACTGACTCTCCTTAGACCCGCTACCCGAAGCCATATCTTGGCCATATCCGCTCTTCCCGGCGGCATAGGAACCTATTCCCGCCAAGAGATCGAAACAATGTTAGTGACCGCATTTACCGGATTTTCTGCTGCACGCGCAGAAACCCTGACCGATCAGGGTGCAGAAGCAATGACTGAAATCCACACCGGTTTTTGGGGCTGTGGCGCCTTTGGAGGGAACAGAACACTGATGACGATACTCCAAGGGTTGGCTGCCGCTGCGGCTGGAGTCAAGCTGGTCTTTTGGGCCACTGAACCAAACGGAGTGGTCACAGCTCAAAAAGCATTCATTGAGTGTGACCAACTCCTGAAGGACCATCAGGGTCTCCTTCATAACATCATTCCTATTCTGGACAAAAAAGGCTTTTCCTGGGGCCAGAGCGACGGGAATTAGCGGGTTATTGCATCACCCCATTGAATCTCTTTTTTGCCTTTCATCAAATGCAAAAACGTAATTTTCTTTGGAGCATCTTCCTCAGAATTATATGGTGTTACAAGAACCACAGCTTCTCCTGATTCACCCATAATCACAGGGGTTGTACTACCCGTACATGTAAAGACAATTGTTTCCGACTGTTCATCTACTGAATTCGGCTCAAATCGTACAAAGAAGTATTCTTCTGGAATCATCTTGTGCGTCTTTGTTTTGTTCACTCCCTTATTGAGATGATCTTCGAATTCCGAGAACGATTTTTTTGCTTCCTCATAGTCATACTTTTTCATCTCGAGACCCATGTTATCTAAAATATAGACTGGTTCATCGTGGTATCTGTAAAAAAGAGTCTGACCATCTTTAACCATCAATATTTTTGATTCATTTGTAGGACCCTCCAATACTCGGAGCAACTTCCCTTCAAAAGACCAGATGAAGAACTTAAAATCTTGGTAAGAATAGCTCATAAACCAATCTGACTTAATCATGACGTTATTCACAGTTGATTCATGTCCTTTTAATTCTTGTACTGTCTTTAAATCCGGGCTATAAAGACGTAGAAGAATGTTTTCTAACTCGCCTGTCCCCCAAGTCAAGATTTGCCCATTGGGGAGCTCACGTAAAGAATCATGTTCTCCTGGTTTTGCTTTTTTCGGTGATTCCGGAATGGTGCTATATGGATCCCAAACAATAAGATGACCTTTGGACATGTAGGCTAGCCGGTTATCTGAAAGAACTGAGACACCACATTGATACTGAACTTCGCTATCGATCCACCCGGATTTATTTACAGGAATATTCTCAAAGGAGTTCAAGAATTCTCCATCCTCCGCCCAGTGTCGAAGAATCCCATCAAGGGAATATGTCATTAAAGAATCGTCTTTCAATTCAAAGGCTCCAACGACGGCACTTTCCTCATCTATGGTTTCACCGTCTAACAACTCCTGGTAAGAGATAGTCTCTTCCTCGATTTTCCATAAATAGGCACCTCCTTCGAAACCGTAGGTAAGAAACCTTTTCTTGCTTAGTACAGTTATCGCATCAGCCCTTCGGAGCATGTCGGTTGATGGGGCGTTCGAAGTATGCAGTTCCTTACCGGATAAATCTCGAACAGTAATAGAGGAATGAGGTCGCCAGGCATATACGAGACCTTCCGGTGTTTTTACGAATTCTTGGTCCAACACAAACAGTCCAGGGTACTCAAGAACCATTTCTCCATGAATATTCCATGTGGAAAAAGTCGAATTATTTTTTGAAGAAAAAGTAAAAGTTTCATCTGTGTGTGTCTCGCCATACGTAAAAGTACCTTGATCTTTATTAACCAATACATTTGGCATTCTCGGGTTATCCCAAAGGAGTATTTTTCTTTGTGTACAAATCATTAGCGTGCTATTCGGTAGTTCTTCAATGGAAAGAATAGGTTCATCAGATTTAAGTTTGGTATATGCGTCATTTCTTACTGTCCACAAGCATATACTGGTTTCTATCTCATCGTCGGATCCTGTCCAACGCAGGAATGCCCCATCAGAAAGTATTTTCAATCCTTCTATATCAGGTCCTCTCCGCCATGTACTTATAACAGGTCCTCTATCGGTATCCATAATTTGTCTTACCTGCTCACCTGTTCCATTCCAAACCCGCACGGTTCTATCATCAGAAATACTGACAAGTGAAGCATCTATGCCTTGTTCGACAAAGACCA
>DYNZ01000009.1 GCA_020720805.1 Leptospira biflexa | reverse complement strand
ATAAGCATCGATGCTTCGATGAACTCAGCACAAGATTTGACCGGTTGGGCAATGCTATAACCGTGTCCTTATCGCCTTGGTATAAACGGTTGCAGGATGCCTGACTGCATGGCATTGCCAGGCGTCGGTTAATGCCAGGTCGTGGTATTACCAACGTCCTTTTGGCACAAAGTCCATTGCAAAAAGGATAGCTGCTGGCAGGCTGAGTTTTTCCTTTATTAGGTTGGGGAACCTACCTAAACGTTTAAGTATTATTTACAATGCATAGAATTACAACATTTCCTGGTCTATGCAGTATAAATGAACTTTGTATATATAATTTTAAGAGGCTAATCCATGACAGGTAAAAAACATCAAAAAAAAGGGGCTTCCGTAAAGCAATCGGCTAAAAAAGGGTCTGGCACTTTTGAAAAAATCATCATTCTTGATTTCGGTTCGCAGTATAACCAGTTAATCGCGCGCAAAATCAGGGAGCTGGGAACGTTAGCGGAGATCTATCCGTATAATCTGTCGGTAGAAGAATTAAAGGCGATGAATCCGATCGGCATCGTCCTTTCGGGCGGGCCCGCCTCTGTATATGAACCGGAGACGCCCCAGCTTAATCCCCAGGTTTTGGATCTTGGTGTTCCAGTTCTTGGAATTTGCTATGGTATGCAGGCGATGGTGAAGGAGCTGAAGGGAAAAGTCAGCCCGGCGGAGCATAGGGAGTATGGACACGCTGTGCTGAAGTCGAAATCTGGCAGCGTTCTGCTGGCAGGCATCACTTCGAAAAGCGATGTATGGATGTCCCATGGCGATCTGGTCGAAAAGCTGCCCCCCCATTTTTCAGTGGTTGCCAGCACGGCAACTTGCCCGATCGCAGCAGTGGAAAATAAAAGCGAGAACTATTATGCTGTTCAATTTCATCCAGAGGTAGCGCATACAGCCGAAGGTCAGTTGATTCTTGGAAATTTTGTAAAAAAAATCTGTAAGGCCTCTGGAAACTGGAAGCTTAGCTCATTTATCAAAGAGGAGATACAAAGAATAAAGAGCCAGGTTGGCGATGGCAATGTTATTCTCGGTTTATCCGGCGGAGTGGACAGTTCTGTAACGGCTGTACTGTTGCAGAAGGCAATCGGTTCGCAGTTGACACCGGTTTTTGTGGATAACGGGCTGCTTCGTAAAGGGGAACGCGAGCGCGTAGCTGAAATTTTCAGAAAACATTATGAGATGCCTCTGGTAGTGGTTGATGCAGGCGAGAGATTTCTGGCAGCGCTCAAAGGAGTAACCTCGCCGGAAGAAAAACGGAAGATCATCGGCCGTCTGTTTATTGATGTATTCAGGGAAGAGGCTTTGAAGATCGGCAGGTTTGGTTTTCTAGCTCAGGGCACTTTGTATCCTGATGTGATTGAATCCGTGTCCACAAAGGGGCCTTCGGACGTTATCAAAAGCCATCACAACCGCGTCGCGGAGGTGCTGGATCTGATGGAGGAGGGGAAGATTGTTGAGCCGCTACGTGAACTCTTTAAAGATGAGGTGAGACGCATAGGAAAAAAATTGAAAATGCCGGACGACCTGGTCTATCGTCAACCTTTTCCAGGGCCTGGTTTGGCAGTACGAGTGATTGGCGAAATTACCGAAGAACGATTGCGCGTTTTGCGGGATGCGGACGCTATACTTGTCGAGGAGATCAAGGCTGCAGGCTGGTACCGGAAACTGTGGCAGGCGTTTGCTGTATTTTTACCGGTCAAAAGTGTTGGAGTCATGGGTGATAAGCGCACCTACGACAATGTGATTGCGTTGCGGATGGTCCATTCCACTGATGCGATGACTGCGAATGTGGCAGATATTCCCATGAGTTTATTGACAAAAATTTCAACGCGCATTATCAACGAGGTGAAGGGAGTGAATCGCGTTGTTTATGATATCTCATCCAAACCACCGGCTACTATTGAATGGGAGTAATTTTTTAACTTTTGGGGGTTGGTGTCTATCAGTCCCCCTCTTGTTTCTACCGGCTGAACGGGTTTTGCCTATAAAAAATGTCTGAAAATTTCTGGCCAATTATCCCTCCAAAAAAATTGTTTTTATTATTTTTAAATAACATTTGTTTTCTTTGAAAAGGTGTTATATTCAAGTTGTAGATGCGGTTGATGCCGGGCTTTGTTCTGAGATCGGTACATCTTACTGATTTTTATTTGGTGTATACTAAAGGCATTTTGGTTTTCGGATATCGCAAGGCAATGCCAGCGATGTCGATACACCCTTTAGCCAGTATAAAACCCGAGAACCAAAGTGTTTCGAGTATAAAATGAGTCATTCTCAATTTTTTTATGGCTGATAGCCGGAAAGGTATAAGTATTCCATGATAGAATCAATTCATCTTGCCGCTGCCCGTTTTTCCAGAGGCGAAGAGCAGGCCAATTATCTTTCCCACGGCGCCGGAGCCCTGCTCAGCGTTGCAGCTCTGGCGGCCATGCTGATCAAGGTTGTATCATCAGGAAAAGCGCTGTCGATTGCCGCGGTTTTGATCTACGGCATTACTCTGGTGGTGCTGTACACATCCTCCATGCTCAACCACTGGCTGCCGCCAGGCAATGCCAAAGAGTTTATGTTCTCCTTTGACCAGGTGGCTGTTTATATGCTTATTGCAGGCACCTATACCCCCTTTGCTCTGATTGCCTTTGAGGGAACGCAGGGATGGGTTTACTTCGGAATAGAGTGGGGGTTGGCTCTAGCTGGAACTGTGTTCAAGATTTTTCAGAAACAGCAGTATGAAAAAAGCGTGGATTATATTTCCATTGTGACCTATGTGGTTATGGGATGGCTGATTTTTGCAGATATCCCCTATGCAATATCACGACTGACCCTGCCTGGTTTTCTCTGGATTGTAGGCGGGGGGCTTTTTTATACAACGGGAATTATCTTCTTTAAGCTTGAGAAGCTACCCTACAACCATCTGGTCTGGCATATTTTTGTGCTGGCAGGGTCAGCCCTGCATTTTACTGCGATATGGTTCTTTGTGCTGCAATAGAAAAAAATATTGCTTGAATTATCCGGACTTTCCTTTTTAAGATTATAGATGAAATATCAGTGTTTGTCAAAGATCACTGATTCTATTTTAAATCTGGGTAACGGGAGTTTGGAAATGGGTATTCTTGATAAAATTGTAGGCGGGCTTATGGGCAGCGGTAGCGGTGGACTGGGTGATCTTTTAAATGGTAATATGGCGAATCTGTTGGGAGGCAGCGGCGATTTAATGAGTAAATTTCAGCAGCTCTATCAGGATAAAAAAAGCAATGATGATATTCAGGTAGATCTGAATACACTATCCGAAAATCCTGAGACAGATACTGGAGACATCCAGGAGATTATGAAAAAGGTCGGGGGGAATCAGATCTCCTTGAGCAATCTTAAACAACTGGTTATGGATGATAACTCCTCTATTGGAAATTCCCTGAGGAATATTTTTTCCAAACTGGGGTAAGCGATCTGTTTTAACAAAACAACCTATCCCGTCGTATCTATTCGCAGTTTTGTTCTGGGACTATATACTGTTTGCAATGGAGTTTGAACCAAAAGGACGCGGTTATGGCATTGCCCAACTGGTCACTTGTGCTGAGTATATCGAAGCATCGATGCTTATTGGTATTACTGAATGTGCGTTTCAGATGCTTTGAAGAGGATCCTTATCGGGAATCCTTTTTTTTACTTGACTGAGTTTTTTTTTGAGGATGCCTGCGATTATCAACGACCATCTATTAGGCTCCTACAATGATTTCATAACCTGGAATGGGCGAAAAATTGAGATCTTTTTCTCTGGAAGAGAGGGTCGATTTTTTTTTTAATGTTTCGCCTTGAACCCAAACAGGGAATGAAGTTGGTAAACTTCGGTCGATGGTATCCTGCAATAGGTGAGCATGAAGGGGGATTTATGAGAATCTGGGTTTTCTTTCTGATGCTCCTTTTGCCCATTTCTCTCTTTGCTCAAAAAAACGGGAGTATCTACGATCTTTCACTCCAAGAATTGATGGATGTGCAGATCTATTCTGCAGGGAAAAAAGCGGAAAAGGTGCAGGATATCCCTGCCAGCGTTTATATCATCACGAGAGATGATATAGAGAGGGCGGGATATTCGACTCTGGAAGAGTTGATCATGCATGTTCCTGGCCTGTTTCATATCGATGATTATGAGGATTTTAAGGTAGGATTTCGCGGTACTCTCGGAGGAAGCTACGCTGTGATGCTCAATGGCGTGATACTGCATCCAAACCGCATCAAGGCCATGTCGATTCCCGGGCGTTCCCTGTTTCATATTCCCATTGAATCCATTGATCGGATCGAAATCGTCAAGGGACCGATGAGTGTCATATACGGAAATAACGCCTTTTTTGGTTCTATCAATATAGTAACCAATGATATCCGCGAGAAAAATTCCGGTCAGGTCGTCCTGTCCGGCGGCAGTGGCTCCACAGGAAAGGGCTTTGTTCGTGCCGGAACCATTTTTCAAGGGGGATCCATGGCGCTCAATGCCGGCTGGTACCATAGCGATGGTATTCGCCAGCCATACCCTCCAGAACTGCTGACAGATCCCTTGATGAAAAGAGAGCTCGATACCTTGGGGCATAACAACTACAATGTTGATCTCTCCTGGAATTATTGCGGTCTGGTGGTTGATGCCCGCTTCAGCCGTATGAACTATGGCTTTTATACCTTTAGCCCTCACTTTCACCAAGGCAATGATCTACTGCTTACGCAATACCATGCAGCGATCAGCTATCAAGCTGATATTCGACCCAACTGGAACTGGAAAGGTCTGGTAATCTTCAGCGAAGAGTCCTATGATGTGGATTTTGATTTTATGACCCCGGCGGATTCGGGCGGACAAATGCAGCGGTCTCGACGCATAGAGGCGGAGTTAGTCACAAATTATCGTTTTTTGCGGCAACTAACCTGGACAGTTGGCGCGCAGGCTCGTTATCTTTTTGGGATCGAGAATGAGTTCACGATCCAGGATATCGAGTACAATCGCCATTACACCAGTGATTCCATTTTTTCCTTGGATCTCTTTTCCCAGGTTGATTGGAAAATTAACCGAAGATTAGAGGCGGTGCTTGGAGGCCGGCTCGCTTTTGTAGATGGCTATTCGATTGATGGTAGTGGTTATGAGGGAACCGAGATCTATGATCAGGTTTATAAGTACCAGGAACGTTACCTTTTTACGCCGCGCGCAAGTTTGATCTATCGATTGAATAAAAGGCACGTTACAAAATGGATCTATGGCCAGGCTTACCAGACCAATCGCAGTCGTGATGTGTCTGATCCTGAACAGATCCAGACCTATGAGGTAGATTATCTGGCCTTGTTCCCCAAATGGCAGATGACTACGGCACTCTATTATAACTCCATTGGAAAAATTTTGCGTGTATCACAGCAATATGATGGAATTGGATATGTTCGAAAAGAGGATAACTCAGGAAAATGGGAAAGTTATGGTGTTGAGATTTCGTTGATCGGACGTCCAGCAGTAGGGTGGCAGATTAAGGCCAGTTATGGATATCAAATTACCAAGGACGAGAACAATCCAGAAATTGCTGTGGGGAATTCCCCCGTGCAGTTAGCAAAATTTGCTTTTTCCTACTCTTTGCAGAGTTTTAGTGTGCAGATGGATGGACTTTATACTGACGCGATGTACAGCGATTGGCAATGGGATGAAGGCACCACAGTCACTGCTGGCGATTATACCCGGTTGGGGCAACAAAGTGATCCCTATTTTTTAATGGGCGTGAATGCTCGTTATGTGCATGCGCTCAGCGGTATTTTTTTGAATATAAGAGTGTTTAATTTGTTTGATCAAAAATACCGGTATCCGGCAAGCGAGCTGGTAAGTTTTACTAAAGGAGGATTGGGCATAGAACGGCGCATCCTTGTTAGCGCGGGTTGGAATTTCTAATGATGAAGAAATTTGTATTCCGGAATGTATTCTGGAGTGTTTTGATCCTCCTTTCTGGCACCCTTGCCTTTGGAGTTGATTACGATAAATATGTCATGACCTCAGCTTTTACCTATAAATTTATTCCCTTTGTGCAGTGGCCGGAGAGGGTTTTGGCGGAGGAGTCTATTGTGATCTGTGTTTATGGAAGAACCCGTTATAACGAAACCTTTCAGGGCTTAAACGGGCGTCTGGCGTCGGGCAAAAATGTAATCGTGCGTCGCGGTGATACATCAGACTGCTGCCATATCGCCTTTATCCCTTATGACAGCAGTTATACCATAAAAAATATTTTGCAAAGCCTTGAAGGCAAGCCTATTCTCACTATCGGCTCTGAATCCAATTTTATCGCATCCGGAGGTATGGTTCAATTTCATTCAGATCAGGAGCGGCTCGGATTTTCCATCAATCTGGAAGCGGTGAAAAAGAGCGGATTGCACATCAATGCCCGCTTGCTGCGCATTGCCAGTCTGGTTACCGGGAGGAACTGATGTCAGGCTTAGGGATTCGTCTGTCTGGGTTTTCGATCCGGCAGAAAATGGTTCTTATTTCCTTGGTATCTGGTATAACGGCTTTGCTGATTTCCGGTTCTGCCCTGGTTATGTTTCAGCACAATACCCATTACACCTATTATCAAAAGGATCTAAATTCAATCACGCGTATCCTCGCAGCCAACCTTGAAGCTGCGGTTGCCTTTCGTGATGCAACGGATGCGATCACGATTTTGAATACTTTGAAAAAAAGGCAGGATGTAACTGCCGCTGCAGTGTTCGATGATGACAAGGTGATTTTAGCACAGTGGAGCCTCCCTGGTACAGAAAAAATATCAGAAGGAAGCATTCCCGAATGCGGCACAACGAAAACAGATCTAGGCTTTGTTTCATGCGCGGTAATCCAGAGCTCAGGAAATATAAAGGCAAGATTGGTCATCCGCACTTCCAGCGCGCGGGTCGATACCTCAGTGATGCGCAGTCTCACGGCTGTTAGCGCAACCATTTTGATTGCAGCCATTCTCACTTTTTTTATGATTTCGCGCCTTCAAAAAATTATTTTTGAGCCTATTTATCGGCTTCAGTCCGGCATGCAGGAGATTGCTGTCAGTAAAGATTATTCGAAAAGAGTTGCCAGAAACAGCAGCGATGAGTTGGGGCAACTAACAGATTATTTTAATGAGCTGCTGATACAGACGGAAAAAAATATCAGCGCTATCAAGGACGCGGAGGATAGATTCTCAAAAGCGTTTTATCTCAGCCCGGATGCGGTGGCCATATCTTACCAGCAGACAGACAAGCTTTTAGATATCAATTATGGCTTTGAGCGCATGTTTGGGTATTCGCGCGATGAGGCGTTGGGAGGTACTATCGAATCGATGCATGTAATTGCCGATCTGGAGGATAAACGTAAAATGAGGTATCTGCTGGATCAGGAGGGGTTTATCCGCGGATTGGAAATAAAAGCCATGGATAAATCAGGAGTTCTATTTGACGCTGAGATCACATCTGCTAAAATCACGATTCATCAGGAGAACTGTATTTTAAGCATCATACGAAATATTTCTGAACGGAAAAAAAGTGAACAGGAGCTTGCCAGGCAGGAGAGAAAGTATAGAGAAATTTTTAATGCTGGTCTGGATGCAATTTATATTCATGAGCTAGAAACAGGTATAGTCGTGGATGTGAACGAGCCGATGTTGAAGATGTTTGCCTGCGAGCGCCGTGATGTTCTTGGGCACACTATCGAAAAATTTAGCGCAGGTTATCATCCTTATACCGTAGAAAACGCCTTGCAAAAAATTAAAAGGGCGGTTCAGCAAGGGCCGCAAACTTTTGAGTGGCGCGCTCGCAAACTGACTGGAGAGCTTTTCTGGGTTGAGGTGCATTTGCGCGCCTCACATATTGATGATGAGCACAGAATTTTGGCTGTGGTCAGGGATATTACAGAACGGAAAAGATCTCAGGAGATGATAATCCAGTCAGAAAAGATGCTCTCGGTTGGCGGCCTGGCAGCAGGAATGGCTCATGAGATCAATAATCCTCTGGCTGGAATGATGCAGTCAGCGCAAAATTTAACCAGCAGGTTAACGAATGAGGCTTTGGGGGCCAACCGCAGGGCTGCGCAACAGGTTGATCTGGATCTGTCTAAAATGAAATCGTATATGGAGTTGCGTAGCATACCTAGAATGCTGAAGGCGATCAATGATTCGGGAATCAGGATAGCCGGAATCGTGAATAATATCTTGAGTTTTGCGAGAAAAAATGAAAATTTTATTTCCAGCCATAAAATTGAAGAGCTGCTGGATAAAAGTCTTGAACTTGCCTCCACGGATTATGACCTGAAGAAGAAATATGATTTTAAAAATATTCGAATTGTTAAAGAATATGAAGAAAATCTCCCCATGGTTCCATGCGAAGAGGGTAAGATGCAACAGGTTTTTATCAATATTCTGCGTAATGGTGCCCAGGCAATGGCAGAATATTTTTCCATGAGAAAAGATTTCGTCGAGTCGGGAAATGGTCCGCAATTTATTTTGCGCGTGATGAAGCAAGCGGATAGGATTCGAGTCGTAATCGAGGACAATGGACCTGGTATGACAGAAGAGATTAAAAGCAGGATTTTTGAGCCTTTTTACACCACAAAACCCGTAGGATCAGGTACAGGTTTAGGGTTAAGTCTATCTTATTTTATAATCACTGAAAATCATTATGGCGAGATGTCAGTTGAGTCACAGCCAGGGCGTGGGGCAAAATTTATAATCAAGCTGCCGATGCAAAGGAGCTTAAAAATATAGATATAGCGAGCGGTGTGCCGAAATGGGTGGCAACTTTATGATCTGTCTAAATAAAAAATAATCGACAAATTCGAATGCCCAACTAATCTGAATTTTAATTGCTTATGAATTTCGTGTGCCGGATGCTAAAATGAATAAAAGTTTACATATATCACGATTCTCTTTAAGGGTCAAATTAACTATTCTGGTAGGAATTGTGTTTCTGGTTTCCCTTGTGGTTCTGTTGCCGTTTATCTATTATCAATTTCAAAATATTAAAGAAGGGGTTCTCCGGAAAAGCGCTCAATCCCTGCGCGTTGACCTGAAAAATGTAGTAAAGGCAAAGGAGGATGTCTGGTTAACGAATTCGCTTCAGATAGCAAATAATCCCCTTATCAGGGATGCCATGTTTAAGGGAGACAGGGATGCATGTATCAATATGCTCAAGGAGTATGGTAAAATATTAAAAGAGAATACTCCCTTTCGCAATGTGAATATCCATTTAATCACAAAGGATCTCATTTCTTTTGCTAAACCCTGGGATCCCGGTAGTTTTGGCGAAAAGCTAACCTATTCTGATGCTTTCAAATTGGTTCAAAAAAATCAAAAGCCTCTGGTGGTCATGGAGTACGCTCCCAGGGGTCTGCGACTGAAGGGTCTATATCCTGTTTTTTCGAAAAATCAGTTTATTGGGATGGTAAATTTTGAGGGTGGGTGGAACTCTCTGCAGCGTGGCCTGAAACCGGAAAATACTGATTTTGCCTATTTTATAAAAAATGACTACCTCCCCCTGGCGAAATCGCTGCAAAAAAATCCCAGGATGTTTTCTTATACGCTAAGCCAAAAGGATTTTGATAAACCTTTTTTGACTTATCTGCAAAGTAAAGATTTTTCCATAGAAATGGCTTTGTCGTCTTATTCTTATGATAGCAAGTATTTGACAATTGCGCAAAGTATTAAGGGACTTGATGGTAAGGAGATCGGTCTGTATATACTTGGAAAACAATCAGATGAGATTGCTTCGTCTATCAATAAAAGCATCTTTCTACTGGCTGGAGTGATTGTTTTTATTATGGGTGCAGCGACTGTTTTTATTATTATTTTAATTCTGTTTCTCGATCGAAAGGTTGTACGGCCCATTACAATAATATCAGATGAGATGTCAAAAATTGCCGGAGGAGAGTTGCGCCAGAATTTTACTACCTGGCCATCCAGGGATGAAATCGGACAGCTATCGGCGGCTATGGTTCAAATGTCGAAAAAATTGAAGGAGATTATTCAGATTTCGCAAAATATGACGCATGAGGTGAACACCTCTGCCGCAGAAATGGCGAAAACATCGGATGATCTTTCAGCTAAAAGCCAGACAACAGCAGCGACAGCAGAGCAGCTTAGTGCGACGATAGAAGAGATTACCAGCGGCAATAAAAGCATCTTTGAAACAATGGAGTATCAACATAGCAGGACGAAGGTTCTGATAGAAAATATAATGAAGTTGAACTCACTTGTGACACGGGAAGAGGGAGAGATGGCGCGTGCGCTGGAAGTGCGCAATCAGTTAGATAAAATTATTGACAGTATTCGTCATAAATTAAATACTTCCCGCGAACAGATGGAGCGCTCAAATGCTGATGCAGCCAGTATGCTTAGCTACGCTTCTACCATCGACGATATTTCTGATCAGACAAACCTGTTGTCCTTGAATGCGGCGATTGAAGCGGCCAGGGCAGGAGATGCCGGTAAGGGTTTTGCCGTGGTCGCTGATGAAATAGGAAAATTAGCCACCCAGACAGGCGATAATTCAAAAAGTATCTCGAGAATCATGCAACAGACAAGCGGAAGTATTGTCGCCTCCGGGAAATCTCTGCAGGATGTCATTGTCAGCCTTGAGTCTGTCTTTAAGGGTTTGGAGGCCTTTGGTAAAACAGTTAAGACTGTTAGTGAGCTGATGGCGCAGGATATGGAAATCAATAAAGTTCTTCATGGCGACGCAGAACATTTTTTAAACAGGGCTGATAAAATTATGCATGCTATAGAGGAGGAACGTGTCGCCATCTCAGAAATATCGCGTTCTACTGAGACTTTGAATGAGGTGGCTCAGGATAATTCTGCGTCCAGCGAGGAGTTGGCGGTCAGTTCAGATGCGATAGCTGCTCACGTTGCCAGGCTTGAAGATTTAATTAAATATTTTAAGGTACACTAAAGGCATTTTGGTTTTCGGATATCGCAAGGCAACGCCAGCGATGTCGACGCACCCTTTAGCCAGTATAAAACCCGAGAACCAAAGTGTTTCGAATATATAGTTTATTTTTTTTTGAGGCATATCCCTGCTTTCATGCCGGGATATTGTCAAAAAAATTAAAATGATCTTTATCGAGAAATACCTTGGGAGCTTTTACGAAATGCAGCATATTCTCTATGAGCAGTCTGTGTTTATCCTCCTCCGCCGAAAGAAAAAGTAAAAATTTTTTTTCTTCCAGTTTTGTCGCAGCATGGGCCGCTGTCTGGTAACGTGTCATGCTCTCCTTTTCCATGGAAATTGCCAGATTGTATATCTCCTCCTGGGAAAGATCCTCTGCCTCAAACGAGTCCCTTGTTTTCATTGAGTGAAACAAATCAGCAGCTTTCTGTAGTACAACAGTCTGGCTAAAGGTATCAGGATCCATTTTGTGAGTTGCGATAAAGTCTTTGATGAACTGGCTATGTCTGGCTTCGTCGTCAGCTAACATTGAAAGAATAGAACGGATTTCGTTATTTGTTGCTTTTTTGGAAAGATCGCGGTAGATTTTTTCGCTCTGGGTTTCGGCTTCCAGCGCTATTTCATAAATATTCATATTGACTCTCCTTGTGATTTGTAGAATTCGTTGATAAAATTGAGCTGCTGCGCCGATTCAATGGCGCGCTCTGACCGTGCTTTGCGGACAATTGATATAGCCTCTTGGGCCGGTACCCCATTTTTCCAGATAAGGTAACAGGCGGCGATTGTGCCGGACCTACCCAGGCCCCCAAGGCAATGAATCAAAATCTTTTTTCCTGCTGCGGCCATCTGGTCGATCCAACTCAGGATCTCCGTTAGATTGGCAAGAGATGGGACCCCCTGGTCGAGAATAGGCGAATGCAGAACCTCCAGGTTTTTGCCTCTCAGATCAAGGTGTAATGTCTCGACCTGGTAGGTCTTTAGCTCGTCAAGTGTAACAAGGCTGACCACCGCAGAGATGCCCAATGACAGGATTTCCTGGATATCTTCAGATAGAGATCGCTGCCAATCCCGCCTTCCCGGCAGTATGGTGATGCCGATAGCGGCTTCATTGGCAAACGAGAGTGGCAAAAAATCTACCCGCAAAACAGGGGATCTGGCCAGATACTCACGTATTTTATTGACACAAAGTGCGCCGGTATAGAGAGCCCATTTTTTTTGCCAGAGATTGGATTCATCAAAGGAGAGTGTATGCATGGCATAACGGATTATGGCAATATGAAGTTGGATCGGATCGCGATCCCAGCGGATTAGATCAGGGTAGTAGGAGCGCAATATCTTAACAGTTTCGTAGCATTTGAAAATCTTTTGGTTGTGCGCCAGATGGTCTGGTAACGCGGGAAGTTCAGCGCTGAGATCAGCAATATTATATAACAACTCTGAGAGTTGAACGGCCAGGGTTAGCTCCTGCTCATTCTCTATACCGGAGAAGATATAAAGAATGTCATTTTCCAGCTTGATAAGATCCTTGAGAATATGTCCGCGGTGTGTATGGAAGAAATCGATGAGCCAGATATTTTCATGAGAGTCAATGAGAATATTAGCTCCATTTAGGTCGCCATGGATGTAGGCGAGAAAGCTGGCATTGTAGGCTAACTGCGGCAAACTCTGGAGATCCTGTTCATAAAAATGGCATACGTTGATAATTTTTAGTCTTTCCGTTAGCTGCAGATAGTCGCCCTGTACCGGCGATCCGAGTAGAGTCTCGACCCTGCTGCGCACTCCGGGAGCGTATTTCGATTGAAAGTCATAATATTGAAACAGGTTAATTTTCTCAATCTCTCCGGCTGCGTATAGTTTGCCCAGCTGCTTCAGGAAAACCTGATCAAGGATTTTTTTAATCGAGGTAATATCATTTGTTTTAGAAAAATATTTTTGAAAAGACTGTACTTCCTCTCCGAAGCCGATCATAGACGCATACCTATATTTGATGCCGCCTCTGTCGTTTACGTCGGCAAAATCCACGATACTTGGGGCGTTATTTCCCAGAACCTCCTGGATCTGTTCGAATGACATCCTTTCTCTGGCGATGAGATCACGGTTGCCGATTTTTACTACTGCCGGAACCTGCTGATGGCCATGCATATCTATGCTGGCAGATTTTAGTACAAGATTTCCAGAAAAACCACCGTCAAGCACCTTAAACTGCGCCTGCTTTGATTCGCGGAAGAGGTAAGAAAGAATTTTTTGATCTTCTTCGCGGACGTCAATTTGATCTGAGAACTGAAATTTCTGTGCGTCGATGCGACTGTGCCTCTGGGGTTCTAATTCAGCCATTTTGCCCGTGAGGAACTGCGCGAAGGCTCCGATCGAGGCAAACACCTGCACACCGAGTATCGATTCGATCTGGTTTAGTGCAAAGAAATGGGCGGAGCGGGATGAACTGGCGCTCAGGGCAGAGCAGACCCCAACCGAAAAATTTGGATAGCGGCTGACAATATCGTAGGCCAGAAAGAGCACCTTTGCCTCAGTCCATACACCCATGATTCCCACAGGAATTTTTTTGCCACCGGGAAAATCTGCTATCTGGTCAAGATATGCCTGTAGATCTGTATCGACAAAATCATTCATTCCGGAAGCGTTTACGATCCGATGTCGTTCCTTTGTGGCGGTATTTTGGAAGATATCCTCAAAGATAAAAGCTGCTCCAGGAGAATCCACCAGACAATGGTCACCAAATTGACCGAGGTGCTGTCGTTCGTCATGGTCGCTGGCATCATGCCAGTCGCGGATATGGATGAGCGCCAGTTCCGTCAGGGGCTGCTGGTATGCCCATTTCATGATGGTCATGATGGGACCATGGTCTGGATTTTCTCCGTGCAGTCGCATCGCCTCGTGGTAGCCGATATGGAGTGAGTTGGGTAAAGGATCGTACTTGCCAATCGGCTTGATAAAGTCATTCTGGAGACATTGAGTGATAAGAATGCCCTGAGGTTGTTGCGGAAATGGTATCATGAATTACATCCAGGAAAAATCGGGTTTGCAACCAAAGATGAATCTGAATTGGTTGATTGTCAATGGCAATATTCGATCTCGGAAAATTTTCAAGGCAATGAATCGTGTGGTGTGCCTGCCATGCCTCGCTGTGCCGGTTGTCGGGTGGCCCGCAAACAGCAGCGTAGGGGGTTGGCTTGGATGAGGTTTTAGGGAGATGTCACTTCGATAACCTCAGTGACCAACTCGGTCATTGAGGTTATCGAAATGCCGGTCATCGAGGCTCATTTCCGGTCGCTGAGGCTCTCGAAGCGGCCACACCTCAAGGCCACTTTTAAAATTGTCATTTTTTTTCAGTTATATATAATAAATTTTTGACTCGAAAAAAAATATAAATTGACCTAAACCATCTGATTTTGCAATTTTGTTTTTCATGTATTAAAGAAATATGAACGAGAAACTAATTCTGGTAAACATGGTGCCTCCTATGAAATTGACCCCTTTTCGAGCCATTTTTCGAACTTTTGTCATCCTTACTTGCGCTGTTTTCGCCTCTGCTGGAATGGCAACCGCTTTGCAGGCGCAGACTACATCAAAAAAACTGATATTTGTGAAGAATTTCGTCAATGATGGCGGTATGTCTGATGTAGAAGCCCTCAAGTACGGCAAGGACGGCAAGGACGTCAAAGATTACGTATCCGAAGCCATTATTGGAACAGGGCTTTATAGAATAAAAAAAGACGTTGAGGCGTTAAATATACTCAAGGCCAGCAAGCAGGAGAAGATGCTGGGCTGTGATGATGACAAATGCATGCGCCAGATCATGCAGACCATCAAAACAGACCTTCTGATCTACGGCAGCGTGCGTAAGGATGGGGATGTTCTGGTGATCAAAGGCAAAATCCTGGACCGCAGCGGCGCCCGGATCGAACTGGCCAGGGTCAAAACCATCCGTGTCAGGGATATGGGCGCAATTCCTTCCATCAGTAAAAATTTGGGACTCTATCTCATCAGCGGTAAAACAACGATTGCTCTCAAAAAAACTACCAGACTGACAGAGCAGCAAAGAGGGGATCGGGCGATGAAGGCGCTCTATTTTTCCGCTTTTCCCGGCCTGGGCCAGATGATGTATGGAGGCAATTACGGCCTGATCGAGGGCTCGGTGTTTATGGGCGCTACGCTGGTCATGGGGCCTATATGACCTTTTCCGCCTATAGCGCGGCAAAGGACTCCTATGATGCCTACAGCGCAACCGGGCTGACCCAGGCAGATTATGACAGCAAATGGAGCGAATTTGAGGACAACAAAAAAAAGTTTATGCTCTATGGCGCGCTTACAGGCGGGTTGTACATTCTGAATCTGGTGGATGCCTATTTCAGCGGCAAGCGGGTCAAAGAGATAACCGTTAGCGGCAGAGAGACAGAGCCGCAATTTTTCGCCTATTATTATTATGGGGATAAAAACGACCTGAAATGGAAGACAGGAGTCACAATGAGGTTTTAGGGAGAGTAGTGCAGAGCAACAGGAGGTAGGAAAATACTGAATTACTACTTATTTTTAAAGAAAGCGATCAATGAGAGGATCGTTCCAACTGTTGCCAGAATGGTCATTACTGCTTCGATGTAGATTTCATAGGATTTATAGGTTTGAATCAAGGCCAAAGATACCCCTATTAACAGGGAACCAGTAATAATCAAAAGGCGGTCGCTCATTTAGAGATATTTTTTAAAATCAACCGTGCTATCAGTTTAGAAACCCCAAGGGATAATAAAAAAATCCCAGAAGAGAGGGCAATACTGGTAACTATGATCATATATACGCTCATGCTTTTAATAATATAAGAAGAATCAAAAACGTCAAATAAAAATGGAATCATAAGCAAAATTCGCAAACGGAGAACGCCATGAAAAGCAAACGCATCCAACTATTTGCAATCATCGCTGCCATGATGATCCTGGTCAGCGCCTGTCTCAATTATGAGAGGGACAATCCAGAGGACAGAAATGGTACCACATTTCGCGCCTCCTCGGTGGAGGCTCCAGTTTTCAGCCCCTCCGCGGGAACCTATAGCACAGACCAGTCTGTCGCCATCACATCCTCCACGTCAGACGCGGTGATCTGCTACACGGACGATGGCTCCACCACGCCGGCGTGTAATTCTGCCAAGGATGCCTGCTCCGCTGGAACCAAATACTCCGCTGCCATCGCGGTGGCTGGGGATGGAACCAGCAAAAGCTTTCAAGCCATGGCGTGTAAAAGCGGCATGGACGATTCCACTGTAGCGAGTGCGACAATTACCATTGATTATGGAGCGGTTTCCATACCGCAGTTTTCCGTGGCGTCCGGAACCTATACATCCGACCAGTCTGTAACAATCACCACCACTACGCCGGATGCAGTGATTTGCTACACGGACGATGGCGCCGTACCGGTGTGTAATGGTGCAAAGGATGCCTGTGACACCGGAACCCAATATTCCGGCGCGGTGAATATCAGCGCGACAACCACCCTGAAAGCCCTTGCCTGCAAAGTCGGCTACGATGACAGCACATTGGCCACCGCCACCTACACAAAGGACACCACCGCTCCCACGCTCGTTTCCTCCACTCCGGATAATGCCGCCACAAGCGTGGATCCCACCACCGGAACCATCACTCTGGTATTCAGCGAGAACATGGACACAAGCCAGACCACGCATACACTCACGACGGGGATTCACAATGGGACAAGCTTTGTGAGCACACCCAACTCCGCCACGTTCACCTGGGAAAATGCCACCACACTCAAAATTCGCTTAAGCTGGGTGCAGTTTCCGGAAACTTCCCAAATCCAGTGGACTCTGGCAAAAACCAACATCAAAGACGCGGCGGGCAATGGCTTAGCGGCCGACATTACGCGAACCTTTACCACAAAAAGCCGCAATACCTATTTTCCCATCGCAGATACTGGACAGACGGGATGCTATTATAATAACGCGGGAACATGGACTCTGGATGATACCTGTTCGCAAACCTATTCTGTGGGCAGCACAACCCACCCCCAGGGTCAGGATGCTCATTATCCCAATACCCCCACAACGCCCGCAGCTTTACCGGACCCACGGCCCATGCTACGTACACTGCTGACTACACCACCAAAGATAACGTGACTGGTCTGGTGTGGAAGAGCTGCAGCGAGGGCATGAGTGGATCAGCCTGTGGTATCGGAACTGCCAGCACAATGACTTGGTACAATGCACAAAACCAGTGTGCCGCTCTGAATACAGCCAATGGCGGAGCGGGCTATGCGGGCAGAACCAACTGGCGGCTGCCCACCAGTATGGAGCTCAGAAGCATCGCGAATAATGGAGTGGTTAGCCCAGCCATTGACGCCTCCTCCTTCCCCGCCACGGTTGCTGGCAGGTACTGGTCGTCGTCTACCCTCGTTACTAACCCTGCTTACGCGTGGTACGTCTACTTCGGCATCGGCAGCTCCAGATACAGCGGTAAGACGGCTATCTACTATGTTCGCTGTGTTGCTCCGGGACCGTGACACCTCGATACATTTTGGCCAAAGGCCAAAATACTCGGTGCAGGGTCTCTACATGGGGGATATGGATTGGTAAATATGGAATGGCAGAATGCATTTAAGGGGAAATATAGAATAGAAACATCCCCGTTGCGGGGGTGGGATTATTCCCGGAATGGAAGGTATTTTGTGACAATATGTACCAAAAGCAGAGAAAATTATTTTGGTAAAATTGCGGGAGGAAAAATGATGTTATCCGATGGTGGAACCATCGGCAACCCGGTATTGGCAGGAAATTCCCCTGCATTTTCCGGTGGTGGAATTGGATGCGTGGGTTGTTATGCCCAACCATATCCATGGAATTTTGGAAATAAAAAAAATCCGGAATTTGGCTGGCAATCAAGGTTTTATGATCATATCATTCGGCATGAGAAAGCCCTGTTACGGATTCGCCAGTATATTCAGGAAAACCCGGAAAATTGGGGAAACGATGATGTATACAACGTTTAGAAATTTTTAAATTCAACAACCAAGGAGAACACTATGACCCCTCGACCCTTCGACAAGCTCAGGGTAAACTAAGCTCGGGGGGACATATTAAAAGGAGAACACTATGAAGATAACAAGAAGGAAAATTTTAGCAGGATTCTTCCTGCTTACTTTGCCGCTGCTTGCGGCATCGTATACCGACAACGGTGATGGCACCGTCACTGATTCCACGACCAATCTGGTGTGGCAACAATGCAGCATGGGACAAAATGCAGATGCAACATGCACTGGAACGGCCACCACCGCAAACTGGCAGGCGGTGCTGGAGTACTGCGAAAACCTTACACTGGATGGACGCACAGATTGGCGGTTGCCCTCCCTCCTGGAGCTGGAGAGTATTATGGATAAAGACAAAAGCAATCCGGCAATCGACATTACGGTTTTTCCTGCCACGGTTGCTGGCTATTACTGGTCGTCGTCTACCTACGTTGGTTACCCTGCAAGCGCGTGGAGCGTCTACTTCGACAGCGGCTACTCCTACACCTACGATAAGGCGGATAACTACTATGTTCGCTGTGTTTCATCGGCTCCTTGACCTCATCTCGACAGGCTCGATGCGACGCCATATCATCGCCGATGTTAGGCCATCCGTGGCCGTCACGGGACCGTGATTTTGATCATTTGGTTATTTGGTTTGTGCAAAACGCCATGTAGAGACGCCCGGGGGCCGAGTAGCCCGCATAGCGGGCGTATCGAGGCCGGGCGTCTCTACATGGATGTGCTTGTATGGATCCTTAAAATTTTTCAATGGCAATAGACAATTTCTGCAACTGTTTATGGAAACTCTTATCAAAAGAGAGGATGGGGATTTTTTCAGACTTTGCATACGGAGCTACAATGGCATCTCCATAATCGGAGATTTGCTCGGGCCAGATTCGTAAAATTTCATGAAAATCAAATGAATACATGATTTGAATGCCTGGAGAATTCAAAAATGCTGTCAATATATTTTTTATTTTCGATGACTTAATTTTGTAAACAGATTCGAGCACATAGACGAATTCGGTTAAAACGTTTTGTATGATGATAAGCTCACATCTGGATTTTGCGGCCTCTTCAAAATATTTAGAAATCGATTTTTGCTGCGATGGATTTCTGTCGGTTATGAAAGATAAAAGCGCGTTGGTATCAAGTAAATATTTTTTCATTTTTTTGTCAGGATTTTCTGAGATATAAGTTCGCGCATTTCCTGGATATCTTCTTTGATATTTCCTGATCCTGTTTTTATAGCACCCTTCAGGTCAAGAATGGATTTTTTATTGATTTCAATGATGATTTTATCCTCATCCAAGGTCCAGACCAGTGTATCTTTTCTGGAGAGCTTTAATTTGTCACGGATCTCTTTAGGTAGCGTAGTTTGAAACTTGTCAGTTATTTTGGATATCATTATCTATTCTCCTTACTTTTTTTTAATTATGTAAGGAGGCAAATTGAGTCAATCAATAATTGTCGAATGGACATGAAAAAACAACATCGTGGAGAGACGCACTGTTGTACCTCGCTATGCCTACATTACTTTTTTCCCTGGTGAACCGCTGCGGGTTAAAAAGAGCTTGTCTTTGTGTGGGCACTCTTTAGAATTCAGGCTGCAAGCTATAGAGCCTGAAGGAGCCTTTGTCATGCCGCAACCCGCATCGGAATCGATTACAGCAAAAAAAGGTATGTACTGACCACTGTTGGCATGGGTATCTTGCTGGCCACCCTGGATAGCAGTATTGTGAATATCGCTGTTCCTGTTTTGCAAAGGGCGCTGCATACCGATTTTGCCATGGTCCAGTGGGTCATCCTCTCCTATCTTCTGGTTGTTACCACCCTGATGTTGACAATGGGGCGTCTGGGGGACATCCTCGGAAAAAAGCCGGTCTATCTCAGTGGTATGGCTCTCTTTACCATAGCCTCTGTCCTGTGCGGATTGGCAACGGATGTGACTACTCTGGTGATATTCCGTTCCTTGCAGGCTGTCGGCGCTGCGATGCTCATGGCCCTTGGAGCTGCTTTGATTACCGAGGTCTTTCCCGCATCCGAGCGGGGCAGGGCTCTGGGTTATATTGGCACCCTTGTCTCCATCGGGGTGGTTTCCGGGCCCATCCTTGGCGGCATTATGCTCCAGTACCTGGAGTGGAATTGGATCTTTATCGTCAATTTGCCCATCGGCATCCTGGGTGTTTGGATGGTGCATCGCTTTATCCCTCATCACAGACCCGCCGGCGGACAAACCTTTGATTATGCCGGCGCTCTGTTTTTGCTGATTAGCCTCATGGCCCTGCTGCTTTCGCTTACCCTGGGGCAAAAGAGCCATTTTCGTGATGGGCGCATCCTCTGGCTGCTGGCGCTCTGGCTTGTTTTCCTTCTGCTCTTTATACTTACGGAGTTGCGGGTGGCGCAGCCGATGCTGGATCTGCGAATTTTTACCAATAGGGCACTGAGCATCAATATTGCCACCGGGTTTTTATCCTTTTTTTCGATTGCCGGTCTATTTATCCTGATCCCTTATTATCTGGAGAGCGTGCTGCGCTATGATACCCAGACAGCAGGCCTGCTGATGGCGGTGGTACCGCTGGCTATGGGCGTGGTCGCCCCCCGTGCTGGCCGCTTGTCTGACCAGTGGGGAACCCGGCCCCTGACTCTGGTGGGGTTGGCTGTGCTGAGTCTCTCCTATGTCGGAGCCGCCACCGTGAGCGAGACGACAGATGTGGCTGGATATATCCTGAGATTTTTACCAATTGGTATCGGAATGGGGATTTTTCAATCCCCGAACAACAGCGCCATCATGGGAAATGTGCCTCGCCATCGTCTGGGGATAGCCTCAGGGCTGCTCTCCATTTCTCGTACCCTGGGGCAGACCGTGGGCGTATCTGTTTTAAGCACTATCTGGGCCTATTTTGTTCTGGCACAGAGCGGACCCGGTTTTCAACTTACGCCGACCATGGCCCCGGAGCCGGCCCAGGTGTATGGGTTGAAAATGATTTTTTTGCTGGTGGCAGGGGTGATGGCCTTTGCCTTCCTTCTGGCGCTGTGGGGATATCTATCTTCGAAGCGACCCGGGAGAGCGGTTGCGTCAGATTAGAATCGAAAATTGGTTCTGCGACATCGCGTAAAAGGAGAAGAGAACGATGAAATACAATCTATTGGCAAATACCGGCGTGCTGGTATCTGAGCTATGCCTGGGAGCGATGACCTTCGGCGGCAAAGGGTGGTGGGAGGCAATCGGTAAAACGGATCAGGACGCAGTGAATGCTCTGATGAAACTGGCTCTGGACAGCGGGATAAATTTTTTCGATACAGCTAACGTCTATTCCGAGGGATTGTCTGAAACCATGATCGGGCACTCCTTCGCAAAGCTCGGTATCAGCAGGCAGCACTTTGTGCTGGCAACGAAGCTGCGCAGCCGAATGGGCCAGGGAGCCAACCAGGTCGGTCTCTCCCGGCTGCATATTGCCGATGCGGTCAACGACAGCCTGAAGCGCCTGCAGATGGATCATATCGATCTTCTCTACATTCACGGGGTGGATACACTTACGCCCCTGGAAGAGACCATGCGCGGGCTTGAAGATGCTGTCCGCAGCGGCAAGGTGCGCTACCTTGGTGTCAGCAACCATCCGGCCTGGATGATCGCCAAGGCCAACGGGATTGCGGAAAAAATGGGCTGGACCAGATTTGCGGCTACGCAGAGCTACTATACGATTGCCAGCCGTGAAATTGAGCGGGAGCTGATACCGATGGCCTTGAGCGAGAACCTGGCGCTGATGCCGTGGAGTCCGCTGGCCGGCGGTTTTCTATCGGGTAAGTACAGCCGTACGCAATCCAAAGCCGGAGAGAGCCGCCGTGACAATTTTGATTTTCCGCCCTTAAACAAAGAAAAGGCCTATGATATCATCGAAACCATGGAGGAGATTGCCGCCGGCCGCAACGTTAGTGTTGCCCAGGTCGCGCTGGCCTGGATGCTGAAAAAACCGGGAGTGACCAGCATTATTATTGGAGCTAAAAACTTAAAACAGCTGCAGGATAATATTCGTTCCACAGAACTCACCCTTGCAGAAAATGAGATGAAACGCCTGGATGAAATCAGTGAACTGCCGCCGGAGTATCCGGCGTGGATGATGGAGAGGCAGATGAGCGGCAGGCTGCCGGATTAGAAGGTTGTGCCTGGCTGCGCTGCAAAGAGGCGGTGGAAAAGCCACTTGACCTGGGGTAGGGGGAGGCCATTGCCTAGGAACTCGCCGTCAACCCATACCTCAAAATGCAGGTGCACCCCGGAGTTATTTTCCAGGCTCTCGCCTTGGAGTCCGGAGTTGCCGGCCAGTCCGATAGCCTCGCCTCTGCGGATCCTTGTGCCGGGTTTTACCTGATCAAAGATCTTATCTAGATGGTTATAACAGGTGACTACGCCATTTCCATGGTCGATCCACACCTGCCTGCCGCCAAAAGATC
Source organism: Leptospira biflexa (assembly GCA_020720805.1). GTDB lineage: Bacteria > Spirochaetota > DYNZ01 > DYNZ01 > DYNZ01 > DYNZ01. Next base: position 44,551 of record DYNZ01000009.1, on the reverse strand, counting down.
TCATCACAAAAGTACGCTTGTGGTTTTGCCAGTGTTTGCTTGAGTTTTGAAACTCCTGGCCGCGAAAGGGAATATAGTTTAAGTCTGACCGAAGAATGACCCCGTCCTGAGCGGCCAGGATACGGGTACTTTTATCCACATTGGCGCTCATCTTGCTGACGCCCATAGTTCCGGGTTGTTTTCGTTTGTGGTGTATATCCAGTCCGGCGTGGATGCCGCCTCGGTAGTTTCGCGGGGCATTCGGATAGGCGTGTGCCTGTTCCGGTAAAATACCTCCTTCTACCGGCATAACAAATCCCGTGAGCCTTGCATCCGTCAGTGCGAGTTTGCTTTGACCCAGGTAGATTTCGATTTCACGGATTGCTGCCAGCCCCTGGTTTGTTCCTGAGGAGGGGATGAAGATGCGTAGTTGCGCAGCATCAACGCCTCCCAGGTAGACTTCGTCGCTCAGGAGGTGATTGGCCTGCTTCAAATTTCCGCTGTGGAAATTGAACCACTGACCATTGTAATAGAACTGGATGTGGTATTGGTGTACTGTCGGCTGATTCTGTATCTTCCCAAAATGGATGACGATACGGTCAAATAGCCTCTTCTGGTGAAAATTGATATGGTACCAGTGGTCTCTGGGGCTCCACCGAGAGACCCATTGCGTCTCTACTGAGCCATCTATGGCGGCAAGGAGATTGTGGTTATCGTTCAAAGAGGGGGTGCTGTCCACAGATACCTGTCTGCGACTTCCCGGCAACGGCAATGTGACAGGATCATTTTTTTCGCAAGGGTATTTTATGGATTGCTCGAATAGCCTGGGAACCTCGTTGGCCTGCCTGGAACCGAGATGCTGGTTGTTGTGGTGCCAGGGTAGCAGGGGGGCTATCCTGTTCAAGTTGGAGATACCCTTCCAGTTAACGGAGTGGTTTTCCGGGTTATCGGCGCTGGTTCTCCTGGTATGCGCGGCTAGAGTCATTGATATAAGAACCAGGTAGATGGAAAATCGATAGTACTTTTTCATAGAGAACAAACGAGAAACCGAAAATAGCTAAACCCTGATAAAATATAAATTGTCCTTGTCAAACAAGTTCTTTGTGTGTATTCTTTGTTTCAAAGGTATCAACAGTATTCAATCCCAAATGATACATGCGAAACAATCAATCCATGTCCCTGCTTAGAAAAGGTGGTATCCAATGAAGATCATCAATCAACTTCTGATTTTTGCGGCAAATAAACCGGGTGTTTTGGGCAATATTTGCGGCTCGCTCAATGACGAGAATATCAATATTCTGGCCATTTCCGTACTCGATCACGTTGACCATGCTCTGATTCGTATAGTTGTGGACGATTCTACCAAAGCGCTGCATCTGCTGGGCGAGGCTGGTTTGCCGGTTCAGGAGGATCAGGTGGTTCGTGTTGATCTGCCCCATGGTCCAGGAGGGCTGGAAAAAATTGCCAATACCATCGCTGAAAATGGCATTAATATCCACTACGCTTACGCCTCCGAAAGCATGGACACAGCGCACTCCGCTCTGATCCTGAAAACCAATGATGATATGAAGGCGATTCGTGTTCTTCGGGAAAAGTTTGAAGGCTCAACTGTAAATTAAGCCTTCTCTTCGGCGAGCTTGTTTAGGGTTTTTTTGAACTCCTCGATGCGTTTGCGTATCTCTTTCTGTTTCTGGGGCTGCCAGCTTAGGATTTTTTGATTTTTATGGTATAGATCCGATCTTAGGCTGTATCCCCAGTAATCGCACAGGATATAGCAACTGGCAAGCTCGGCAAGGTCTTCCGCCCAGTTCTGCGCAGCATAGAGGGAGGCCAGACCGTTAGCCGCCATTCCTGGCCATATCTGTTGAATCTGCAGATAACTCAGATGCGGCCCCTTGCGAAATCCGTAAAATGTAATTTTAGGTTGCTCCGCGAAAAATTTCTGGGGAACGATTTTATCGTACTCTGCCCAGGTTCCGGCCATGAGCCTGTCTGTAAGCAAAGGATGCTGTTTTAAGAATTTGGAAGAGCTGTCCACATACGGGGTTATGTTGTAAACATAGTCGAGAACATGGGTAAACTCATGAGCCATCATATAGAGTATCCCCAGCTCTCTGCTGTTACTGGCAATCGACAGTCGGTAATCAGGAGCAGGGTGAAAGCAGGTGGAGTCCCTTTTCTGCAGCAGTTGCGGTATCGTCTGTTTTAGTGTGCTTTTATCAAACACAACAAAGGTGTAGATTTTTTTGTCTGGTCCCAGAACCCATTCCGTTAATCCATTCCCCCAGAAATCTTCGATAAAGTAGATTCCGGTCACATATTTTTTTACGGTCTCCTGGTAGGCAGGCGGCAACAGTTTAAAATATCTTTCAATCTGCTTTTTTTCCACGGGGCTTGGCTCGTAGATTTTGTATTGGGGTTTGCTGTCATAATCCCTTAGATAACGCAAAACCTCGGATGCCTTCCAGTTGATTCGGTCGACAATCGGGCGATCCGGGCGAAATTCGTAATAGGAAAATTGACGCGCCGGATACTCCTGGATATCCTTGTAAACCCTTGGCCAGCCGTAGGCGGCAACCGGTTCGTTGACCAGAGATCGGCAGCCGATAGAGGCGACAAGAGGCAGAAGGATAACCAGTAGCGAGAGAGCGCGCGTTGTTTTCAAAGTGCTAAATCTCCAGAAATTTTTTGGCAAAATTGGGCAGGGCAAAAATCCCGCGTAAAATTTCTTCATTGAGAAACCTGAGTTCGCCAAGCTCCTGCAACCGCTTCATATCAAAACTGGAAACAGGTTGAAATCCGGGCAGATTGGTGCAGCAACTGAAATTCCAGTATCCTGAGGGATAGGTTGGAATAGGCACATCAAAAAAGGAGACAGAGGAAAATTTCTTGCGCAGGCGCTTATTGACATCCGCGATGATATGAGGGTGAACCCAGATACTTTCCGTCTGCTGTACAAAGATCCCGTCCGGGGCCAAATGTTCGAGCACCAACGAATAAAAATCTTCTGTAAACAGAATTTCGCCCGGGCCGATCGGATCCGTGCCGTCGATCATAATGACATCATATTTGACCTTATTGTTTTTGAGAAAAAGAAAGCCATCCTGAGCCAACACCTCAGCCCTGGGATGGTCCCATCCACCATGGAGAAAGGGGAAGAACTTACGCGAGGCCTCCATCACCTCTGCGTCGATTTCTACCATAGTCGCCTTTTGCAGGGTTTTATGTTTTACCACCTCGCGCAGGGTACCGCCATCCCCACCGCCAATGATCAGGACATTCTGGGGGTTTTTATGAGCCAACATGGCCACATGGGCTATGGTCTCATGGTATACAAATTCATCTTTTTCCGTTGTCATTACCAATCCGTCCAGGACAAGCATCCGGCCATAGTCATAGGTATCAATGATATCGATAGTCTGGTACTCCGATTTTCCTTTGTAAAGGGTCTCTTTGACCCTTAACGAGAGTCGTACATTTTCTGTCTGGTTTTCTGTGTACCATAATTCCATTAAGTGTTCCTCAGCATCCATGATTTTATAGTATTTAAATTTGGTATGGCGATCCTAACTGTTTCAGGATCGACCCTATATAAAATCATCGGTAACAGGGTACCTCTCATTTGTAAAATGAAATTTTTTTTCTGTAGTGATTCAAAGGTGAGTTTGGTGTAGGCTCAGGTTTTTCAGGATCGCTATCATGTCTCGCTGCAATGAATTATGAAAGGGGGGGCGCTTATTGCAAAGCGATCTGCTCTGTTTTCGCCCTTCAAAGCGGAGAGAAGGAGCGCCAGAACCTTTTTGTTGTGACAGAGAACCGGTACTTTGGCTCTTAACTCTCGCCGTACCATGTTTTTGAGAAAATGACCGAACGAGGCAGCCACCGGTTGACCTGCCTCATCTGCAATATCGATGCTCCACTCTGTGAGCGGATGCATCTGGTGAGCAAGGTTTATCTCCCAATCGAGTGGCAATGGGGATAGGTTTGCAGATTGGATTGCAATCATTTTATAGAAGAGGGGATGTTCCTGGTTCAATTGCCAGCGGTTGGAGTTGCCTTGACGCAGGTAGATCGGTAGCATTTGGGTCTGATAAGGGAAGTTTTTTTGGAGATGGAGTAGGCGCAGAATATCGCCCTGCGAGCTCCAAACCTCCATACTCCAGCGCAGCTCGGCGCTTTGGAACAGCAGCAGATCACTTTGTTTGTGCCACCTGTCCGGAAAGGAGCCGGGAAGGTGCGCAAGGGAGTTGGTTCCCCTCTCTTTCTGATCCGATACCTGTTTTTGAATCCGCCGGTAAAGTAGTTCCAGCCATCTTTTTTTTATGTTCGGGAATCCGGTTTGATGATGCAGCCAGTGCAACACAGTCAAACCGGTTTTTGGTTCGTTCCAGGGCCAGTCGTGACAGAGCAGCCATGCCTCGCCCTCATCGATGCGGGCGGCCGTCCCCCACCTCTCCTGGAGGAGATGGTGCAGGGTATGTTCACTGTTCTCCAGATTCTGGTGCAACTGGCTCAGGTTGTGCTGCAACCGGGGAAAGGTTTGCTCCAGATGGGGCAGCAGCGAACGAACCTGATTGCGCAAATAGTGTTTATCCTGGTTGCTGCGATCTTCGGCCCAGGTTAGATTGTGGGCTACTAGATAGGCAACAATCTCCTGCTTGCTTGTGTAGAGGAGAGGACGCCAGATGCCGCCGCCCTGGTAGGACATCCCTTGCAACCCATAGCCTCCTGTACCCTCGCCAATCCTCAAAATCATGGTCTCTACCTGATCCTGGAGATGATGGCCTGTGGCAATCCAGTCGCAGCAGCTATCCGCGCCAATCTGGCGCAGCGCCTGCCAGCGTAGGCGTCGCGCGGCCATTTCCATGGACTCCGTCCTCTCTTTTTGCTGGGGAACATGGAGCTCCTGGACGGTCAAGGGGATGGAGAGCCGGCGACAATGCTCCTGGGCGATCTTTTTATCCTGCCAGTCCTCCGTGCGGATATGGTGTTGGATATGGGCGGCAACCAGATTCATGATTCCGGCCTGGCGTTGCGCCAACCAGTGTAGAAAATAGAGGAGAAATAGGGAGTCTGAACCGCCGGAAAGAGCTACCAGGATGTTCTTCCGGTTTTTCAGAAAAAGGGGAGAGGATCTTGACATCAGCAAAGATTCGAGTCCTAGGAATAGAGGGTGACTTGTCTCACTCATAGCGTAATAATTTGCCTTTGCTGAGGCAAAGCAGGCTGTAGGATAGGGATTCGTGCATCCCCTGGTACAGTTTTCCGCTTGTCAAGATGCTTTTGCGCAGGGGATTTTGCCTTGCCTCCTCATCGAGAAAATCCTGGCTTCCGCTGAGTATCCGCTGGATGCTCTGCTGCATCACCGGACTAAGGAGATGGTTGGTCTGCTCCAGGGAGCCTATCTCCTTGTCCAGATGGTCGAGTTCAGCTAGGAGTCGGGAGATACGGCTATCCAGAGGTTTCTCTGCTTGCTGGTAGCGCTGTAGCCGTAGAAGCTCTGTGGTTAGCTCCAATCCCTGCTGCAGTTTTGTGAGTACAAAACGAACCTGGAGGGTCAGCTCTTCCATTTGCAGATCGAACTCCCTTTTAGCTTCCTCATGATCAGCAGGATGATATCCGGGACTAGTCAATTCTATCCATGTTTGGTAAAAAACGGACTCTGTTTTGACCTTAGAAAACGGAGGTAATTCAGTCAACCGGCTAAATTGTGCCCCAGCCAAAGGCAGACCCTCACTGGCTAGATTGATGACTTTACCATGCTGGTATAGGGGAATTTCGCGGTTAAACCAATTTTGGAAATAGAGAAGCTTGTCATTGGTGTAGACCTGATTTCCCTGGTTGGCCAATCTATACTGGGGAGGAAGGGAACGGAGCTGTTGCAATAACGCCTGCTCGCGTGGGCGCTGACGGTTTTCTCGGTTGTACATGAGCTCGTCCAAATAGGTGCCAGCGGCATGGGCCCTGTCCTTGCTAAAGGCCAGATCCTGTCCTACCAGAAATATTTCAGGAAATCGCATACGGGTTAGAAAATCAAAGGCGTTTGTCGATACGGAGCCGCCGTGTTTCAGTTCGCCAAATTCGCCATGGATCGACTCATACAGTCGTACATAGGAGAAGGGCGAGCTGAAGAAAAAGATTGGGCCCTGCCAGTGGCGCAGTGATAGGGGATGGGATGTCGGCTCCGCGATCAACGGGCACGGACAGCTATGGGGTCTGAGATAGAGGGAGTTAATGAGCTGTCCATCAACGGTAAAAACCACATCCGGTTGCAAGCCCTGATCCAGCATCGGTTTTAGCGCCGTATCCACTGCAGCCAGAAAGAGATAGGAGTGATTTTCCTTCATCCAGGAGATCTGATCTCCCAGCGAAGGACCTGCTCCGATGAGTACAGCTGGCAGGCTGTTGTCGCAGGCCATGAGCGGAGATAGATGCTGCTGCCTGGGGGATTTGCGTATGCGAGGAATGTTATGGAAAAAATTTCTTAACCATATTTTTTCGAATTTACCCAGCGTTGCGATATTGATCTCTTTGTGACTGATGAATGTTTGCAGCTCCTGCCACAGAGAGTCATAGTAGGATGAAAAGGCGTTATGGCTGCCTCGATGTGTGATCATTTTTATGTTGGCGCTCGGCAGCTCCTTTATGGCGGTTTCTAACTCCTCTTTGGTTGGGTTGACCAGAATAGGGTCAGTAATTGTCATCTCGTCCCGGCAAAAAGTTGCCACCTGTTCCTCTTTTTCTATAATCAAAATAGCGGTCTGGGGGGGGACTAACCTGCGAATTGCGCGATAGTGGTAACCAAGACCCAGTCCCAAAAAAATGAGCGCGCTGAAGGCAGAGGCAACGCTATCGGAAAAGAGCTGATTGGCTAACTGTTCTGCCTCCTGGATGGGGTCGATTCGGGAGTGCAGATAGACGGAACGATCGTGCAGTTGCACCCGCAGCGTGGCACCCTGCTTTTTCGCGCTTTCCTTATATATAGCTATGGGCTGCTGTTCCATACATGATCCTATTGGAGTAAAAGTTCCCACACTGGATGGTTGCTGTCTGCAGAATCAACTTTTTTCTGTTGCTGCACTTTTCCTGAGCCAGAGAAGGTGACTGGCACCTCATAGGAGCGCGCAAACCACAACGCATCCCGCAGCGAATGGGCCGTAAATTTGGGAACCCCCTGCTCATCCAGATCTGCCTTGGGCTCTGTAAAATGGTAGCGCTGCTTTTTTAGCTGTTCATAAGATAGCGAAGGGCTTAGATGAAGATGATGGCGCAGCTGATCCACAATTTTTCGAAAAACAGGCGCCGCAATGGAACCCCCGTAATACTCACCGGCAGGTTCATCCACCATAATCAGGACAGCATACTTTGGTTTTTCATAAGGGAAAAAACCGAGAAAGGATGCTATGTGTTTGTTTGAAGCGTATCCTTTCCCGGGCAGGGATTTCTTGGCCGTACCTGTTTTGCCCGCAACCTTAATGCCCACCGGCGTTGCCAGATAGCCGGTACCGTTTGCCTGGGTAGCCAGATGGAGGATGTGAAGCAGTCGCTGCGATGTGTGATTAGAAATAATTTTTTTTCTAGAGATCATCAGGCTGCGATGCACCTTTTGGCTGTCGGGAGTTTCAACACTCTCCACTATCTGTGGCCTTACCAGATAACCGCCGTTGGCTATGGCTGCCGCTGCCTGGATAAGCTGGATTCCCGTGACCGATATCTCATAACCCATGGCCATGGAATACATGGAGAGAGCGGACCATTGTCGGCTGTCGCGTAATATACCGCTCTGTTCGCCGGTAAGTTCGATTCCGGTCTTTTCTCCGAATCCAAAGTGACTTAGTGTCTGGTAGAGCTGGGCGGCCTTGATTTTCTGAGTCGCTTTAATAATTCCTATATTGCAGGATTTTTGCAGCACCTGTGAAAAATTTAATTTCCCATGTGTGCCTGTGCATTCGATGCGATGACCGTGCGCTTCGATATGGCCAGGACAATAAAATGGATCCGCTTCGCTGACAACGCCTGCCTCAAGCAGGGCAGCGGATATAAACATTTTGAATGTACTGCCAGGTTCAAAGGTATCGCTGATAGAACGGTTGCGTCTTTCCGCATGTTCGCTGGCGTCAACGCTATTGGGGTCAAAATTTGGATAGTTTACCAGTCCGAGAATACGGCCGCTCTCTGTTTCCATGATAATGCCAAATGCGCTTTTAGCCTTCCTGTCTTCAAAAACTTTCCTGATCTCTTTATCCAGGGTATATTGCGCCATTCTATTGAGAGTAAGACGCAGCGTGTAACCCTGCAGGGCGTTATGGAAGTGCTGGCCGACAAAGGGAGAGTCTGACAGTGGGATGTATTCGCCGGAAAGATAGTTATGAAAGGTCGCCTCAACACCCTCTCGTCCAACGTTATCCAGATTCACAAAACCAATCAGATGTGAAAACAGAGTTGCATCGGGATAAATTCGCTTATACTCTTTGATGTAGGTGATATCGCGAATCCCGCTTTTCTTAAACCGCTCCAAAATGGCTCGCGGCGCTTTGCGAAAGAGCCAGCGAAAACGGTCGCTATGCAAAACTTCCTGAATTTCCCCCTGGCTGAGGTGTCCGATATCGGTTAATAATTTTTCAAGCGCCTTTTTATCGCGCAGGCGCGCGGGGTTGATCCCAATACTGGTAACCTCCTGGGAGACAGCCAGAGGAAAACCCTCGCTATCGATAATGGATCCCCTTTCCACATTGCTACGCAAAGCGGCATAGCGATCCGGAATCTTAAAAAAGAGATGCAGCCAGATGACACGGAAAGCTAATAAGAGAAAACCGATAGCAAGAAGCAGAAATACAAAGCGGATGCGCGTTTTCATCGCGATATACCTATTAGCATCGATGCTTCGATAAACTCAGCACAAGATTTGACCGATTGGGCAATACCATAACCGCGTCCTTATCGACCTTGGGTCAGCACTTCTCCATCCGTGGACATCGCATGAACAGTTGTAGGATATCCTGACTGCATGGCATTGCCTTGTGTCGGGTAATGCCAGGTTGTTACCAACGTCCTTTTGGCACAAAGTCCCTTGCAAACAGTATACCACGCGCTATTTATTGAATCCAACCCAGTCTGGAAAAGTTCATCTGATGTAAAAAATTATAGTAATTAAAATAGAGTATCCAGGCTTTTCCGCGAATGTTTTCCCGGGGCACAAATCCCCAGGAACGTGAATCCGAAGAGTTGTCTCTATGGTCTCCCATCATAAGGTAATGGCCAGCGGGAATGGTCACCTTGCCAGTGAAGCCGCTGAGGTATTCGGTATGATTGATTCTGGGACAGGATGGTTCATGAACCATGGCAGGATTTGTTTTCGAGAGATAGGCGTAGTACTGCACCCAGCCTGCATCGTGCTTGTTAAGATAAGGTTCTGCAAGCTCTCTGTTATTGATAAAGACTTTTCCTTGCTTGAATTCGACGCTTTCTCCGGGCAGACCAATGACCCTTTTTATAAATTCGCGGTGTTCGTTGGGAATAGGCGGCTTAAAAACGATGATATCTCCTCGCTTTATCGAGGAAAAGGAGAGAAATTTGAGATGTAACGGTTTTTTCATGCCAAATACAGGAGGAAAATAGGGCCCAAGCGAAATCTTATCCACCAGAAGATGGTCTCCAATTTGGAGCGTCATCTCCATCGATCCCGAGGGGATATAAAAAGCCTGAACCGCAAACTGCCGTATATGCATCGCCAGTATCAGCGCTATGATAACAGATTCAAAAATTTCTAGACCCTGCCGTCCCTTTTCCGCAATATTCGGAGATGCAGGGGAAAAGTATTCTACCAGGGCGGCACGGGTATGTCTATCTGCAATTAAAAAAAGCGGTATGGCTGCTCTGGTTTTACCATCGCTGAGAAAGAGAATTTGAAAGCTCTCCCAGACCTGGATTTGTGAGGCCAGATTTAGCTCTTTCTGTTCACCGTTTTTCATCCAGCTAACACCGGCGCTGTTGAGATAGTAGGTGAAACCAGCTGTCCTTTTGTAAAAAAGAAGAAAAGCGACAACATGGAAAAAATAGAAAATATAAAAAAGCGCGCAGAGAAAATAGATCAGGTGGGCAATCGGGTCTGCAGGATCTGAAGGAAGTACAACCGTTAAAAATGAGGCTGAGTAGACCAATAGCAAAAAGACCAGAACCTTGCGTGTAAAGCGGAGGAAAAACTGCCGCGATGAGAGAATGGGTATCGTTAAGCTCGCCTTTTCGCTGAAGCTAGAGGCGCCGACCTCTTTGTAGGGGAGGCGGAGCAGATACCGAAAAATAAAGTAGGAGTAGTACAGGGCGATTGGTATAGAGAGGATAATGATGAACCAGTATTCGCCAAAGAAATTTTTAAAAAATTGCAGCATAGAAACCATTTGTCCTCATAAGGGGATACTTTCCCATAATTACGCAAACATTGAAGGGTCGTCTGTCAAGTCCAGCCTTTTTCACTTTCATTATAGGAATTCAAAGCTTTTTCCAGTATATCGTATTGTAAATATAGAATTATCATTATACTTGACATTGATCGCCTTTCCGTATATTTTTTTAGAAAAATAAGTTTCGGTGAACCAATGGAAGTGATCTTTGAAAAAGAATTGGACTGGCTGTCTGAACGCGATTTCAACCAGTTGCTCCGTTTCTGGGGAATAGAAGCATCGCAGGAAAAAAAAAGAACAGAATATTTTGAAGAGATCACTCTACGGTCGCAAAATCGCTATCTATTGTTAAACTCGCTGGAAGGTCTCTCCAAAATTGAATTGAAGATTCTTCTCTATGTAGCGGAGTTCCCGGACGGCTGTACCCTGGGGGAGATATCCAAAAAACTTTTTATACCGCCACAGACGCTGGAGGTGGAGTTGCAGAGTCTGCGCCAATTTGGTTTTGTCTATCTTCGGCGCAATCGGGAAAGATTGACCAATATCCGGGACAAATACTATCTCTTTGACCACTTGCGGGGTCAGCTCAATATTCCGCAACGTTTGAATCGGGAAAATTTCTTCATACGTTCGGCGAAGGATCTATTTGGCCCTGATGTCGATCTATCCATGTACCAGGCGAATCATCTTCAGGGCGTTTTGGAAAAAATAGGTGAGACCGGCACAGAGATTCTTGAGAAGGCCTTTGCCAATGGCGGTATTCTTGATGTCGCGCGCATGAAAGATAGCCGAGGCGACCAGACGGAACAGCTATTGCTTCAGCTTCATGAGGAGAAGTTGGCTGGAGAGGTTGTTTTTTTTGATAATGAGATGTTTCGTTTTCTTGTGTTGCCTCAGGAGTTGATTAATCCTTGGGGGGAGACTTTCTACTACAGCAACCGCAGTTTTGGCGCGGCAGCCGAATATCTCGGTTTTGATTTTGTTTTGAACTTGAAAAAAACCCTTTTTTTCATCCAATCCAAGGGCGCACTGTTGACCCAGGCTCTGCGCTTGAAGCTTGCAGATAACCGAAAATTAGCACAATCATTAATACCAGCCAAACTTGATCCCATATCTCCCATTAAGCTTGTCGATCAGCTAGATTTTATTTTACCTGTCCTGCGTCTGCTGGAGGTTCTGGAGATCCAGGATTACCGGTTAGCCTTAACTGCAAAATTCCAGGATTTTATCGGCAAATCTCCTGTCAGGATTTTACAGGAGATCATTGACGTTATCTTTGAAAAAGGTGACAAGGTAGGGTTTTATGAGGAGATTTTTAACCCAATAGATATGCCATTTTTTTCAGAGGATGATTTTGACACGGTATTAACTCTGATGAAAGAGGAGAAGGCCTTTGGTTTAACCTGGCTTTTGACACAATACCTACAGGCCAAGGTTTTTCTGCCCGGTGATTTTGTAACGGGAAACCTGCGCAAGGTTCTGCAAACGTATGAGCGCAAATTTATCCATACTGTTTTTTATCTTTTTCTTTTCGGTTTTATTACCTACGAGAAGAAAGAGAATGATATATACCTCAGCGTCAGCCGTATTGGCCGTCATTTTTTAAACAACGACCTGGAATCCCTTGAGAAAGAGTACTTCACGGCTTGCCTGTTTTTCAATCCAGACATGACCATTATCATCGATAAAAATCAGGCATCAGAGATGGTTCTGTATATTATGAAGGCTTTTACCAAGATCGAAGATGAGAACCAGGTGCTGACACTATCCCTCAATCGTGATACCTTTCAGCAGGGGGTGATGATCGGGTTTACTCCCAAGGTTTTTACGGATACGATCCTAAGCTGTTTTAAAACCCCGCTGCCCCAGAATGTGGAGTATTTTTTACAGGAATGGTCTAAGAATATACAAATCGCGACCATCTCACATAAAACAATCATACAGGTGAAGGATAAAGAGGTTTTGGACAACCTGATTCAGCAGCCGAAGCTAAAACCGATTTTTGAGGAGAGATTGGGGGATACTGCCGCTATCGTTGCAGAAGGCCAGGATCAAAATCTAATCATGGCAGCAGAGAAACTGAATATTATCATCAAATTGTTTAATTAGTGTTTCTGGTAGGAGAGTGGTAGCGACGATTACTCTTTTTTGCCTTTTTTTTCCGGCTCAGGTATTACCTTTATCGTGGTGGGAAATTTCCAGTTGATCCATTTGGCCAGGGAATCAATTTTGATATCCGAGATAAAATAGATTTTTTCCTGATACTTTACAAGTCCGCCTTTGTAGTGAGCATGCTTGCTGCGGTGGTCAATCAACCCAATCGGCATAACATTGTCCCAGTTTTCGACTGTTTTTAAAGTGGGCACCCTGGTTAAATGCAATTCGCGGATGGAGCCATCCTGCACAGAGTCAGCTAATATTTTTTCCCACTCCATAGAACTACCTCAAAATTGGATTGCATTGACAAATCTCTGTGTCAGTATCGCCAAAACTATACCTATCTGTGTTAGCGTCAAGAGCAAACAGTTTTCGAATCGATCCTTCCCGTGAGGGTTGATAGATACATTTCAAACAACAATGAGAAATCAGCCATACTGTTGCTGACTGGACAAATGGATGTCTAAATTATTTTCTGTCAAGCCGCTTTTCCGCTGCAAATATAATGGAATAGGCTCTTCCTGGTAGGGTTGGTTGCGGCAATGGCGAATCTTTGAGGGGGTCTTGTTATTGAGAGAGGCGTCCGGGTCGTTGCTGATGGGTTCATCACTTTCTGTTTGGTAGAAATGGGTAAAAATTTTTATGCTCTCGAATCGTTGGAAAAAATGGCTGTTGCGCCTCGATCCTCTTTCATCCTGGTTTAACCGAGAACCGAAAACATCGGGCAGCGGAATGAGAATTTGGGCTACACTGCGCCGTCACCGCCTGGCTCTTTGGGGGGCTCGTATTCTGGCTCTCCTCTACATGGTTGTTTTATTTGCCGATGTTTTAGCGCCCTATCCTTATGATTACAATCAGAAAAAAAAGAGCTGGCACAAGCCAACCCCGCTGCTTTTTGGGGATAGCAATGGATTCTCTTTGCAGCCTTTCATTTACGAATATAAAATTGAATTTGACGAGAACCAACAGAGGAATTTTGTACCTGTTTCCTTGAAGCGGCACCATCTTACTTTGTTTCCTAAGGTGGTTCCCAGAAAATTTATGGGACTTTGGACTATCGAACATACGCTGTTGGGGATTCACCACGTTGACGGTGTTATGTTTTATCCCCTTGGAGCGGATGCGGAGGGTCGGGATATCCTTTCGCGCATTTTATACGGAGGGCGTGTTTCTCTCTCCGTCGGGCTTGTGGGTGTGATGATCTCTTTCACCCTCGGTATGCTGGTCGGAGGGATCTCCGGTTATTTTGGCGGCTGGGTTGATATCGTTCTCATGCGTCTGTCGGAGATGATCATGATGACCCCTGGTTTTTACCTGATGCTGGCACTGCGTGCCTCTTTTCCTGATGATGTCTCCTCGACGGCAATCTATCTGTTGATCGTCATCATCATGTCGTTTATCGGATGGGCAGGATTAGCCCGTGTCATTCGCGGCATGGTTTTAAGTATCAAGAAGCAGACTTATGTGGAGAGCGCCCGCGCTATGGGCGCGTCACATCTTTATATCATTGTAAGGCACATACTGCCTGCTACCTTTTCCTACGCGATTGTCGCGGCTACATTATCTATACCTGGTTATATCCTTGGCGAATCTGCATTAAGTCTATTGACTTTGGGTATCCAAGAGCCAGAAGCTTCGTGGGGAAATATGTTGACAGCGGCGCGCAATATTACCTCTTTGCAGCTCTATCCCTGGATTCTCTGGCCAGGATTTTTTATTTTTCTTACTGTCATGTCTTATAATTTTCTGGGGGATGGGTTGCGCGATGCCCTCGATCCCCTTGGCGATAACAAGTCAGACTAGCAATGGAATTAGCGTTTCGGCGATTTGGAAATGAGGGCACTGAGCTTGTGATCCTCCATGGATTGTTTGGATCTTCTAGAAACTGGGCAGCCATTGCAGAACGCCTGAGTCGTCATTTCTCCGTTTATACGGTTGATCTGCGTAACCACGGCGATTCGCCCCATGCCAGCGAGCATACCATGGAAGCTATGGCTGGCGATCTGAATGAGTTTTTTCTGGTGCGCCGGTTGCGCCGCCCGGTTCTTCTAGGGCACTCGATGGGAGGTATGCTGGCCACCTATTTTGCTTTGCAGAATCCCCTGCGGGTGAGGGGGTTGGTCGTGGTTGATATTCTTCCCATGGTTTATCCGATCCGTTTTGAGAGGGAGTTTGCCGCGCTGAAAAAAGATATTTCTCATTTGAAAAGTTATAATGAAATTGAAGCCTTCTTGAACCTTGAAATCGGACGGACAGAAGTGGCCCGCTTTCTGGCTATGAACCTGGAGCGACCTGCTTTCGGAGAGGGGGGGTATTACTGGCGTATTAATATCGATGCACTGGAGCGGTTTGTGCAGCGCGAAGTGTTGCCTGACTGGCTGGATATAAATCGGGTTGATACCTGGTCGGCGCAACGCTACCCGGAGCCGGTTCAATTTATTTTTGGAGATAGGTCTCCATTTTACCTGCCTGAAAAGATTCCTCTATTGGATCATCTTTTTTCCCATTGGCAGGTGGATGTCGTTCGCGACGGTACACATTGGTTGCATGTTTCCCAGAAGGAGTCCTTTCTGGATTCCCTGCAAAGTTTTTTACTACAATTTAAAGTAGGTTGGGAGTGAACCTCATGAAGAAAAGTGTTCTTCTGTTCGTCATCTTTTTTCCCCTTCTCTGGTTCTCTGGTTGTCAGAGCGCTCCAAAGGGAAAACAGCACAGCCTTCGACATCTGGCACAGCAGTTAGCGAAGGCGCAAACTCGTCTGGTTCGGGGAACAGTAGCTGTTTTTCCGTTTGAGGTGGATAAAAATTTTACGGATGGTTATGCCGTTTATGTGGCTGAGCATCTAACCCACGAGCTTGTAAACCAGGGATCCTTCTCCGTGGTCGAACGGAGTCGGCTGGATCGCATTCTCAAGGAGCACCAGCTCGGCCAGCAAGGGATTTTGGATGCACGTACCGCTGCCAAAATCGGAAAATTGCTTTCCGTAGAGGGGGTCATCACAGGTTCAATACATTCTGAAGGCAACCGGGTCGAGGTGATCGCCCGACTCATCCAGAGTGAAAGTGCTTTAATTCTGCGTTCTGCTATGGTTACCTATCAGGATCCGGAGGCCATCACCGGGGGGAATCGTTCCAGCCTAGGAAGAATTTCCCCCCTCTCCGGTAATGAGACTACCGTGACCGGTGGCCAGTTAAACGATGAAGATCCGGCTAGCGCAGAGCTAAGCCAATTGCGCCTGGTGCCTGCGCTCAATAGTCTCTATATCAGCGCTCTGGTCACGAATAAAGGCAAGAGTGCTATCAGGAGTAGTGGTCTAAGCCTATCGTTTTACAATGAAAAGGGTGAGCAGACCGAGGTGGTCTCCCTTTACAGTGACCGTCATATCATGCCAGGCGAGACTTTACCTGTTTCTGGCTTTCGCAAGCCGGCTCCCCGCAATCTAACAAGGTACAAGGTATTTTTTCAACCTGAGAAAGAGGATCTCTTTATCTACAATACCAAATTTTCCAGCAGCCAGCAGCGTTTTTATAAGGATCGCTATTTGGGCTATAAATTGGAGGGTGTGTTGAAAAACCAAAACGCTTTCGTCGTCAGTTACCCCAAGATCATCGTCACACTTTTGGATGCCAACGGTAAATTTATTGGAAAGGGATCGGGATATACAACGATAAAAAAGTTACAACCAGGGCAGAGCGCTCCCTATGAGGTAACCATTTATGGCTATGGTTTGGCTGGAATTCCGAAGAGCTATATCCTCCATTTTGCTGGTTTACAGGCCAGATAGAGTGGTCAATTCAGCGTGGTAGTTTTCCTATGACCGTTTGATTTATGGTTGTCAGACGACGTTGACAAATCCAGTTAGGATAAAAATGAAATCAATGCCTGAATCCAAGGAGTAGGCTATGTCCGGACATAGTAAATGGTCTTCAATTAAACATAAAAAAGCAGCAAAAGATGCCAAACGCGGCGCCCTTTTTACCAGGATTATTAAGGATCTTCAGGTTGCAGCAAGGATGGGCGGCTCTGATATTAATGGAAACGCACGTTTGCGTATAGCATACCAAAAGGCCAAAGAGGCGAATATGCCTCTGGAAACCCTTGAGAGAGCGATCAAAAAAGGGGCGGGCGAACTTGAGGGCGTAACCTATAATGAATTTTTATATGAGGGGTATGGTCCTGGCGGCGTTGCTTATATGATCACAGCATTATCGGATAACCGCAACCGGACCTCGGCTGATGTGCGTACAGTGTTCAGCAAGAATGGCGGCAGTATGGCTGAGGCCGGGTCTGTTGCTTACCTGTTTTCCCGCAAAGGTGTGATTCTGATCCAGGGCGATAAGGTAACCGAGGATAAGCTGATGGAGATCGCATTGGAAGCTGGTGCAGATGATATCTCCCAAGAAGATTCCGTTTTTCAGGTCACCACCGCTCCAGAAAATTTTATGGCTGTTATGTCAGCGCTGGAGCAGGCAGGTATCGAAACAGAAGAGGCTGAGGTAAAATTCATAGCGAACACGGAGCTTGAAGTTGATGAGAAGGTAGCTGAGCAGAACCTGAATTTGATGGAAAAGCTTGAGGATATGGATGATGTTCAAAATGTTTATGCTAATTTTGATATTTCGGATGATGTCATGCAGGCTCTTTCCGAAAAATCCTAATGGCCGGAATGACTGTTATGGGCATAGATCCCGGTTATGCCCGTCTTGGTTTTAGCATCTTACATCGTGAAAATGGCCAGCAGAGAGTCTCTGTAAACGGATTTGGCGTAATAGAGACTCTGGCTCGAGATGGTCATGCAAGTCGTCTATTGATTATCCAGCACTCCCTGCAAAGGCTGATTCAGCAGTTTCAACCAGATCTTTTCTCCGTGGAAAAGTTATTTTTTACGAAAAATCATAAGACCGTCATCCAGGTGGCTGAAGCACGCGGCGTCATCTTCGCGACAGCCGCAGCAGCAGGCCTGGAGATTGTGGAATTCACACCATTGCAGGTGAAACGATCGATTGCCGGTGCCGGTCGGGCAGGAAAAGCGGAGGTGCAGCGCATGGTCATGCTTCTCTGTGGCCTGGAAAGCATACCAGAGCCGGACGATGCCGCTGATGCTCTGGCTATCGCTTTGACAGCGCTGTTTCACCATAATCCAGTTCTCAACGCAGCAAAGAGAGGTTAGAAAAATGATAGGTTACCTGGAGGGGCGTTGTTTAGAACTTGATACACGCAGGATCATCTTACTGGTACAAGGCGTGGGTTATGAACTGGATATATCACTGAATCTCTATCATACAATATCCGCCGCTGTTGCCAGGGATAAGGCGATGCTCTTTCAGGTCTGGACCCATACATTACATCGGGAAGATAGCTTTCGTTTGTTTGGCTTTGCCAACCGCGCGGAACGGGACGAGTTTCGCAGGTTGCTGCAGCTACCTGGAATTGGTACCAGTCTTGCCATGGTCATAATCTCCAGTGTGGAACAGGCTACATTCCTGCGCGCCATTCGGGAAAACCGGATTCAGGATTTGACGAATATCCCCGGCATTGGCAAGGCCAAAGCGGAGCGGTTGATTTTTGAGTATCAGAAAAAATTTAAGCCTGGAACGGAGATGTCCGATAGCCCTGCCGGGATTGGTGCCTCTGGTGAATCCAACTCTCTCCAGGAGGCACGACTTGGTTTAATTTCCCTAGGTTACGAAGAGAAGCAGGTGGCAGCTGCCGTTGCGCGCTTTTTAAAGAAAAGCAATGGCACACCCCCTTTGGATCAGGAACCAGGGGAGATTGTCCGGGAACTGCTGCGCGAATTATTGTGAGAAACGGTTTAATCCGGCAGAGGGAGGGGGTTTTATTTGCAGCAACTCGATCAGCTCAACGACAAACAGCGCCTGGCAGTTGACCATGTAAAGGGTCCTTTGTTGATTCTGGCTGGCGCAGGTTCAGGAAAAACCAAAGTAATCACCACCAGAATCGCTGATCTTATTCTGAATCGTGGAGTCGCGCCCTGGGCTATTCTCGCGGTGACCTTTACCAACAAAGCCTCCCTGGAGATGCGGAATAGGGTTAGGGATGCCGTGGGTCCTATGGCAGAGGATATATTGATCAAGACCTTTCATTCCGCCTGCCTTTTTATCCTGCGCCGGGATGGCGACAAGATAGGTATTCCTTCCCATTTTTCTATTTATGACACACAGGACAGCGAAAGCCTGATCAAACAAATTCTAAAAAGCATGGATCTTGATCCAAAGAAATTTATTCCAGCCACCATCCTTCATGAAATCTTTCGCAGCAAAGATCAATTAATTGATGCGATAAAATACGCTGAACAGGCGATTGCGTCGGCAGATATGTTTCGGGAAATTACCGCTAAGATATACCGGCGTTATGAGGAGTTGATGCGCGAATACCAGGCTCTGGACTTTAACGATCTTTTAATGCGAACTGTAGAATTGTTTCTTGAAAGAAGCGATGTTTTGCAAAAGTATAGGGATCGTTGGCAGTACATCATGATCGATGAGTATCAGGATACGAACCGCGTCCAATATTTATTAGCGCGGTTGCTGGCCAATAACCATCGGAATTTATGTGTGGTCGGTGATGACGACCAGTCTATCTACTCATGGCGCGGCGCTGATATCCGCAATATTCTCGATTTTCAAAAAGATTTTCCTGACGCTGTAATCGTAAAGCTGGAACAGAATTACCGGTCAACGTCGGTGATTTTGGACGCTGCATTTCATGTGGTCAGCAAAAACGTGAACAGGATGGAAAAAAAATTATGGACCGGACGCGACGGGGGCGAGAAGATAACGCAAAAAATATTAACGGACGAGCGCGAAGAGGCCTTCTGGGTCATTGAGAAAATACGATCTCTACAGCTTGATTACGGGCAACCATTGAAAGAGATGGCCATTTTTTACAGGATGAATTACCAGTCCAGGCCATTTGAAGAGTTCCTTAGATCACGAAATATCCCTTATATTATCTATGGGGGAATGAAATTTTATGAGCGCAAAGAGGTAAAAGATGTCCTCGCCTATCTGCGCTGTGTGGCCAACCCCAGCGATACCATCGCCCTGGTTCGCATAATCAATACCCCGGCCAGGGGCATCGGCGGTGTGACACTGGGAAAAATGCTTGAGGAGGCGGATGCTGCCGGAATCGCCCTGTGGGAAGTACTGGAGAGGCAGGTTCAGAATAGAAAAATTGGTGATTTTGTTGAGTTTATGCGGAAAATCCGCATTGAGGCGAGCAAGGTTGGTTCAGAAATTTCTTTATTGCAGTTTGTTCGGTTTATGGTCGAAGCAACCGGTTACATGGCCTTTCTAAACCAGGATGATTCCCCCGAAGGAGAAAGCCGCAGGGAGAATATCCAGGAGTTGTTGAATTCGATTGCGGATTGGGAGGAGATGCTGACCAATACAGATGAAAAAAATATCAGCAGCATAGAACGTTATCTGCAGGAGATCGGTCTATATACAGACTCGGAAAATCCGGATAAACAGAATCAGGGGGAATATCCCTACGGCCTTGTTCATTTGATGACTGTGCATAACGCCAAAGGTCTGGAATTTACCAATGTTTTTCTTTGTGGTATGGAGGAGGGAATTTTTCCACATGGATCGGCGGTCAACCAGGAGGTGGAGGAGGGCGATGAGATGGAAGAGGAGCGCAGGCTTTGCTATGTTGGTATTACCAGAGCCAAAGATCGCCTGTTTATGAGCTGCGTCCGTTTTCGACGGCAGTATGGCGCCATGGTTCCCAGGATGCCCTCGCGTTTTCTGGACGAAATACCGGCAAAACTCTTAAATAAGGATGCAGCATTGCGCCCGAGAGCCCTGACCAGGGAGGTAGATGAGGACTCATTTTTTTATGAAGAGAAGGAACAGTTCGCCCACTCCAGAAAGAAGAACTCTTTGAGGGATTTTATCCCCGACAAGGGCGTAGCGGTTTCGGAAAAAGGATACAGCGAAGGACAGCGCGTCCGTCATCCCAACTACGGCGAAGGAACCATTGAACGCATCGTTAAAAATGGCAATTTTGTTCGGTTGTATATATCATTTCGTGGTCAGACGCCAAAACCATTTCTTGAGAAGTACACCCCTTTGGAAAAATTATGATTTTTCAGCATTTCCGGATTGTTCTCAGACGAAGCCAAACCTTATCATTGGTCGCATTCGCTTTGGCGATGATTGGAGCGCTGGCGTCCTGCGGCGATTTTGACAGGTCAAAGCAGGGTGATCTGGCTGCCGAGAAGATTCCCAGCGCTGTCATCTATCATTTTACATCGTATGGCTATCATAACGGTAAACGGGAGTGGTATCTTCAGTCTGAAAAGGCTGAGGTTTTTTCCTTGGAAAAAAAAACAATTGTCTATAAATTTACCTTGTATCATTATGATGAGCAAGGTCGCCAGCGCTACCAGATCAGCTCTGATACGGGTACTCTCTTTGATGAAACCCAGGATATATATCTATCTGGAAATGTGGTTGCCGAAAATGACGAACAGACAGTATTGAAAACGGAAACATTGAAATATTCCAAAAAAGAGAAATTGGTGACCACTCCTGATCCCGTTCGCGTGGAGAGGCCCAACGGTGATGTATTGCTGGGCACTGGTATGCGCGCGGATATGGGTTTCAAAAAAATAGAATTATTGGCGAACGTGCGGGGGATACGCAATTGATGTGGCGTCAACCGACAGAGCAACGAGTGCTTTATCAATATATTTTAGCTATTATTTTTTTTCTGCACCTTATTGGCGCGCAACCCCTTGTTTCCCAGACCAGGCCGAAAGAGAAGCGAGGACCTCTCCATTTTTCTGGCGACCGTTTTCTCTATTCGCAGGTTAAGAAACCTGAGCCAGGCAATCCGCACGCCGTAGTTGAGATCGTGGAGATTATCGGTAACGCTTTTGTGCGACAGGATGATATTTCGATTCGAGCTTACCGCATCAAGGTTGTTGGCAGACAGATGGATGAGGCCTATGCCTATGGCGGGGTTCAGATCCGAAACGCGAAGGAGCGAACTGTGTTGCGCGGCGGCTATGGCGAGTATTTTCAATATGCGGACCAGGATCCCCGTGAATCCTATGCGCGCATTACCAGGAATCCCTGGTTGCATTACCAGAGAGCGGCTGAAAAGGGCGCTAAGGATCCAGATGCCAGGGAGGGGTACTCGCTCATTATTCATGGTACGGAATTTCGACGCTTTCAAAAAAGCAAGGTTGTCCATGTTACAGGTAAGGTCACATTTCAGAAAAGCAATGAGCAGTTGCAGGGTGAGGCCAAGCAGGTTTGGTTTCAGGAGATGGATGAGCAGTTGACTTTGGAAAAAGATAGTGTGATCAAAAGAGGGGATGATACCTACAGGGCAGAATGGATCCACTATTTTGTGCAGAAAAAAGTTCTTCTGATGCAGGAGAAGGTTCACCTTACGCTCTATGATTACAACCTGGATCCTCTTGATCCGGGCTATCGGGATCCGTTTCTCTCCGCCGGACAGGGTTCCAGGCAAAAAAAATCTGTAGCACCATCAGATAGCGAAAAAGGGGAAAATTCTTCGGATTCTCCATTTCGTTTGCGGCGTTATGCGGTAGCAGAACGTTATTTGAAAAATGGGTCATCCTGGGAAAAGCTCCTAAGAATGCGCCGTTTTCAGGAGAGTCGCATTGATATCTATGGCGATATGGTTCATTACAGCCAAGAAGACGAAGAGAAAAATTTTATTGAAATAACCGGAAATGGTTTTTATCGAATGCATGATGGTTTTTTTATGGCAGATTACCTGTATGCCAGGGGAAGCGGACACCGATGGCTCGCCGGTCGCGGAAATGTATTTGCCCAAAATTTTCAGGAGGGTAGTATAGTGTTTGCCAATCGGTTTTCGTATGACCGTATGCAGCAATGGGGGCGTTTTCAAAATAAGGCTTACTTGATTCTCGTTCAAAAAAAAGAGAGACAATTTCCTCAGCGTCTTGTCTGGGCGACTCATTTACGTAGCGATGAAATAGAAAGATTTTTTGTGGAGAAGGTCAGCTATTTAAAGGGAAAAGTGGTTGTTCAGCAGTGGGGCAGGCGTTTTACTGGCCATTACGCTGTTTATAAAGAACAGGAAAAACTTCTCTGGATTCCAGGAGCGCCCCTGGCGTCAGATGGCGATTCCTATCTCGAAGCTGGCTTTATGCAGTACAGATTAGATACCCAGATTATGGAGTTGCAGAATGCTCTGCGAGCGAATGTCATTTCCCCCAAAGGGGAGGTTAACTGGCCAGTTCCCATGTCCGTTGAGCAGATCGAGCGGATCCTTGGTATGCAGGATGACATCCGAATCCGAGATGGATGGCAGGCTCAGGAGTAAATGAGAATGGATTTTTTTTCGAAAAAGAGTCATCCCAAAGCCGAGCTGTCGCTAACAACTAACGCCCTCCTGCGCACGGAGGGTCTGGTGAAAATATATAAAAAGAGAACGGTTGTGAGTGGCGTTCATGTGGAAGTTCGACAAGGCGAGGTGGTTGGTCTGCTTGGCCCCAACGGAGCTGGAAAAACAACTACTTTTTATATGATTGTTGGTCTGGTAAAGCCAGATGCGGGAAAGGTCTATCTTGATCATGAGGATATTTCCCCGCTGCCGATGTACCAGCGGGCCAGACTCGGCGTGGGTTACCTGGCGCAGGAGGCCTCTGTTTTTCGAAAATTAACTGTCCGGCAGAACGTTGAAGCTATCCTGGAGATGCAGGGAACCGCTTCGCATAAACGCAAAGAGCGCGCGGATCAACTGCTGGAGGAGCTTGCCATAACCCATGTTGCAGAACAAAAGGGCTACACGCTTTCAGGTGGCGAGCGACGCCGCGCGGAAATTGCCCGGGCTTTGGCTATAGAACCTAAATTTTTACTACTTGATGAACCCTTTGCAGGGGTTGACCCCATAGCTGTGCAGGATATTCAATCTGTAATTTCAGAGCTAAAACGGAAAAATTTAGGTATCTTAATTACAGATCATAATGTTCGGGAAACATTGAAAATTACAGATCGATCCTATATCATGTATTCTGGAAAAGTGTTAAAAGCTGGATCAGCCCAGGAGCTTATCAATGATCCCGAAGCCCGGCGTATTTATCTGGGCGAAGATTTTACAATGTAAGCGGAAAAGCGATGAAAACCGGTATTCGAACAGACCTAATTCAATCGCAGAAACTGCAGATGACCCAGCAGCTGCGTCAATCTATCGAGATGCTGCAACTCAATACCCTGGAGCTCTACCAGCGTATAGAGACTGAGGTTATGGAAAATCCTATGCTGGAGATGATCGAGCTGCCGGAGGCGCCAAAAACGAAGCTCGAACCAAAGGAAACCAGCGAAGAGAAAAAAGATTTAGGCTGGGAAAACAGTTTCAATAACAACCAGAGCGAGGAGTACCAGCCGTCCGGACAGGGCTCGCCGGATTCAGGGGACCGCCTGCGCAGTTTTTTGGAAGGAGCCGTGTACCAGGAGAAAAATTTTCGTGATCTCCTGGAAGAGCAGGCTCACGTCGAGTTTTCCAAGGAGCAGGATTTGGGGTTGGCCATGGTTTTGATTACTGCTCTCAATGAAAAAGGTTTTTTTGACAGAGATCCAGCAGAGATCGCCCAGGCAGCCGGATTTCAGGATAGTGACCAACGGGAGAGGATACTTCGCGCAATTCAGGAGTTTGATCCCATTGGATTGGCTACTTCAGGAGTCCTGGACTCTTTGGAGGTGCAGGCGCGCATTCTCTATCCCGGTGAAAAGCTCTTGCCTGATCTCCTCCGCTATTTCTATACCTCGAAGGATGAGTGGGATAGCGCCAAAGTAGCCGCTTTATGGAATCTGAGCGAAGATCAGGTAGGAGAGCTGTTTCATAAATTGAGCTCTTTATCGCCTTTTCCTGCAGCACAGTACGGTAGTGAGGGGATTCGCTATATTCTGCCAGATCTATTTATCTATTCTATGGATGGAGAGATTATCGTTGAACTCAATGATCAATGGCTTCCCAAGGTGAGCATTAATCGTGAATATCAGAATTTATTAAGGGATAAATCGGGAGATCTAAAAAAAGAGGATAAAAACTATTTGTCGCAGAAACTGACAGCGGCGCAATGGTTGATCCGGGGAGTGGAGCAGCGCAGGCGAACCTTGTTGGCTGTAACAAAGGCTATTGTAGAGAAGCAGCGAGAGTTCTTCCTGCGTGGCCCATCTGCTTTGAAGCCTCTCTCGCTTCAGGATGTTGCGGAGATGGTTTCCTTACATAAATCTAGCGTCAGCCGAACTGTAAATGGAAAATATGTTGAAACTTCCTGGGGTGTATTTGAATTGAAGTCCTTTTTTGCCAGATCCCTCCTATCCGAATCGGGTGAGGAGACGGCTACCCTTCAGGTGAAGCAATGGATTCAGGAGTTGGTAAAAGCCGAAACCAAATCCTTGAGCGATCAGGAGATAGCGGAAAAACTGCGGCAAAAGGGTTTGGAGCTTGCCAGGCGAACTGTGGCCAAGTATCGTGAGGAGTTGGGTATCCCTACCTCGTCCAAGCGCAGGCAGCAAAAATAGGGGAGCTCAGCGGACAATTGCTATTATAACATAATTTAGATTTTAGGATGAAAAAACAAGAATTTGACAAAAGGAGGATGAGATGGATATAACCATAACAGGAAAGAACATAGTGGTAACAGAACCCCTGCGGGATTATGTTGATAAAAAAATCGGTAAGGTAGAAAAGTATTTTAATCAATTGCTTGATGCGCACGTCACACTATTGGTAGAAAAATTGGATCATATCGCGGAGGTGACTATCAATGGCGATAATGTAGTTTTCCATGCACAGGTCAAGAGCGCGGATATGTATGCCTCGATTGATAATCTTTTTGAAAAAATGGAAAAACAGATTCGCCGATACAAAGAGCGCGTTACGGATAAGCGCAATAAAAATAGCTCCCGTGATCAGGATTTCTCGCAGGCATCGTTTGCCAACGCGGATCGAGAAGAGGGTTTTTCGATCCGAATAATCGAAACAGAAAATAAGCCGATGCTGCCGGTTGAGGCGATTCTGCAGTTGTTGATGAATCGTGACCGTTTCCTCCTATTTCGTCAGGGGTTACAAACCCAGGAAACTCCGGATGAGTTTAAGAGACATAACTACGCAGTAGCTTACCGCCGTAAAAATGGATCGTGCTCGATTGTGGAGAATGCAACGGAGGGGGCGAGAATGCATACCTTTGAGCTTCAGTCCGATGAGCTGGATCCAAAGCAGATTGTAAAAACGGAAACGCGTGATTTTCAGGTAAACCGTTTTACCCAGGAGGATGCCGCTGAGACGCTGCAAAGGTTGAATGCGGATTACTATATTTTTGAGAATGTGGAGAGCAGACAGCTCAACATTATCTATCAGACCAATGCTGGCGATTTGGCTGTCAAGGTTCCACCGATCTCCTAAGGGGATGGGCGTGTGAAAGAATAGGGGTAACCGGGTGCGGGTAACAGTTCAGGATATCTATGAGGCTGTGCGTGAGGAAGGGATTGATTTCCAGTGGGAGGCAGGCACTGAGGGTCTGCATAATGTCATTATCAGCCTGGAGATCAATCGGCCCGGTTTGGCGTTGGCAGGATTTTTTGAAAATTTTGCAAATACAAGATTGCAGATTTTTGGCAAGGGAGAAAACGCCTATCTGCAGTCCATCCCTGAGGAGTCACTGCGGACGGTATTGGAAAAATTTTTTTCCTATTCCATTAATTGTGTCATCTTTACGCATGGAATGAGGCCGCCCGACCGGTTCCTCGAGGCCGCTGAAAAATATAAGGTGGCAACGTTTACGACCAAGGATACAACGAGTCACTTTATTCGCATCATCTCCAATATTTTGGAGGAGAAATTCGCTCCCAGTATCACAATGCATGGTGTGTTGATTGAGGTTTTTGGCGTTGGAGTTATTCTCAAAGGGAAAAGCGGTATCGGAAAAAGCGAGACAGCCCTTGAGCTGGTAGAGCGGGGGCATCGATTGGTAACCGATGATCTGATTTTCATTAAGAAAATCCAGAACCATAACCTGATCGGGTATGGTTCAGATGTCATCAAATATCACATGGAGATCCGGGGTCTTGGCATCATCAATATTAAAGATATTTTTGGAGCCGGCGCTGTACGCAACAGCAAGCAGATCGATATGATGATTACGATGGAGGAGTGGATCAAGGAAAAGGAGTATGAGCGGCTCGGGTTGGATGAGAAAACAACCGATATATTAGGGGAGGCGGTAACTCATCTTGTTGTTCCTATTGGACCAGGACGAAATCTGCCGATTATTATAGAAACTGCCGCGATGAATCACAGATTGAAGAAAATGGGTTACAACCCTGCTCGTGAGCTCAATGAAAAACTGCAAGAGCGGATTCAATCCGGGAAAAAGAATCTGTTTAGCGATTAAAGACAAGAGTGTTTGAATAGAAAACGAGAAGTGTAAGCAGCGCATGTACGAAAAAAGCGTAAAAGTAAAAATAAATACAGGGGTGCACGCGCGTCCTGCCGCTGAAATGGTGAAATTGACCAATACCTTTAAGTCCGAGGTATCCATCATCAAAGATGAGGCTGAGGTAAACGGGAAGAGTATTATGGGTATCATGATGCTCGCCATAGCACCGCAGACCGAAATTATCATTCGGGCTGAAGGAGAGGATGAAAAAGAGCTGGTGGAAGCGCTGGTAGCGCTTGTTGAACATAATTTTAATATCTCCTAAGTCCGTATGTCAGAGTGGATCGCGACATCTTCCCTCTCTCCTGAAATTGGTTCCTTACTTAACAGCCTGGCGGATCAACTATCTGAACCGACCAGGCTTATCAAAAAAGGGCGTTATACCGCTGAGCTGGACGCTTTTCTACGAGGATTTAGCAGTCGCTCGGTTGTCCAGAACTCTGCTACAGCGCAACCATTTGAGCCTCAGAGGAAAGCCTCGAGCGGCGGCCTGGCTCACTATTCGGGAGTGCTGCGAACATGGCAGGCCGACCCCTTTTACCAGGAGCTAAATCAGAAAATTTTTGCATGCCGAAAATGCGGTTCTCATAAAATTGGATTTATTCCCAGCTACGGTATGGGATTTGTTCCAGTTCACGCCAAGGATATGGAGACTTTTAGACCGCAGCTTTTTTTAATTGCTGATCCTCCCTTGAATTTCCCCCTGCGCGGCAGCTTGCCCCCATCACCACGGGCGACGATGGTCAGCGGCAGCAGCAGCGCTTCTACTCTTCATCTTGCCATTGGTGACCGGGAGGCTGTAGCGGCCGCGCAGGCGCTAAGCAGCGAGTATCAAAACTACGCAGTAGAGGCTCCAGCCCTCCTGTTATCAGGATTAGAGCATGGGCATTTTGACCGGAACCGCGTTTTATGGAGTTCGCAAGGGCGCTGCTTTCTCAGAAAGGGGCACTATAGCGAACTGTTTGGCAGGGGGGAGCGTAAAGGACCTGATTGCTCATCCTGGCTGTTGGAAGAGTTAGATTATGTGTATCAGCATTCCAAACCGTATGCCATTTTCAGCTTTAGTAGCCATTTTGTGCGTCAACACCTGGGGATTGACCAGGATCTTGACCATTTGCGCCAGCGTGATGATCTGCAATGGCGCGGTATTCCTGTGCGGGTAACCTATCATCCCTACCAGTGGATTCAAAACCAGGAAAAAGCCCAAATGGCCCGCAATGATATTTTGCGTCTTTACCGTTTCCTCTTTTCCTAGTAACGATGACCCTGCCTGCCTCAGAACTTTATGTAGATTGCATTCTACCCAGACCGCTTCCGGAAAGCTTTACCTATAAAGTTAGCCCGACACTCCGAGGATGGGATGGCAGCTCGTCTCTGCTGTTTCGCAGGGTGATGGTTACTGTTCGAGGTAAATCTATATGGGCATTGGTGGTTGGTGAAAGCTTCCAGGAACCGGATTTTCAATGTAAGGACGTGGAGTCCATCATCGATGCCGCTCCGGTCGTAGGGAAGGAGTACTGGCACAAACTGCTGCAATTGGCTGATTTTTATCTTTGCACGCCAGGCGAGATGATGCAGACAGCCTTGCCCTCAGGACGCCGCCTGCGCAACCAAGCCGCAGGTCAAAAGAGCCGAGGCGAGCGCTTGGAGAGCTCGTCCTTTGCTCTCAACGAGGATCAATCTGCCTCCTTTGCGCAACTTGCCTCCGAATACCAGGAAGCAAGAAAAAAAAGGGAGAACAGGATTGCCCTTCTGCACGGAGTCACCGGTAGCGGTAAAACAGAGGTCTATGTGCGCCTGGCTCAGGAGGTGATAGCCAGAGGTCAGAGCGTTCTGGTATTGGTACCGGAGATCAGCATCACCCTCCAACTGCGCGATCGGTTTTTACAGGCGTTCGGTTCTTCCATAATTGAATACCATTCCCGAATGAAAAATAGTGAGAGGTACGAGCAGTGGCATCTCGCCTTCTCAGGGAGAGGTCGAATCGCGATTGGTACCCGATCCGCAGTTTTCCTGCCCATGATGGATCTAGGATTGATCATCCTCGATGAAGAGCATGACTCTTCCTACAAAGAGCACAGTACTCCGCGCTATCATGCCAGGCAAGTAGCTTTTTTTCTCCTGCAGGAGAAGGGTGGGTTGCTGCTGTTGGGTTCAGCCACCCCCTCTGTCGAAAGCTACTTTTTAGCGGAGCAAAAAAAAATTGGTTACCTGCGCATGCCTCGCCGGGCTACACCGCACTCTTTACCGGATGTCAATCTTATCGATATGAGCCGGCAAAACCTCCCTTCTGGCAAACTCATTTCAGCAACCCTCAAACAGGCTATGACAGAGGTTCTGGCGAAAAACCAGCAGGTTTTATTGCTGCAGAATAGACGGGGGTACGCTCCGCTTTTGCAATGTCGATCCTGTAACTATGTCTACTCCTGTCCAAATTGCGATATTCCTCTTTCCTTTCATCGAAAAGGGGGCGGTGCGACACTACCTGGATCCCTGCCTTCTGGCAAGCTGCAATGTCACTACTGTGGATATGAACGGACTGTAGAGCCCATCTGCGCGGTATGCCATTCGCCGAAACTGGCGTTACTTGGAGTTGCTATCCAAAAAATTGAAGAGGAAATTCGGGACGCCTTCCCCGAGAAGCGCATCGTGCGTTTGGATTTTGACAGCGCCAGGGAGGGGGAGATGTTTTCTATTCTGGAGCGTTTTCGACTCGGACAGGAGGATATTCTGTTAGGAACGCAGATGGTAGCCAAGGGTTTCAATTTTCCCGGTGTCACTCTCGTGGGCGTTGTTCAGGCTGATATTGGGCTGGGATTGCCGGACTTTCGCGCTTCAGAACGGACTTTTTCTCTTTTAACGCAGGTGGCGGGCAGGTCAGGACGCGGTGAGGAGAAGGGACGTGTTTTGATACAAACCTACCAGCCTGGAAGTCCGGTTATGCAAAGCGCGATCCATCAAAATTATGAGCAATTCTTCATCAACGAGATGAGTCAGCGGCATAAGCTCATGTATCCGCCGTACTCCCGCATCATACGGATTGTTTTTCGAAGTCCTCAGGAGGATGCAGCGATCGCTGACAGTTCTCAGTTTGCTCAGGTGTTGCGTCAGCTCTACAGCGAAGATCGGAGTGATACCAAAGAGTATATGATATTGGGACCAAGCGCAGCGCCCTTCGCTCGGATGAACACCTATTGGAGATACCACATACTAGTGAAGGAGCGATCTCTATACCGGGGGCGTCAGTTGCTACAGCGGGCACTGGATAAGATGCCAGTGAAAAAACAGGTTTACAGGGAAATTGATATTGATCCTTTGGATATTTTATAGGTTTTTTTGCTGAAAATGTAGTATTTAAGCAGAAAAACCCAAAAAAATGGATTGGGAAGAGCATGAAATTTCAAAAGATCATGGTTTTTGGCAATGATGTTCTGCGCGCGGTTGCCAAACCAGTTGATGCGTTCAATCAGGAGCTTGAGGAGATTGTAGAGGCCATGTATGTGGCTATGTATCGGGGAGAGGGAATTGGGCTTGCTGCGCCACAGGTAGGCCTCTCTCGACGGATCATTGTTATTGATATCCAATCCTATCAAGGCCCGAAGATAGCTTTGATCAATCCGGTCATCATATCGCGCTCTCGTAAAGTCGAGGTTTCTGATGAAGGGTGTCTTTCTGTGCCAGGATTGCGGGGCGATGTCGAAAGATCGGTTCGCATTGAGGTCGAGGCGCGCAAACCTGATGGAGAGCTTATTCGCTTCACCGCCCGTGATCTCTTTGCGCGCGTGATACAACATGAAATGGATCATCTGGATGGCGTTTTGTTTGTGGATCGGTTGCAAGAGCAGCAACGGGCTAATCTGGAAGGCGAGCTCAAACTGCTGGCAAAGCGCCAGAGTGTTCCCATCGCCTGAAACGTTAAACCTATGAAAATTTTATTTTGGGGATCCGACTCCTTTGCCATACCAACCATGGAGCGGTTGCGCCAGGAGCATCAGATTGCCGCTATGATCTGTCAACCGGATCAACCCGCAGGCCGCAACAGGCAATTGACCCCTGTGGACACCAAAAAGTGGGCCATTGAAAACAACATTCCCGTTTGGCAACCAGAGCGCCTCCGACAAAACGTAGAGATCAGGCGGCAGATTCAGGATTTGCAACCCGACCTCTCTCTGGTGATCTCTTATGGCAAAATCATTCCAGAGGATATCCTCTCAATGCCTCGCTATCACTCCTGGAATGTCCACGCCTCGCTGCTACCCGAGTTGCGCGGGGCATCACCGATTGAGAGTGCGATACTGCGGGGACACCAAAGAACCGGTCTTACCATACAGAAGATGGGGGCGGAGATGGACGCTGGTCCTCTGCTTGCCACCAGGGAGGTTCAGATAGCAGAGGAGTGGGACGCAGGAGATCTGCGGGCAGCCCTGGCGGCGCTGAGTCCGACTCTTGTTGCGGAGTTGCTGGCCGATCCCGAAACAGCCATGCAGAATGCAATCGAGCAGGATTCCTCCAGGGTAACGTTTTGCAGCAAAATTGACAAAGGAGATTTATGGATCTCCTGGCAACTGAGTGCGAGGGAAATTTTTAACAAGACCCGCGCCTTATCGCCCCGCCTTGGTGGTCGAACTCTGTTTCGGTCGCATCTCCTCAAGCTCTGGCAGGTTCGGCCAATATACGACAATATCCCGGCGGAGGCGGACGCTTCCACCCGTCCCGGCGCTATTATCTATGCTAAAAAAGCAAAATTAATAGTTGTCACTGCCAGCGGGAGCCTGGAGATTGTCAAACTCCAGCCGGAAAATAAAAAAATTCTTTCAGCTTCAGAATTTATTAATGGCTTCCGGCCGCTGGTCGGCGAGGCCTTTGAAACCGAACCGGAAAAAGATAATATTTAACTTAATTCGAATCGTATCACTCATTGGACAGGAAAAAATATATGGATCAGATTCAGGAAGACAATATCAACCAGGATGAGTCTCTGCGTAAGGCTCCGAAGCTTTATCTGTTCTCTTCATGGTATCGCCTGGCGTTTATTCTTTTTTTGGCCCTATCCCTCTTTTTTGTTACAGCGTTTGTGGTTGTGTTGTTGCTGACGAAATCAGAAGGATTGGTCTCCGTACCCAATGTGAAGCACAAATATCTGGTCGATGTTTTCAATGCTCTTTCGCGCAAGGGGTTAAAAATCGAATTGGATATGGTTGATATGTCTGCACTCGGCAAAGGTTATATCCTCGATCAAAATCCAAAAGCCGGGGTTCTGGTTCGGCCCGGGCAAAAAATCGTACTTATAATTAACCGTGGCTCTCTTGCTACAGAGGTGCCGGATCTAGTGGGCAAGCCATTGACATCGGTGGAAAGCCTTCTCAGCAGCGTCCAGGTAGGGGGTAAAACAGCCAACCTGAAAGTTGGGGAGATCACATCCATTGGTACCAACGAGGAGAAGGCAGGTATCATTCTGGCCCAAATACCGAGAGCCTCAGAGCAGATTTCCGCAAACGCGGTTGTGCATCTGCTGGTTTCCAGCGGGCCAGTTCGTCCAGGATTCCGGATGGCCAACTATGTCAATCAGGATATCGACCTATTGTATGATGCCTTTGAAATGCGCGATATCCAGATTCAGTATAAAATTCAAAATGTGAATGATAAAAAATTTCATGGAAGGGTCATGGCGCAATATCCAGCAGTCGGGGTCGATTTGCAAAAAGGGAGCGCTGTCCAGTTGACGATCGGTATGTTTTCA
Source organism: Leptospira biflexa (assembly GCA_020720805.1). Classification (GTDB taxonomy): domain Bacteria; phylum Spirochaetota; class DYNZ01; order DYNZ01; family DYNZ01; genus DYNZ01. The sequence continues at coordinate 11,808 of DYNZ01000009.1, read as the reverse complement.
GAGGAGTTTTATCACCGCATAGGATATGAGTTGGTGCGTTACCAGGTTTCAGCTGATCTGGGCGACAAGCCCCTTGAGGTATATATTAAAGATAAGCAGCCAAAGAGAAGACGCTATCGTAAGCTGGTGCGACCAGGCGAGGTGATCCAGACTGTTGTTAGGCGTGAGGGTAGTGCTGAGATAACCTTTGAATCCAATGGCAAAGTGCTGAGAACCATGGAGATACAGGAAAATAAGAGCCGTCAGTAAGAAGAAAGCCAGGGTAGGTTCATGGTAGGAAAAGTCCGAATTTCTCCATCAATATTAGCGGCGGATATGGCTCATATCGCGGCTGAACTCCACAGGTTGGAGGAGGGCGGCGCTGATATGGTTCATGTGGATGTGATGGATGGACATTTTGTGCCCAATATCAGTTTTGGCTCAAAATTTGTTCATGATATGGCCGCTATTACCTCTCTACCGCTGGACATCCACCTGATGGTCAGCGATCCGTATCGCTGGATTCCTGAATTTTATGACTTAAAGCCCTATTCCCTGCTCTTTCATCTTGAGGCAACCCCTCTGCCGGTTCGCCTGCTTCAGGATATCCGAGCTCACGGCATACTATGCGGACTGGCAATCAATCCTTCAACACCCTGGCAGCATCTCGAGTCGATTGCCCCCATCCTTGACATGGTGCTTGTTATGACTGTAGAGCCCGGGTTTTATGGGCAGAGCTATCTTCCCTGGGCAGGTTCCAAAATAGAGGCGATCGATAAAAATATACGGCCTCGAAATCAAAATCTCATTATTTCGGTTGACGGTGGAGTCAACGAAAAAAATGCTCCACACTTAGCTCAGACCGGAGCCGATATTCTCGTTGCCGGGGGTTCTGTTTTTAAAGGTGAGAGCTACAAGGATAATATCGATAGATTACGCAATACATAATTGGTATAGAATATAGCCTGCGGAGGACATTTCAAACGTGGTTAAAATTAGATTACAAAGAGTGGGAACCAAAAAACGACCGTTTTATCGAATCGTTGCTGTTGACAGCCGCGTCAAACGGGATGGAAAGATACTGGAAAATCTAGGTCAATATCATCCATTGATGCCGGAAGATAAGAAGATCAGTATCCAGATGGACAGAGTGAAGGATTGGATTTCTAAGGGAGCCCAGCCTACAGAAATTATGGCAAAGATTATCAAAATAGCGGAAGCAAACCCGACATTGTATATTAAATAGTCGGAAATATCTGCTCTTGTCGAAAAGCAGGCCTAGTGAGAGTCCGGGAACTGCTGTATTGTGGAGGACGTGATGAATTACAAAGAGCTGGTCGAGTTTATGGTTAAGGCCTTGGTAGATAGTCCGCAAGATGTAAATATCAATGAGATCGAGGGAGAAAAGTCCACGATTTTGGAATTAAAGGTCACCAAGGATGATATTGGCAAGGTGATTGGCAAGCATGGGCGTATAGCTCGGGCTTTACGGACTGTCCTGAATGCTGCCGCTGCAAAAACCGGGAAAAGGGTGGTATTGGAGATCCTTGATTAAACCCGTTGGGGGAATTTTTTCATGACAGGCGATGAACTTGTACTTGTAGGAATGATTGCCGGTGCCCATGGCATTCGCGGAGAGATCCGTATAAAGTCTTTGAGTGATCGGATGAACCGATTCAAAAAGGGGACGGGTCTCACAGTACGGCTCTTTTCATCGCAAAGGCAGATTCTGTCCGAACAGCAACTCACCATTGAGGCGTCTCGATCCATGAATCGGGACGATCTATTTCTTTTAAAAATCAAAGAGATTCAAAATAGAAATGATGCTGAAGCCCTGCAAGGAGGGGAGCTTTATGCCCTTCCTTTGACTGATTCTGTGGATGATAACCTTTTTTTTTATTATCAACTTATTGATTTGCTGGTGAAACGGGATGGTCAGGACTTTGGCGTAGTGCGTGCGATTCGAAATTTTGGCGCTTCTGATATCCTGGAGATCCAGGGCAAAGATGGCCAAAAATATCTCATCCCCTTTTTGGAACAATACTTTCCAGATGTTTCTCCGGATGCAGGTTATATCGAACTAACGGCGCCGGATGAGCTGCTAGATCAGAATTAGTTATTGAATATGCTGCGCAACCAGCCATTTGAGATTGTCATACTGACTCTTTTTCCTGACTTCATACAATCCTTTCTCTCCTATAGTCTTGTGAAGCGTGCTATTGAGAAAAATAGTGTCGTTTTTTCCATAGTGAATATCCGCGACTATTCCACTGACAAACACCGCAAGGTTGATGATATCCCTTTTGGCGGCGGCAATGGTATGGTGATGACACCACAACCCCTGGCCTCGGCGTTCGATGCTTTGCAGCAGCAAGGTGACCTTGTTATTTTTTTGACACCGCGTGGGGCTGTTTGGAGCCAGGATCTGGTTATGTTTCTTGCCCAAACGCTTGATTTTGGTCACTTCAAGGAGTTTGATCAGGATATCATACCGGAGATATGGCAAAAATTTTTTCCGAAAAATAGTCGCTATCGTCGGCTGGTGCTGGTGTGCGGCCATTATGAAGGTATGGATCAGCGTGTTTGCGACCGATACGGCCACCTTGAGGTTAGTATTGGCGATTATGTGTTGATGGGCGGAGAGACGGCCGCACTGGTTATCGTGGAAACGCTTTTGCGCTACTTACCCGGATTTCTGGGAAATGAAAATTCTGTATCCGAAGAGAGCTTTGATAATGGACTTTTAGAGTATCCCCAGTTTACCAGGCCGGCCTCCTTTCAGGGCATGGATGTTCCTGAAGTGTTGCTCAGCGGCCATCATGAAAATATTCGAAAATGGAGAGAGCGGATGCGTGTAGAGGATACATCCAATCGGAGGCCTGATCTATTGGTCAAGCGTGATGGGAAGGATAGGTTATGACAAAAGTCAAGAAATTTATAGAACAAATTGCTGAGTTGGAGGAGAAGGTTTCCAAATTACAGGCAGAGAATTTTGTTTTAAGGCAAACGTTTGAGAACCTTCCCGTAGCTTTGGAAGTACGCGAACGGGACACTAATGTTATTTTTTTGCAAAACCAGCGATGTAGAGAAACGGCTGTTACCAGCGAGCAGACAGGCTGGGGCAATCAAGGGCAACGAACTGTAATCATATCGAAGCAAGGGGATGGCAAGGAGCGCTTTGTTATCAAAGGGAGTGATGAGTTGGCGGATTATCTGGAACGATACCCTGAAGCCACCGTTATGCAAGAACAGCAGATCCAATTGGATGTTCCTGTCGGTGGAAATCAATTTACTGCGATTGTGACTATTGATGCTATAGCGGCCAGTCGCAGCGATTCCGCATTACGGCAAAGAGAAAAAAATTTTAACTCATTGTTTCATTCCGTCAATGATTTTCTTTGGATATTGGACGATCAGGGAAATATTGTGGACATGAATCGGACAGTGGTAGAACGTCTAGGGTATTCCAGGGATGAGTTACAGGGGAGGTCTGTCCTTACTGTGCATCCACCGGGATTGAGGGAGGCTGCAGCCTCAATTGTGCGCGATATGCTGGCTCATCAGAGAGATTTCTGCCCAATACCCATCCAATCAAAAAGTGGGGAAAAAATTCCGGTTGAGACCTATATTACCCAGGGGGAGTGGAATGGCAGGCCGGCATTGTTTGGAGTGAGTAAGGATATTTCTAACTTAAAACAGTCAGAAGAAAAATTTGCCAAGGCTTTTCAGTTGCATCCGGAAATTGCCGGTTTAAGTCTGTTGGAAACAGGTGAGTATGTTCAGGTGAATCCTGCCTTTCTGCAAAAATTGGAGTACACAGAAAATGAGGTCATAGGACGAACCTCCTATGGCTTACAGATTATCAGCGAACAGAGCCGTGACCGTCTTTTTTTGAAGATGAAATCCGAAGGATCCTTGAAAAACGAGGAAGCCGTGCTACAGACCAAAACTGGAAAAGAGATCAATGTTTTATTATCCGCCGATATAATGGAGATAAATCGAAAAAAATATATTTACACCATCGCAGTTGATGTCACTGCGTATAAGCAGACAGTCAAAAAACTCCACCATACCAACCAGATCTACGAAGCATTTTTCGCCCAATCGCTGCTTGGATTCTTTTTTATGATGCTGGATGAACCTGTCCTATGGCCGAAATCCGATGAAGCAGCCATGGAAAAAATTCTTGATTATGTTTTTGAACATCAAAGGGTGATAAAAATAAATAGTGCGATGCTGGAGCAATATCGCGCCAAAGAGGAAGATTTTATCGGTTTAACGCCAAAAGATTTTTTTGCACACGACATAAAGCAAGGAAGAGATGTTTGGAAAAATTTTTTTGATTCTGGTCGTCTTCGCGTAAATACCAACGAAAAGCGCTTTGACGGTACCGAGATGACTGTAGAGGGAGATTATATCTGTATTTATGACGAGCAGGGCAGAATTACAGGCCATTTTGGAATCCAACAGGATATTACCGGGCGAGTTGCCTATGAAAAGAGGCTTGTTGATCTTTATGAAAACGCTCCGATTCCGTATCAATCTCTTGATATTGATGCGCGTATTCTCAATGTCAATAAAGAGTGGTTGCGGGAGACCGGTTACGACAAAGCCGAAGTCATCGGTAAGAGTTTTGAAAATTTTATTAGCGAAAATTCTCGCGAGATATTTCGAGAAAAATTTGCTGAATTGCTGGAAGTTGGTTTTATTTCGAAGAGTGTGGTTACTCTTATCTGTAAAGGCGACAAGCAGATTCAAGTAGCTTACAGTGGAACCTGTTCCCTCGGTGGAAATAGGAAAACCTTTCATTCCAATTGTATTTTTGAGAATATTTCAGAGAAGTTGCGCCTTGAGAATGCGGCAAAGATTCATGAGGAGAGAGCAAGTCTTGCCCTAAACGTATCGAATGATATAATTTTTTTATGCACGCCGGAAGGGATTGTGCATGATTGCAACGAGATGTTTTGTCGTTCCATTCATATGCGCAAAGAGGATATATTGGGTAAAAATCATTTGCGACTTTTTCCGGAAGCTATCGCGCGTTTTCGGGCATCTTATCTTCAGAAGGTTGTCGCTTCTAGACAGGCTATTGATCTGGTCGATGAGCAGGGTTCAAAATTATTAAAAACCACGCTGATACCGGTTTTCAATGATGAAGGCGAGGTGCATTTAATCGGAGTTTACGCGCGTGATATTACAGAAATAGAAAAGACTAAACAGGAGCTGCAATTGCGAAATCGCGAGTTGCTAGATGCCGTCAACGAAAAAGATCTCCTGCTAAAGGAGGTGCATCACCGGGTAAAAAATAATTTGCAAACGATTCAAAGTCTTTTATTCAAGCAGCAACGTATGATTGATAATAGCGAGATCCGCAGTATGTTGCAGGATAGCATGGATCGAATCAGCGTCATGGCGATGATCCATGAGCAGATTTATAACTCCTCAGATTTGGAAAATATAGATTTCCATCAGTATATTTCTGACTTTGCAAGAAATCTGTTTCATACCTATAGCGCCCATGGACAACAAATTTCGTTAGATGTTCAGGCTGAGCCTATCCTGATGTCCCTTGAAAAGGCAATTCCCTGTGGATTGATAATCAACGAGCTGGTATCGAATGCATTGAAGTATGCCTTTATCGGCAGGGAATCTGGTTCAATAGCCATTCGTTTTTATATGTTTCAGGGAAAAACTGTGGTGATGGAAGTGGAAGACGATGGCGTCGGCTTGCCTGACGGCTTTGATCCGGAGAAAACATTGACACTTGGAATGTTTATCATAAAAAATGTCGCAACCAGACAATTGGGTGGAGAATTATCTATCGAATCGAAACCTGGTGCCAGGTTTATCATAAAATTTCCTGCGTGATAGGTGTAATCAAAATGGGGATGCGGATTTTGGTCATTGAAGATAATATCTTTACCCTTGATGAAATTGAGGCGAGGCTGAATGAACTTGGTTATGACCAAATTGAGACAGCCGTCAGCGCGGATGAGGCAATAGCTAAAGCCAAGACCTTTACGCCTGATCTGCTGCTAAGCGATATCAATCTAGGTTCTGGGCAGAGCGGCATAGAGGCTGTGCAGAAAATCAAAGAAAGAATGAATATTCCTGTTATCTATCTGACCGCTTATGCCGAGGATGACCATCTAAAAAAAGTGGAGAGGACTGAGCCTTTTGCTTACCTTGTTAAACCTCTGCAAAAAAGGGATCTGCATATAGCCATTCAGATCGCTCGTTTTAAGCACGCTTCCGAACAAAAATTAATTGATGCCAATACCAAATTAGCCAAAGCTATGGAAGAGAAGGATAAACTATTTTCGATTCTCGCACATGATCTGATTCAACCCTTTAACGCTTTACTCGGTTTAACCCAGATTTTATTGGAGGATTTTGACTCCCTGGAGTTGAAGGAGCAAAAGGAAATGATTGCAAGGGTTCATGAGGTATCGAAAGGAACCTACCATCTAATTGAGAACCTTCTTGCCTGGTCCCGCTCACAAACCGATAAAATTATTTTCCGCGCTCACAAGGTAGATCCTGTGGCGATTATAGATGATGTCTTGGCATTGTATAAAAATGTGGCCCAAAAGAAAAATATTTGTTTTCAGGTTACATTGAACAAGGGGGATATTTTTTTATCTGCGGATGAAAATATGCTCAGTGTGATAATTCGGAATTTGGTAAATAATGCCATTAAATTTACTCCTGCCGGAGGCAGGATTTCCATTTCAGGGGTTGTTTCCACGCAGCACTCTGGATTTGCCGAAATATCGATTGCTGATTCAGGGGTTGGTATTGCACCAGAAAAAATGGAACACCTGTTTCAGGTCGGAAATGTTTTATCAACCCAGGGAACTGAGGGAGAGAAGGGTTCTGGTCTGGGGCTGGTGCTTTGCCGGGAGTTTGTGCAGCGACATGGTGGCAATCTAGACATCCAGAGCCAGCCTGGGCAGGGATCTGTTTTTACGCTGATCCTGCCGCTATGGCTGAGTGAGGGGCATTAAATTTTGTAGTGAGTTATTATCGCGAAGAGGCTCTGCGCGCTGGATTGCATACTAACGGCCTTACCTCCGATAGTGCTGGATAAGGTGTTCAACTGTTCGGCCCTTTCGGCAAGTCTGAAAATTGCCTGATTCAGTTCATCAGTGCCATTTTTTTGTTCATGCGCTGCGCTGACGACGATATCCGCGATCTGCGAAACAGAAACGACCCGGTTTTTTATTGCCTCGGTGCGTACCTTCTGCTGTTCCACCTGGGAAATAACTTTTTCCGAAAAGTCGCTCAATTGGCGCACTAGATTGACCATTTTTTCAACAAATTGTCCTGTGTTTTGCACCATATCCTTGCCGGTATGAACGGCTTCATTGGTAAATTGAATTAATTTTGTGATCTCTTTAACACTCATTACGGTTTTTTCTGATAGCTTGGATATTTCATCAGCGACCACCGCAAATCCTTTTCCCGAATCTCCGGCCCTGGCTGCCTCAATAGCCGCGTTGAGCGATAATAGATTCGTCTGGTCAGATATATCAGTGATCTGGCTGATAAAACCGGTGATCTGGTTTGAGGCATTGAGGATTTCGTTCATCGCTGTGACAAGTTGATGCACCGTTGTTTCTCCTTTCTGGACGCTGATAGTCGATTTTGTTGTCCAGTCTCGCAGAGAGTGAAAAGATGCATGCATATTTTCAGAAATACTGCTCAAGGTGATTGTATCCTCTTTGTTTTGCCCCACCTTTTCTGATTGGGTTTTAATGTTCTGCGCGATCAGATCACTTGCCGAGGATAACTCTTCTACTGCGGCGCTTGACTGCTCCATTTCCGAGGACTGCTCCTCAGCCATTTGAGATAATTGGTCTACGTATTCTTGCATCGAAGAAGAAATTATTTTTTGCCCATTTGTGAACTCCTGAATTGTACGAATAAGAATCTGCATCTGATCCAGAAATTTATTAAAATTTTCTGCCAAGGTGCCGATCTCGTCATGGTTGGTAACGGGCAATCGATATGTTAAATCAGCGCTTCCACTTTTTAGCTTTTCCGATTGATTGATCAGCAGTATCAGGGGAGCGATAATTTTTTTCTTATAATAAAAAATAGCCAGGATGATAAGGAACGCACCAAGGGTCACGAAAATAGTTTGGATATAGCGCAACAGCGATAATTTTTTTTCGGCTTGGAATTGAAAAAGATCTACAGCTTGGTTCATGCTTGCCAGGATCTCCAAATTCATCGCCAGGATTTTATGAAGATCTTCTTCGGCATAATTTGCCAGAAAGGAGTCGATTCGCTTTGAAAACTGATTCCATTTATCGGTTACCACTTGCATCTGTTGCCTGGTTTCCACGCTTTCAGCTCCTGGTAAATAGATCATCTTTTTCCAGGTAAGATCAAAGGGAGCCTCGCCTCCTTTATAGAGCGCGTTGTGCGTAGCGTCAAAGACCCTGACCGTTTTTTTTATGGGGGAGGCATCGGCATCTTCCCCCTTTTGCTGACGCAAATAGTGGTAATGGAGAATCTCTTTTGTCATTTTTTGGCTCAACATCCGTTGCCGCCCAGCCAGGTTTACCACAACAGCGTCATAATTTTGCATCTCGAGGAGCGTCAGGGTCGAGGCAAAAATAGCGATCAGAAAGATAAAAAAAAGGGTCAATGGCAGTAAGAGCTTGAAAAGAATCTTTTGCCTTTTGGCTGGGGCTTTTTGTGAGGCCATCTAATATTCATCTCCGGTCACATTGTAATGCTAATATTTGAAAAAAGGGGAAAAGGTAATCTTGATTTTTTTCGAATTTAATTTCTTATATACCCACTAACAGGATTATCTTAAAAGTGTTAATAAAGAAAAATCGAAAGAATTAATGATATATCATGCATCCCTGGCAAGGGAATCATGCAGTAAAAAAAAATCATTTCAAGATTGAGATAAATTGGCCTTTTTTTCAATCTTGAAATTTTTACAGAAAAATTGCACCATATTGTAGCGTTAAGGAAGCTTCCTTGTATAAATTTAGAAAGGTTCCCTTGTTAGAAATACTTTTTGTTCGCTTCGTAGATTTATAACAGGCAGGAGTGCATCGGATAACGAGGCGTTTTGCAGATGCTGAATTGTCCCATGATGCATTGATCCAATGCTCCTAAATTTTCACTGATATTGATAATATCACAGAGCGTGATCTCCTGCGCGGGCTTGATGAGCTGGTAACCTCCGTTTTTTCCGATGGTCACCTGCAACAGACCGGAGTCAAAGTTTTTCTTCATGAGTTTTGTCAAATATTTGCAGGGAATTCCCAGGCTTTTATGGATCGACATGGTGGAATTTGGAGAGTGCGAGTGTAGCGTGATATATACCAAAATGGGGAAGATGTACTGGGTGTTTTTTTGAAAAAATATAATCTGGAATCCGTGTTGCTGATGATTGCCATGGGGGAGGATAAATTCCTTTGGCTTTCAATTCAACCAAATTCAAAAAAGAGAGAAGGATTAGTATCTCTCCTTTTTGAGGTGTGTAATTTAACTATCCTTATTTATTTCCTTATCATAATAGGTTATTTAATAAATTTTTATCACGGCATCAAAGAAGATGATTATAGCACCCGCTATCATAATTGACTTTTATCAGTTTTTTTGAGGGGAAAAATTATTTTGGTGGTTTACTTTTCGTTGTTATTGGTCTGGACGAGTCTTTCGTAAAAATTGTTTACTATTGTTATCATCTCTTGGGGTAGACGCGCCATGACCTCCTTTTGGATATGTTGCGGCACGCCGCCATAATAGGGTTCTGCGATGCTGCCGCTGATCGCTGCCATTGTATCGGCATCCCCGCCAAGACTAACGGCATTGCGGATGGCGTCCTCAAAGTCAGTTGAGTCGAGAAAGGCAATGATGGACTCGGGAACGGACTGCTGACAGGATACCTGAAAATGATACCCTTCGCGAATGGAGTCGCAGGTGCGTTGAAGGTGGTAATCAAAGGTTGTTTCCAGATAGGATCGCAGTGCCTCTTTGTCCTGGGCAGGATTTTGCCGCGCCCAAAATATAGCGACCGCGGTAGCCTGAGCTCCTTTAATCCCCTCAGGATGGTTGTGAGTTCCCTCTGCGTTTTTTTTTGCCTCAAGAAGAAGCTGGGGCAGGGCGTTGCAGCTATAAGCTACCGGAGAAACCCGCATGGCTGAGCCGTTCCCAAAGCTGTTGTAGGGTCCAAGGCTGTCGCTGTTTAGCCATGCTTGGAAGTGAGTGCCATAACCCCTTCCTGGGTAGCGTCGTCCCCAGGAGCGGAATGATTCGGTATAGGGACGATGATGAAGTAGGGCCTCCGCGGTGGCGATTGTCATTACTGTGTCGTCTGTGAACTCGGAATGATCCGAAAAGAGGGGAAATTCTTTCTGTTTTACAGGATTGAATTCATAAACACTGCCAATAATATCGCCCGCGATCGCTCCCAGCATAAAAAACTGCCTTTTTTGTTGAAACTTTATTTTTTTTGCAACAAAATGGGGATCATTTGATCGTATCCCATAAAGTGAGTTCATCTTTTTTCTGTAAACATCAGAAATATTTCAAGGGTTTTATGGTTTTATCAAAAGTTTCTTATTTTTTTCAGGGCGCTGCTCGTGAATGTTCTCCCCGCGAAGAGATGGGAAATGCCATTACCCATGGAGTCGGTGTCGTGCTAAGTATTTTAGCGCTGGTGGCTATGGTGATTCACGGATCAGGAACTGGAATTACTGATACGAAAAGCATTAGTGTCCTGGTGTATGGGCTGAGCCTGGTGGTGCTTTATCTTGCCTCAACTTTATACCACCTGGCGAAGGATGCCAAAAAAAAGCGCTATTTCAATCTTTTGGATAATCTAGCTATCTTTATATTGATCGCTGGAACCTACACCCCGATAGCCCTCAATGTGCTTGAACCTAAATGGGGCATTCCCTTGTGCATCGGCATCTGGGTTATGGCTGCGGCCGGAATTATCTTTAAGATTTTTTTTCTGGATCGTTATCGCTTTATTTCCACCCTGATCTATCTGGCTATGGGCTGGGTTTTTCTGATGATCCTCAGGCCGTTATGGGACACAGCGCCCTATGAGTTGATTCAGTGGATCTTCATTGGCGGTTTTTTTTATTCGATTGGAACCTTTTTCTATCTTTGGAAAAAAATCCCTTTTGGCCATACAATCTGGCATATCTTTGTTCTTTTGGGCAGCGCATCGCATTTTGCAGGAATCTGCTGTCACATTGTCATATAAGGAAAGGTGTTATGGCTTCAAAAATTAGTCTATTAAAATGGTCTCTGCGGGCGGGCGGGCTTTACTTTTTATTGATCACGGCAGCTTATCTTTTTGGTCTGAATGTATCGATGATATTCCTCTATTTTGACGCCCCTTCCTATGCGTACCAGGATCGAGTCATCGCTTTTCTTGCTTTTGGCTGGTCTTTGATTTTTTTTACAGCGGCTGAAGATTTAACCTATCGCCTGCGTCTGGTTCGAACCGTGCTAATCGCGGGGGGCGGAGCTTTGGCCGGCCTGATTGCCATCAATATCGTTACCAATTTCCGCGATCTGGGGCAGGGGATAACGATGCTCCATTTCTGGCTTGAAACTGTGGGTATTTTACTCTACTGGCTCTGGCTTTTTCTTTTGTACCGCAAAGTAAAATAATTTCAATAGAACAAAGGAATCTATTCGATTTAAATAAATACTCTGTCTCTATGTGATATAGATACTAAAGGCATTTTGGTTTTCGGATATCGCAAGGCAATGCCAGCGATGTCGATGCACCCTTTAGCCAGTATTTACTGTTTGCAATGGACTTTGTGCCAAAAGGACGTT
>DYNZ01000149.1 GCA_020720805.1 Leptospira biflexa | reverse complement strand
ATTGCGTAGTCGGTAAATTTTTCAAATTTGTCTCCTAACGCCTTTGGCGATTTTCGGTGCCTTCTTCAAATTCCAGCATATGACAAATTCTCTCTCATCCTTCACCTCCTCTCAGCGTTTTCATTTGTCGTCGCGCCTGACAAAAAATCTTCTCAATCTCGTGTTGTGGTCTGAGGTGCTTGCACCAAAGAGCACAAACTCGAAGAGTTTGTATAAGCGCGCTTCGCCGGATTTTTTCAAAATCTGACTCAGACCGTCATCCATAATTTGCGAGCAAAGCGAGCGAGTCAGTCCCTTCGAAATTACGAAATTGAGAAAGGCGAGCGGCGCGAGTCTCTAAGGGCGCACTTAAACACGATTGCAAATCGTGTTGCGCGGTCCTGCCGACGGCCCCCTGTTTTTAAGGGGGGATATCACCAACCTTTGGTAAAAAATCGTAAGCAAAATCTCATTTTTCATAACGCCCGTGGCCGTAAAGCACGCCACGATTGCAAATCGTGCATAAGTGCGCATCCTCCGGATGAAACCCTATTTTAGTTTTCAGAAAATCAATTGTTGAAATTTAAATCTATCCTCAGGCCTCATAGAAGGGCCCTGCAGACGCGAAAGATAATTTTTACTCACCTTTCTCCCTTAAGAGCAACTATAGGAGTCCTAAGAGGCATATTTACGAGAAAGGTCATTTAAGAGAACGAAGCATAAGCCCCTCTCCTCTACACATTTTATTTCAAAATGCTTACGCAATATCTTCCTTTAATTTTGCCCCTCCTCTGAATCTAACGATCCTTCTCTCAGGAATTTTCATTGCTTCACCTGTTCGTGGGTTATACCCTTCCCTTGCCTTGAGTTGAAAAATCCTAAAGGTTCCAAATCTCGTAATTGTGATCTTATGTCCTTGGTGAAGCTCTCTCTGAATAGATCGAAGCATCCCCTCAAGAGCATGTGCCGTATCCGCTTTAGAAAGACCGGTTTCTTTAGAAACTTCAGTGATCAACCTTGCTTTAGTCATGGTCTTTTTAGCTTCAGCTTTTTTCATGAGAGAGGCTCCTTCTCTGTTTGTATTCTATAAAATACCCTAAAAAATATTCCTCTAATAGGGCTTCATCCACAGGATGCGCACTTATGCGCTCTTAAAAATATCGCGCGTGTTTGACGGCCACGGGCGTTGTGAAAAAACAGGGAGAACAGGATAAAAATCAATATTTATCTAGAATTTAATTAACACGCCAGCTAGCTCGGCAGCTCGCTTAAGAGAGTTATCGAAAGTTGCAAGAGGCAAGGAACGGCGAAGAGATAATTCTAAATAACTGGCATCATATAGTGTCAAATTATAGCGTTCTGCTAGTTCCATTGTTTCTAGCCAAGCATGATCAGAGGTCATCGCATCAATGGCGATAGGAAGCTCGGCGAGAATATGGATGGCTTTTTGCCGTTGCTCCAATGTAATCCGCTTTTTTCGTTCAGCGATAAGAAGGACATTACCGACCTCCAATGACCAGAGTGAAGGAACAATCGCTCCATGTTCAGTAACTTGGTCAAGCAGATTAAGGCCAAAAGACTCATCTGGCATAAGCCAAGAGACAGTCACAGAACAATCGAGGACGAAAATAGTCAAGAAGCTCTCCCTATGTCTCGATAACCCTTCCATTCATCCCAATGGAAGGGACCAAGCTGCATCTCTTTAGCGAGAGCACGAAGACGTGTTGCTGCATCTTGTGCCGATTTTAAATCATGATTAGCATCTGCTGGAACAAGCTTTGCAACTGGTTTTCCGCGTCTGGTAATGAAAATTTCTTCCCCATGCATTGCCCGTTCAATAAGTTGTGAAAAGTGTGTTTTTGCTTCAAAAGACCCCACAGAATTTTGTCTAAGCATCCTTATATATCCTAACTAGTTTTCTTTCTAGTTTATAATGAGCAGCTCTTTTTTGTCAAACATTTTTTTGCCGTCGGCAGGACCGCATGACACGATTACGTTAAATGCGCCTTTAGAAATTCTTCAGGACACTTTCGTTCGCTTTGCTCCATGCTTTTTATGAGAAGCAGGATGAAGGGGAGTTTATTATGGAGAAAATTAGCGAGCGAGCGAAAGAAAGCAAAGGATGTCTTGGGAATTTATTACCAAGCGCGCTTATACGTTGCCTCTGGCAACGGTGCTTAGTCGCATGCGACCTAGACCACCATATGACCTCGAGAAGATTTTTTATCAGGCACGACCTTGACCAAAAACGCTGAGACTAGTCGAATTTTCCGTTTTCTTGTGCCGGTTTTTTAAAAAACGCGCTCTTCAAATTTTTCGAGATTCTAGAAAAATATAAGGGAGAATGAAAAAAGGGGGTTGTAAAAAAGAGAAAGCCTTTGTACTTTTTGGCTTCTGCGAAGAAAACAAACAATACAAAGGTCTCTTTATAAATGAAGAATAAGAAAAAAAACCAAGGCAGTCAAGACCAAAAAGAGCAAGGCTTCAATGACTTCCTCCATGACTACAAAAAGTCAGGGAAACTAAGGGATTGGGACCAACGCAAGACTATGGCGAAGGCAGTTGCCAAAGCCTGTTCTCAGATTCCAGGACTTGAAAAATACGCCCCAAGGATATGGGAATGTGGCAAGAATCTTGGATTTAAGGCCTGCATAATCCTTGATCATGGAAAAAAACTCAAACGCGCTAACTTCTGCCACTGCCGCCTTTGCCCTATGTGCCAACCCATAAAAGCAAGCAAAGTCAGAAACGAAGTCTATGAACTTGCCAAAGCCCATCTCGAAAAATTTACAGAGGACACCCCACTTCTCCTGACTTTAACGGCTCCCAATATCACGGGAGATTTCATCGGAAGGGAAATCGATGCTCACATGAAAGCCTTTGAAAGGCTCATAAAACGCAAAGTCGTCAAGGAAATGAACCGATCTTGGTTTAAAGCTCTAGAAATTACAAAAAACCACGACCGTAAGGATTATCATCCTCATTTCCATATATTGTTAATGGTCTCTCCTGAGTACTTCCATAAAAACAGCCCTCTCTACATCACCCATGAAAAGTGGCTCAAACTCTGGCAAGAAGCTAAGAGAGATCCCTCTATTACTCAGGTTGATATCCGAGCCATTAAGGATACGGGAGAAGGAAAATTAGAGGCTATCATTGCGGAAGTCGCCAAGTACGCAACAAAACCTTCTTCTTATATTTCTAAAGATAAAAATGGAAACCCAGTCGTTGACAAGGAAGCTTTCAAAGATCTTCATTACGGTCTTAGAGGCAGGAGAACCATCGGATACGGAGGGTATTTCAAGAAGGTTCGGAAAGAAATAAAGCTTCTTAAGCTTGAAAAAGCAGCAGCAGAAGCCGCAGAAAGACTTAACGAAGATGGCACCCCAAAAGAAGAAAAACCAGAGCTTTGCAGGGAATGTCATCAACCTATGGTAGATGAAAACTACAGCTACCTTGATAAACTCAGAAGATATTTCAGAAACAGACAACAAGATCACGGCCCTTCCCCCTGAGTTCAGTGGGGTCAAAACCCCCTAAACCCAAAACCTCAATCTCATAGACTCCAAAAAAGGTCAAAAAAAAGACCTAAAGAGATCCCCTGTCCTTTGCTTTTTTCTCTATTTTTTATAAAAAATCCAGCAAATATCCCAAAAATTGACCACTTCTTTCTCATTTTTCCCCTATTTTTGAGATAACACAGTTTTTCAGTGGTCAAAATCTCCTCTCTTGCAAAGAGCGACGCCTTCCAAAAACGACCCTCTCCAAATTCTTCCTCTCAAAAACCACCCCAAAAATCAAAAACCCCTCTTCGAATGTCTAAAATCCCCCTCAAAAGGCCATTTCTCCAAATTCCATAAAAACAAAGAAATCTAGGCTTAGAGCCACTTTCAGAGGAATACGATTCTTGTTGTTGCTATTTAATCAAGATAAATTGTCGACCCTAAAAAAAACCGAATCTCCCCCCCAAAATGGT
>DYNZ01000047.1 GCA_020720805.1 Leptospira biflexa | reverse complement strand
AGCCGCCATAACCGCGTCCTTATCGACCTTGGGTCAGCTCTTCTCCATCCGTGGAGTCGCTGACACTAGTCCATCCGTGGACGTCGGTCGCTCCTGTGACTTCCTGTCACCCGCGACACTCGTGCATCCGTGCACATCGCATTGACAGTTGCAGGATACCCTGACTGCATGGCATTGCCTTGCGTCGGGTAATGCCAGGTCGTGGTATTATACCGAAAAGAAATTGGTTTTTCGACTCACACGAAGTGAGGAGTGCGAAGAGCAGGATTGCTCGAGTGTCGATTTTGCCAGGACGGCAAAAAATCGACCCGGATTTGACAGGGCAGCTTTATATGACCTCCTGTCACAGCTGCACCTCCTACATCCTGTAGTCGGGATGTCAAAAATCCGGCTCCATGGCATCGCTTCCTTTTTGTATTTTATAATTCGGAAGCGATACGCACGCTGCGCGGCATCGCCCCGGGAAACCATGTCTGTCCCCGCAAAAGCCTTGGAAAGGTTTTGCGGGGACATGCCGAATTTCAATGAAAATTCGGCAGCAAGGATAACGAAGCTTGTGCTGAGCAAGGTCGAAGCACCAGAAAGTGCGAAAAGCACTTTCTTCGCAGTATACCAACGTCCTTTTGGTACAAAATCCATTAAAAACAGTATATCAACATTATTTTGCTAACCTGTGGTATATATCGGCAATCGGAATCAAACCCTAAACACCAGCATTTCACCGCCGCGTCACATCAAGCAGCGCACCTCCGGATAATATCAGGAAGGCGGGGATCAAAAGCCAGTAACCGAAGTAAAAACTGTAACCTTTTAATGTATCAGCTAAAAAAAGCGGTATAAACAGGGAGGTCAAAAAAAGAAAAAGGAAAATCAAATACCCTGCTACGCGCAGCCAGCGTTCGTAACGCCATTCAAGCCAAGCGCCAATCCCTACGGCGAATATGGCAAAAGGGGCCAGATAAAAATGGGGATGCCGAATGTAGTGAGTTTCATTAAAAATCCGGTAGCTCACCAGAGGAAATGCCAAAAACAAAAAAAACATCAGCGCACCAACCAGATACAACTGATTCATTCTATCCTTTTTTTGAAACTCCTGCCATAGATTTTGTCCATGATCCAGCAGCCATGACGAGATATCTTTGCCTAGACGGATCAGAACTCGAATGAGTAAAAGGGGAAAACGTATCATCATTCAGCCATCCTATCCCTGTATCAAAGTCCGCATTTGCGCGATCAGGCTAATCTCTACGGGCGCTTCTAGCGGCAAGGAACTTGTTCCAATTGCGATCCTGGTATGGCGACCCGCTTCACCCAATAGCTCGACCAATAGATCCGAAGCGCCATTCATGACCAGGTGCTGTTCGTGAAAAGAGCTGCGACTCTGCACATATCCAGTTAGCTGCACAATTCTATCCAGGTGCCGTTGGGGCGTGAAGCCAGAAAGCGCAGCCACGACAGCAGCTAAAGCGTTAAGTACGGCCCATCTCGCCGCCTGCTGCCCAACCTCCACGTTAAGATCCTCTTCGTACTCCTGACCCAAAAAACCGACAGCTACCAGCTTTCCATCCCGCAATGGTAGAGCGCCTGAAGTATAAATCAGATCGCCGCTGATCACGTAAGGCACATAGGATGCCAGCGGTTTTGGCGTAGCTGGAAAAAAAAGCCCCCACTTTTCCAGTTTCTGGTTCCAGTTCTGCAATGAAAAAACAGACTCCATAATCTTCATCCCCTGCATAGACATTTTATTATCGTTAAGCCCTGTTCTTACGATAAATATCCTATAGGCTTATTTACAAAAACGCAACTCAATTGTTTTTCACTTGCTATTTCTGCAATCGCATTTTTCCAAGAAGCACAAACTGGAGTCAGGCAACCATTCATGGCAATTATTATCCTCGCGGTGTTAGCGATACTTATTGTCCTTATCACCTTTTTTTTTCTCATATTGCCGAAATTCAGTCCCCATAAGCGCGGTTTTGAGTTTCTAAAAGGTAAGAATTATGAACAGGCGCAGCGCGAATTCCTGCACGCTATTGATAAAAACCCCAGTGATGTCAACTCAAGGTACTATCTGGCACTCATCTATGCCATGCAAGGAAATCACGACCTGGCGCGCAAGCATCTCCAGGATATCGTATCAATCAACCGATACAACAATGAGGTGGAACGCGCTGACGTTCTTAGCAAATTGGCCGCCCTCAACACAGAAGCGGGATTGAATGAGCCCGCTTTTTTAAATTACCTTGAAATTTTAGAATACGATCCGGGCAACAAATTAGCGCTTTTTCAACTCGGTTTTATGGCTCTGGGTCAGGGGGAATTTTCCATAGCGAATGAGTACCTTAGCAAATACATAGACCGGGAGAAGCGCGATTTTGAAGCCCTGCTTGCCCTTGGCGTCTGCAAAAATCGCCTTGAAGAGCATAGCGAAGCAGAGCAGCTCTTAGGCAGAGCTGTAAAGGCAAATTCAGACTCAAGGCTGGCGCGTATGCTCTATGCGATTCAACTACTCATCAATAAAAAATACTCCGATTCCTTGAAAATCATGCGGGACATTCTCGATGACCAGGCATCGCCCTACCTCTACTTTTTTGTGAAGCGAACAACCGCCTTTCTATTGCACAAGGGACAACGCACTCTGGAGGCGATCCGCATTCTCGAAGAACTCAAGCGTTTTAGCAAACAGAACAAACTCGGAGATCAGCTTACACCGGTTCTTTATGATCTGGCCATGCTTTTTATCCATCTGCACGACTGGACCTTTGGATCAGCCTATCTCACCATGGTTGAGTACTTCGACCCAACCTACGGCGACACAGCCAGCGCCCTCAAAGATATTGAGTACATGCATAACGGCGATGAAACTGCGGAAAGGGATCTACAGCAGGTAGTTTCCTCCTGGGAAAACGATCAGGGCAAACAATTCCACCTATTCAAGCTGTCAGGACTTGCCAGTAAAAAACGTTTTAACCTTCAGGCTGTTTATAACAGTGCAATCGCTGAAACCCCGACCGTCACTCCCAAAGCCAGCTCCCCTTCAGGTGCAGGGAAAAAAGGCAAATCTACTTCCAGCGCAGCCAGCGCCTCCTTTGACCAGTTGCTAACCATGCCCTTCAATGACTTTGAGAGAAAGGCCTACCACCTCGCAAAAAAAATCGATCTCTCCGTATCGTCCAGGCTCTCCACCTACCGGGAACAGGACGGGATTGACCTGCTTTGCAAGGAAAAAAATTCTGGCGATCAGGTTCTCCTTGTCATACGCCGCTGGAAAGAGACGAAACTTGGCGATATCGAGCTGAGGAACCTGGCCGACTATATGCACACCGAAAAGATCAAACGAACGATCATCATGGTCACAACCGGGCTAACCGACAGCGCTCAAAAAACCGCAGAAACCATGCCAGATCTGTATGTGTACAGCTATGAAGAGCTGCTTCAACTCCTTGAATAGTTTTTCCTGCAATGCACACAGACAATCAAAAGGTAACATTTTTCCTTAAGGCATTTCATTTTTTCTATTATCTTGGTCTTGGTACGACCGCCCCGGTTTTAACAATCTGGTACCAGAAGATCCACCATTTTAACGGTTATGAAATAGCTCTACTGACCGCTGTTGCGCCAATTGGTTCTATCATATCCATGAACTTTCTGGGAATCATCATCGATCTGCTGCGCCGCTTCCGCTCGATCCTTTTTGTGCTTCTTACCGCCTCTGCTATTAGCCTGATCTCTCTCTATTTTATCGCCTCTTTTTGGGGACTCTTTCTACTTATCGCCATCTTCTCTTTCTTCTCAGTTCCCATCATCTCTATCATGAACTCCAGCCTCCTTCACTACTACGGAACCGATAGCTTTAAACAATTTGGCGACATCCGCTCCTATGGCACCCTCGGGTTTCTATTCGCGAACCTGTTTATCTCTGCCATCATTCCTCCTGAAAATATTTCGCTTTTCCTCTTTTTTCACGCGGGTGCCTTGTTAGGGTGCGCTGCGATGCTACCCCTGCTGCCGCCAATCCGCGCTGAGTTCAAAGGCACAAACCTGCGCGCGATCTGGCATGGTCTGCGCCACCCCCTGCTAGCCCGGCTCGCGCTGGCACTAATCCTGCAGCAGATTGCCTTTTCCAGTATTGACAACTATGTAAGCATCTATATTACAGAGAGCGGCGGCAGCGCCAGAACAGCAGCCTTGGCCTGGGGCAGCGGTGTGCTGCTAGAATTTTTTATATTGCGGCAGAGCACTCGATTCATTGAGAGATTCTCCATACGCGCCTTTATCCTTATCGGTATCGCGGCTACAATATTTCGATTAACGTTATATTTCTTCCAGCTTCCCCTGTGGGCAATCTTTATCGTGCAGACAACCCATGCCCTTGCTTTCTCCGGATCTTATTTTGGCGCTGTCTATTATATTGGCCGGATCATCAATCCGCACGCCCGCACAAGCTCGCAAACAGCCTTTGACGCCTTTGTCCGCAGGGGCGGGATGATCATAGGATCGTTGATGGGAGGAGCCATCTATGAAGCGATGGGTGTCCACAATCTGTTCGGGATCATGGCTATCATAGCCCTCGCATCCCTACTATTGGTTCGATTCTGGATACCGGTGGAAGAGAAGAGCTCTGTCCCGATATAACGGAGAAGTTGTTGTTCCTCCTTTTTATACCAATAAGCATCGATGCTTCGATAAACTCGAAACACTTTGGTTCTCGGGTTTTATACTGGCTAAAGGGTGCATCGACATCGCTGGCATTGCCTTGCGATATCCGAAAACCAAAATGCCTTTAGTATAGACCCATTTATACTCTTGCTCTGATTTCAGGCTGGCTACCGGAGCGTACCAGCCCCCAAAGCGGCATTCATCAGAAAAAGATAGGCTCCATCTTTATGGTTCGTTGCATATACCTGATCACTCCTCCAGGATTGGGACGATTCCAGCCTCGCAAAATAAACGATATCCGGGGTTCGCGAAAACAACCGTATCGGAAACCTATTCACCAACTCGATACCGATGGCGCCGGACTCTGCATGGATCGGTTTTTGCCTGGGAATCGATTGACACCCTGCAAACACAAGAAAACCTATGAGCAAAAAATAGATTCTTAAGTTCATCGATTAAGCCAGAAAGAAGAGACCAATCTGATAACTGATCCAGGCTATGGCATAAGCAGTTAAAAATGAAAAAATTTGCGTAAAGAGTACCCAACGCCAGCCGTCAAACTCTTTTTTTATCACTGCCAAGGTAGCCAGACAGGGAATATAAAGCAGTAAAAATATCGCAAAAGCAAATACAATCGCGGGATTATAAACCTGATCATGCCGCATGGCCCGAATGATGGACAAATTACCATCACCCGAATCCGGCTCGCCTTCGACGCCATAGAGAACGCCAAAGGTGGAGATGACAATCTCCTTGGCCGGCATGGCGGCCAGCAGCGCAACAACCATTTTCCAATCCATTCCCAGCGGGGCAAAGAATGGCTGCATCCACACCCCTAAACGTCCACCATAACTATATCTGATGTTTTCCTGGTTGCGCGCGAACTCCAACTCCTTGATTTTATTAGAAATATCTTTTTGACTTTGAGCGTTCAATTGCTGCTTTGTTAAGGCCACAATCTCCTGGTCATACGTTCCGCCCGTTTTCTGCGGAATATGAAACAGTATCCAGGTGATTACCGAGGCGGCCAATATGACTGTTGCTGCTTTACGTAAGTAGCCGATCGCCTTATCCCACATGTGACGGATGATACCACTGGCGGTCGGCATACGATAGGGCGGTAATTCCATAACAAAAGGAGTAGTGTTTCCTTTAAACATTACACGGCTAAGCAGGCGCGCAGAAATAAGGGCTACCAGCCAGGCAGAAAGCCACAATAGCCAGAACATAAGACCTGAATAGGGTCCAAAAAAACCAGCCATCAACATGGCGACCACAGGGGTTTTCGCAGAACACATCATCATCGGTAGCACAATCGCAGTGACCACACGATCGCGATGGTTTGCCAGAGTTCTGGTGGCAAGGACTGCTGGTACTGCGCATCCCGTACTAATCATCATGGGAATAAAACTGCGGCCATGCAGACCAAACTTGTGCATCACTTTATCCATCACAAAGGCGGCCCTGGCCATATAGCCTGTATCCTCCAGGAAAGAGAGAAACGCAAATAGCAGTAAAATCACCGGAAGAAAAACAATTACCCCCCCGACTCCACCAATCATACCATCTACAATAAAATCCTTCAGAATCCCCTCGCCAAGCGCGGTAGATGCATGACGGGCTAACCAGCCAAAAAAAGTATCTATAAATCCAGCCAGGAAGTCGCCAATCAAAAAAGTGATATTGTACACCAGAAACATGATACCAAAAAAGAAAAGCAGTCCAAATTTCTGGTGCAGCAGCCAACGATCCACTTTCTCTGTGAAATCGTTAGCCTCATCCGGCTCAGGAGAAACAACAGCCTCCCGTAGAGCGCCGCGGATAAATCCGTAACGCTGCTGCGCCACAAGTGTTGTGGAATCCATACCATACATCTTCTCCAGGCGAGCTCGAACCCTGCTAACCAATTGCAGCACATCCCGGGAAAAGCGATGGTTCGCTTCTACCTTTTGATATGCGTCCTTATCATTCTCCAACAGTTTAATTGCGACCCAGTGCAAGGAGAACTGTTCGGCAAACAGAGGGTCGCGACTAAGTTCAGCAATGATATTTTCGTGAGCAGTTTCAATATCATGACCATAGTTGCAATGGCGTCCTCGCGGCTCTGTCAGAGCGGCCTGGGATCGGCTGCTGGCCACGGCTCTTTTCTTGATCTCGCGATTCTGTACGGCCACTTCGATAATCCGCTCCAGCAAGAGATCCAACCCCTCCTTACGCAGAGCAGAAGTTTTCACAAAGGGAATATGCAGCAGGTTGCCCAGCAGATCAGTATCTATGGAGATCCCCTTCTTCTCTGCAGCGTCCATCATATTCAAGGCGCCGATGACAGGCACTCCCAGCTCCTGAAACTGCAAACAAAGATAAAAATTTCTTTCAAGGTTGGTTGCGTCAATGACATCCAACACCACTTCGGGTTTTTGCAAAAGAATAAAATCTCGGCCCACCACCTCTTCAAAGGAATAGGCCGAAAGGCTATAGATACCGGGCAGATCAATAAATTCTATGATAAAATCGCGGAAAGCAATACGTGATTTTTTGGTCTCAACCGTAACACCGGCATAATTGCCGACATGGACATGAGAGCCCGTCAAAGCGTTAAACAGAGTACTCTTGCCTGTGTTTGGATTTCCAGCCACTGCCACCCGGATCACAGATTCATCATGATCCTCTCTTCTGCCTAATCTCTCTTTAAAATTTCGGACAGATTTTTCCTGCGGATCAAAAAATTTCGAAAATCTTGATTTGCCCATTCGGCGTCGGCGTTTAGGCGCATTGTCATTAAACTCGAAAGTTTCTGGAGCGTCGGGAGTTGACAGAGAGGGGGATCCCAGAGGCAATACGAGGATATTTCTTGCCTCTTTTTGACGCAGCGAAACCTTATACTGTCCAATCTGAATTTCGATAGGATCATAAAAAAGGGCATGCCGTAAACGAACACCCCTGGCTCCTGGAATAAACCCCATATCAAGCAGCCTTTTTTTAATCTCCCCGCTGCCATTCAGGGAGATAATCTCATACTCATCGCCGAAACGCAGTTGATCCAAAGATTTTAACTGCGAGGATGCGCCTGTTTTCATACAATCCTCATTATGAGACCTACTCTCATTTTAATACCAAAAGAGCAATAAACCCCCAAAAACGCAACTGCAAAAACTGCCCTGTGGCGAATTTTACTGCCCACTAAAAAGGATCAAGAAGCCCTATAGCAGACAGGAAAAAATTTCGACTACCGGGATGATAGTGCAGACGGAGAGGCCTCCCCTTGTTTACAAAACACAGTGATCCAAAATCATCTGGCCGTAGTATGAGACAGCCAGCTCCAGCTCTGCCGGGTCTATCGACTCTTCGGGACTATGAGCCTGAGTGATCCCTCCTGGCCCCAGGATAAAAGCAGGAATTCCCATTTTCTGGTAAAACGGTGCCTCCGTTCCATAATTCACAGCCTGACAGCTCTGGCCAGTTAGCTGTTCCAGATAAAGATGCAACGCCTGGTCAGGCATCGGGCGCAGCGGAGGCAATCCGGAAAAAAGGTGGCGCCAATCTGATCCAACCTGGTATTTGGCGCGAATGATCGGCAAGGAGGTTTCCAGAAAGCGAAACAGCTCTTCCTGTTCCTGGGCAGGTAATGTGCGGTAATCAAAGGTCAACTCGCATAGATCACAAATTTTATTGGGGGCATCCCCTCCCCGGATCTCGCCAATATTGAGAGTGGGCATTGGCACTGAAAAACCTGGGTCAATATAGCTCTCCTTTTGAAGGCGATACCAATCTTGCAGCATACCTGCCCAATCCAGAGCCGCGTGAAGAGCGCTTTGCCCATTGGCTGGATCGCTGGCATGACCGCTGCGCCCCTGAAATACAACCTTACCCATGTAGATGCACTTATGGGCTGCCACAGGAATCAGCTGGGTCGGGTTCACCCACGACAACGCCAAAGGATCCAACCAAAGCGGAATGATGCAGCAGAGAGCGCATCCCATTCATGGTGGTCTCCTCATCCGCGCTTGCTACGAGTGTGATGCGCCGCTTGAGATGGCGTAAGGGCAGACCAAGCTGCTTGCTCGATACTCGCAAGGCAGCAAAAAAGCCCTTCATATCCGCGCTGCCCAGCCCTACCCAGCGGCCATCCTGAATCCGCAGCCGCCAGGGGTCGTCCTTCCAGGCATTCGTCTGGGCGGGAACCGTATCTGTATGGCCGTGAAACAGAAAGGGCTGATCAGCCTCTTCAGGCCCGATGCTTGCCAGCAAATTCCATTTTTTCACAGAGGTCGCAGAGGGACTCTCCAGAATTTGGATCCGCCACCCTAGCTCAGAAAACCATTGAGCCAACAGATCAATCATGTTGCGATTGCTCTGATCCAAATGCTCCTGGGTACTGCTAACACTATTGCAGGCAACCAGTTCGCGTAAACTCTGTTCCAATAACCTCTTCATGCACACCTCGATTCAGGAAAACATCAGATCATAAATACGTGCTATCTCCTGGCGAAGCTCATCTACTCCCAAAAAACGGGATTTGCGGATACTCTCTCTTCCGTCAAAAAAAAGTAAAATCGTAGGAACGGCAAAAACAGTTAATTGAGCCGCCAGCTCCTTCTCCTCATCACAATCGATATAGAGAAAAGTAATCCGGGGGAAATGGCCCTGGATCATTCCCTCTATCTTAGGGCGTAAGGATTTACAGACATTGCACTCCTTCGTGGACAGATACACAAGAGCCGCATCTGTGTTTCTCATCAACTGGTAAAATTCCTCAATATTCACTATAAAAACCCCTCAAACTTTTTTATCTATAGTAAGGAACCAGAGAATCATGATTCCGAAAAAAATGGCTCTCCTACAGGCTGCGCCCCGGATGAGAAGTATTGGATGCAAAGAAATTACAATTCTCATTTTCTACCGGGAACATCAATTTTTTCTATGTATAAATCAAGAATCATCACTCTATTTTTCGCAGTTTTATATACACAAGGATCGTTTAAAAAACCAGATTGTTATTTTTATTGGAAAAAAAACAATACTCGAACAAAATCATAAAAAAAGTTTGACGCCCTTTTTCATTTTCCACTTTTTATAGTATTTTTTATCTACAGGTTCAAACTGATCATACGAATGTCTTTTGACCAAAATGCAAACAGGAACTATCTTGGTACACACATCAATACACAAAACCATAAAAAAATATGAAGGAGCTTTTTCATGCTAAATTATCTGGGTATTCAAAACACCAAAGAAATTTACCGTAACCTCAGCTACGACGAGATCTTTGCCCACGAGCAAAAGAAAAATGAGACCACACTCACAAGCCAGGGTGCCATGTCCGTAGACACAGGCATTTTTACCGGTCGCTCACCCAAAGATAAGTACTTTGTCGAAGAACCCAGCAGCAAAGATGAATTGTGGTGGGGAAATATCAACCAGCCTACCAGCGAAGCCGTTTTTAATGAACTTTATGAAAAATCCGTTGCCTATCTTAGCAATAAAGCCCTTTATGTTTTTGATGGATATGCAGGTGCCCGCAAGTCCACGCGGTTAAATCTAAGAGTGGTCTCTGAAACAGCATGGCAGCACCATTTCAGCACCAATATGTTTATCCGCCCCAGCCAGGCAGATCTAAAGGAATTCAAGCCTGAGTTTACGATCATTGCCGCATCAGGCATTAGCAACGCGGATTACAAGCACCATGGTTTGAACTCCGATGTATTTGTCATTTTTCATCTTGCCAAAAAAATTGCCATTATCGGTGGCACCTGGTATGGTGGTGAGATCAAAAAAGGTATTTTTTCTGTGATGAACTATTATAAACCTCTGCAGAATATCCTTTCCATGCACTGCTCCGCGAATATGGGTCAAGAAAAAAAGGATGTTGCCCTCTTTTTTGGCCTATCCGGCACAGGGAAAACAACTCTTTCCACAGATCCGAAACGTCCACTTATCGGAGATGATGAGCATGGCTGGGACAACGAAGGAATCTGGAACCTGGAAGGTGGCTGCTATGCCAAGGTTATCAACCTCATGAAAGAGGATGAGCCAGAGATATACGCTGCGATTAAAAGGGATGCTCTGATCGAGAATGTTGTTATTCAGCCTGATGGTATGGTGGATTATGCCTCCAAAGCTAAAACAGAGAATACCCGAGTCAGCTATCCTATCTTTCATATTGCCAACCGCGTAGAAGAGGGAATCGGCAACCATCCAGAAAATATCATCTTTTTGACTGCGGACGCCTTTGGTGTTCTACCTCCCGTGGCCAAACTGAGCCCTGAGCAGGCGATGTACCACTTTTTATCTGGCTATACAGCCAAGGTTGCCGGCACAGAGCGTGGCGTAAATGAACCCCAGGCGACATTCTCCGCCTGTTTCGGAGCCGCCTTCATGCCGCTGCACCCTACCCGCTATGCCAAGCTTCTCGGAGAAAAAATGAAGCAGCACAAGACTAAAGCCTACCTTGTCAACACAGGATGGGCAGGCGGTCCTTATGGAGTGGGCGCCCGCATGAAGATCAAGCTAACCAGATCCATTATTGATGGTATCTTTGACGGCTCTCTGGATCATAACGACTTTACCCATGACAAGGTTCTGAATCTGCAGATTCCCAATCGCCTGCGTAATTATGGCAAAGATGTTCTGCACCCATGGGAGTCATGGAGCGATAAAGATGCCTATGAAAAGCAGCGCCAAAAACTGGCGAAGATGTTTGTAGACAACTTCAAGCAATATGTTCTCAAAGGGGATGAATTCGATTTTACCGCCTTTGGACCGCAGATCTAAATAGACCCACAGCTCCTATCTGGGCTCCGGATTATTCCGACGGAGCCCAGTAAAAAACTCTTTCACTCCCGCTTCAAAGTCCCTTTATTCGTCTGGAATTTACCGCGCAACTGTTCAAAAAAAAGGATAAAATCGGTTTTCCCGTATTCCGGAAAAGACCATGCCAGCATTTTCGTGTTCTTGCCAATAAATTGCATTTGCCAGGAGAGATATATCCCCTGTCCAATATAGATTTTATGAAAATCACGAAAACGGCTAGCCAGGAATACCCCATCCTTATGCAGATAGCCAGGATTCAGATTGTATGCAATATGATTCCGATTCAGGCGCTTTTCCATTTGGTAGACTCTCCGACAAAATTCAGGAAAAGCCTCCAGAGACCATCGATTCTCCCATGCAATATGCCCTTTATAGAGCAAAGGTCCAATGGTCATGCCGCGCTGACCATCCATTGGAATGATTGGCGAGAAGATTCGTTTTCCGGGCAGCAACCCCTGGGATCGGTACATAGCTAAACGGCAAAGGGAAATCTTTTCAGAAATGATCCCTTGATTCGGTTTACCCCAGATCTTTTTCCACCACGCACGGGGAAATGAAACCTCCTGACGCCGCGAAAGCACTGAGATAAAAAAAATTCCATCGTTTTTTTCTGGCATATACGCTTCCTGGCAAGACAGAGAGTCCGGAGAATTCGGCTACCCAAACCAACAGTAACTCCCGCTTTAGGAGCAATCATTTTTTTATTTTTCTATTATTTCTATATTTACGAAATCTTAGGCCGCTTCAGCTATGTCTCTACATTTTATCTCACCTGGACAGAGAGAGCGGGAGCTCATCTATTTTTATCCAGAATCATTGTCACGAGGATTAACATGCCAGCTAATGCAGCCAAAATCGCTAAAGTTCTCAAATTCGGTGGAACCTCCGTTGGTACGTCTGAGCGACTCGGTAAAGTTTCCGATATCATCATCAAATCCCAACAAAGTACCCCAATCGCAGTATGCGTCTCCGCCATGAGCGGTACCACAAAAAAAGAGGGCACCACCAGCCGTCTTTTGTTATGCCTGGATTACGCAACCCAAGGTAACCGCCAGGGCATTCAAGAGGAGACCGAAGGTATCAAACAATTTCATCAAAAAATCATACAGGAAACTATCAAAGATCAGAAGATCAAGGATGAACTCCTCCTTTACATCCAAGAGGAGATGCAATCCCTGAGCAATTTTCTAGAGGCTCTGGTCGAAATTGAAGAGGTGAGCATCCGTTCCCGGGATAGGGTGATTGCCGTAGGTGAAATCCTATCAGCTCGCATCCTGACATCCGTTGTCAATGATAAAGCGAAAAAAGATACAGCCCTCTTCTTAAACCTCAACCAGATTATGGACGAAAGCTGGCAGGATGCGGATAATGCCTTTTTTCAGGAGCTGGAGAAACGGCTTGGCGCCTTAATGGTTCAAAGCGCAGTTTCCAAACCAATCTTGATACTGACAGGTTATATTGGCCGCATTCCAGGGGGAATCGTAGAAAAAATCGGCCGCGGTTATACAGATTTTACAGCCTCCCTTGCCGCGGCAGGGTCAGGAGCCCAGGGTCTCGAAATCTGGAAGGAGGTGGACGGTATATTCTCGACGGATCCACGCAAGGTTGCAAACGCTCATGTTGTACCTCATATCTCTTACCAGGAGGCGGCTGAACTGACCTTTTTTGGAACAGAAGCGATTCATCCTCGAACTATGGCTCCCTGTATCCGCAAACAGATCCCTATTCTGGTAAAAAATGTTTTAAATCCCGGTGGCGAGGGCACTCTGGTTGATCAAGAGAAAAAACCATCCCATCGCGGCATAGGTAAAGCCCTTACCCAGAAATCTGATATCGCCATTATCTCCATCCAGTCAGACCGCATGAACGAAGCACCTGGATTTATTTACAAAATGGGTGAAATATTTTTCCGGAATGGGGTTTCCATCGACCTGATGGCAACCTCCGAGGTTTCCGTTTCTATTACCGTTTCCAATACGGATAAAGCTACCCTCGATAACCTCGTTCACGAATTGCATAAAATCGGGGATGTATCCCTGATGCAGAATTTGACTTCGATCTCCATCATCGGCCATGGAATGCAAAACCATATTGGAGTTGCAGGTAAGATCTTCTCCTGTATGGGAAATAACAAGATCAACATTGTGCTGATTAGCCAGGGTGCTTCTGAACTTTCGATCAGCTTTGTCGTCAAAGCAGATGATGCGCAGAATGCCATCAACGCCCTGCACCGAGAATTTCTGGAAGACTAACCTGGGAGTTTTCGGATGAAGAAATTTATCATGTTCGGTGATTATTGCGACGATGTGGAGGTGAAGCGTGAGCCTGTGCGCCAGGCTCATCTGGAGCATCTGCGCGCCCTCAAATCACGAGGAGTGTTGGAGAAGGCGGGGCCTACCCGCGATCTGAAAAAAATCTTCGCGATCTTTATTGGGGAGAGTGCAGAAGAGATCCGGTTAGAAATTGAGCAAGATGTTTACTGGATCCACGGTATCTGGACTCGCTATGAATTATCCGAATGGATAGATGCCATCTGAAACGAAAGGTTACTACAATGACTACTTCAATACTCGAAAAGAAAACCATGCAGTTATCACAAACTGCGCTCAATATCTCGCCGTCAGGTATCAGAAAATTCTTTGATATCATTGCACAAATGCCTGACTGCATCTCACTGGGTGTTGGCGAACCCGACTTTGTCACCCCCAAAAAAATTATCGATGCAGGTATCCAGGCGCTGCAAAATGGAAAAACGCAGTACACATCCAACTTTGGTATGCTGGAGTTACGCCAGGCTATTAGCGCTTATCTGGAAAAAAGATTCTCAGTCACCTTTCATCCGGAAAATGAGATCATCATCACCTTTGGGGTGAGCGAAGCCCTGGATTTGGCACTACGCGCCATCATCAATCCTGGAGATGAAATCATCGTTCCCGAACCATCCTACGTAAGCTACCACCCGAATATTCAACTGCTTTATGGCGTACCAGTTCCAGTCATTACCACGATGGAGAATGAATTTCAGTTGAAAGCTTCCGATGTGGAAAGGGTGATCACCCAAAAAACAAAAGCTATTCTACTCAACTCTCCCAACAACCCGACCGGGGCTGTTATCCCCTGGGAAGAGCTTGAAAAAATCGCAAAACTGGCCAAGCAGCACGGTTTTTTTGTAATTACTGATGAAATCTACTCAGAATTGATTTATGATCAGGCTCCGCGCTCTATTGCTTCCATCACGGATATCCAAGACCAGATCATCTTTCTGAATGGGTTTTCTAAGTCCTATGCCATGACTGGCTGGCGTATCGGTTATGTGTGCGCAAATAAAGAGGCCATTGAGATCATGATGAAGATTCATCAATACACCGCTTTATGCGCTCCCATTTTAGGACAGATTGCTGCCATTGAGGCTTTAAAAAACGCTGAAGAGGACAAAAAAAGGATGGTAGATGAGTATCTGCGCCGGCGCAACCTCATCACCCGTAGATTCAATGAAATCGGATTACAGTGCCATGCCCCTGGTGGAGCATTTTATGTTTTTCCGAATATATCGTCCACCGGTTTGAGTCCAGAAGTTTTCGCGGAGAGGCTTCTTTTTGAAAAAAAGGTGGCAGTAGTGCCAGGCAACGTTTTTGGAATCACCAACTACCAGAATGTCCGTGCTGCCTATGCCACCAATTATGATAAAATCAAGATCGCGATGGATCTCATTGAGCAGTTTGTAGGAGATCTACGCTAACCATGGTAGGACTGGTAGATGGCTTTAATGTTATCTACAAAATTCCTTCCCTGGCAGAATTTATGTTTCAGGGGAAGCTTTCCCTGGGAGGATCAGGCCTGATTCGCACTCTCAACGACTATGCGGATCAGGTTTTATCCAAAAAAATCCCCTCCAACCTACGCCTCACCTCCAGGTTTATCGTGATGATGGATGGCAAAAAAGAGCAGGGGTTAGATCTACGCCAGGAAACCGTACGCCATTGCCAGGTCTTTTATACTCACGAGCTATCCGCTGACGCCCTTATCAAGCAGTATGTACGCGAATCAACAACACCCAAACACATCCTTGTAATCACATCGGATAAACTCATCCTGAGACAGACGAAACCGTATGGGGTTCAACAGATGAATAGTGAAGAGTTTGCGGCAATCCTGGAAAGGGCTGCACAAAGCCTAAACCAAAGCCTTCTTATGCCTGGTGAAGAGGAGGAGATCGCCTTCTCCGATGAGGAGCTGAATTATTGGCAAAAAATATTTCCCGACAAATAGTTTACGAAGCTATATTTTTAATCTCGATGAGCTGTTCCTTCGTTTTATCATTCTTATCCTGAAAACGGACGCTACGCACATAGTGAACCAGCATCTCATGGCTTTTTCCTTTCATGGTTAATTGAAAGGAGTCCTTGACCTCTACCTGTTCTTTCACCCGTTTGTAGGTGTCCTCGCTGATTAATACATTCTCCTTTTCTCCGTTCTCCTGGATACGGCGTGCTGTATTAATCACATCGCCAATGGCGGTCCACTCCATTCGCTCATTGGTGCCAATATTTCCAATCAATATAGTACCTGTATGGATACCGATTCGCAAAAAGATAGGAGGCTCGCTATTGATCTCACGAAATTCATTGATTCTTTCAAAAGCATTCTGAATTTTTACGGCGGCGATGATGGCACGCAGCGGACTATCAAAGAGAGAAAAAACCGCATCTCCCATAAACTTGTCGATGGTGCCTCCTTCTACGGTAATCGTTTTAGCGATCACACTTAGAGAGGTATTGAGAAGATCCAGGATACTGGGCGGTTCCATCGTCTCCGATAGTGAAGTAAAACCCATTATATCCGCAAAAAATGCTGTGGACTCACGAACTTCACTAGGCAATTCCGATTTACCGTAACGAACCGCCTCTCTGGCTTTCTGAATAACTGTCGCTGGAACATATTTTTGCGTGATATTCTGAACTTTGGCGCGATCCAAAATATCTCCCTCGCCAGTGGGGTTTTGCCCAAAAACAACGACCTTTTGCCAGATGGTAATCACCTCTTCCCGTTTGCTAGAGATACCGTTCACATTAAACATATCCATCTCTCCGCTGAGGTTGACACGGATACGATAGTTTTCCATTTTTCGGGTATTGATGATCGAATTGGGTCCCTCAAAGATATCTACAAAAAATTGATTCGGGATAGCCTTGCGGATATCGTTAATCGTAGTTTGCGCGCTGACCACTCGAGAAATAAAATTCTTCGATGCCTCAATCAGCTCACCCTTCTTATTAAAGATCAAAACAAAATGGTCCAGGGTTTTTCCCACCAGGTAGAAAGCCTTCGCAATTTGATTCACATCCTCCATGGTGCGGATGCTTGTAGGTGTTTTTCGTTTGTTGGCAAGATTTTCGATATCGATTTGGATATGAGCTTTGGTCTGGTTGTCTGTAAAAGTAAAATAAAAATGCTCTATAGATATACCAAGACCTCGTAGGGTCATAATAACCAGCGGAAGTCCAATTCCGGCTCCCTCTTTTTCCTGATCTTCCTCCTCGCCATCGTCTAACAAATAGGCAAAATCCTTACTCTCCATGCTTTTTTGTATCGATTTCGAGATTCTCTCTTGTTCGATTTCTGTTGGCAGTCCGGGATTGAGGATATCTATAGAGATTACGTCATCATCAGAATGAATCAGGATATCAACCCCTTGATTCAGAACTCGAGCTTGCTCCCCAAGATTTTTCGCGCTGTGAGATTCTATCTCTGCCTTGAAAAGATGGAGCCACTCCTGGTAGTTGACACCATCGATATCGAGAACAGAGACAACTTGATCATAAAAAATACGTTTGTAGATTGCCTTAAGTCCATTCGTTGCCAATTCTCTGACAATATTGTAGAAAGGATTCTCTAACTCCTTAACTCCAAGATAGAACACAATTTCGCGAACAGCATCCTTTAACTCAGTCTGCCCTCCGGAAAAAAGGTCATAGATTTTTAACTGGATATCTCTCACACCAACCTGCTCATCTCATTATACCAGGGTTACACAGAACTTGAAAAATTCATCCTGTTTTAACTGGGGAGGCAGCTCCTGGAGAAAAAACTTCCTATCCTCGGCGGTTATATTCAATTTACTCTCCAGAATGGCAGCATCTTCGCTGAAGATATCACCTTTATGACCGTATCCAAGCAACTTAGAAATATGATTAGCGTAAGCTGCCAGATAAAAAACCTCATTTTCTTTGACATCTCCATTGATGCTGTTCGCTGCCAAATTTTCATGAGAGCCTGCGATGATATCAAAGGGATAGGGTAGATTCCATTTCTGCACTGCTGCCTTTCCGGCCATCTGGTGGTCAAAACCGAAAAGCTTTTGTTCGGCCTCGACAAAGGAGATCTCCTTCTCTAGACTCAAATTCATGGCCTCGATAAAGAGTTTACGGTCATGAGCATTGAGAATAACCTTGCCAATATCGTGCAAGAGACCGCCGACAAAGGCCTCTTCCTGAATATTGCGATTGCTTCCTTTTCTCTGACCTACCGCTTTGGCAAGAATGGCAGTGACAATGGAGTGTTTCCATACATATTTCCTGAATTTTTCGTATTTACCATCGGCAAAAATGGATTTTGTGGATGCAAGCACTACCATAGAACGCACCAGCTTGAAACCCAATAGTGCAATCGCCTGTTTTAAGGATTTGATGCTGCCGTTTCTGGCATAGAGCGGGCTGTTGGCAACTTTTAATATCATCGTAGATACAGTCATATCAGCCTGGATGAGCTTCTCCAGATCGGAAAAGCTAGTATCATTATCATCCCCAAGGCGTAAAATACCTGACATTACCTGAGGTAATACGGGCATTTTCTCAATATTTAAGCGAATCATATAAGCTCTGACACAAGGTTTTTACAATAGAAAGCCCCTCTCCCTTAGTAAAGAGAAGAAGTAGCTATTTCTATAGATACGATTTTCCGAAGATATTTGAAAAAAAAATTAAAAAAAAGTCGATTTTCTAAAAAAAATAGCACCCATTAGAGGCGTTATTTGATAATATTTAAGATCTCCTTAAAGGCGGCATCCTTAGCTGTGCCCATCATCTCATAAAGGAGAGACTCCACGGTTGTAATGATCGCCCCCTCCTGACGCATACGCTCAATCGCCACCTCTTTGTGAAACAACTGCCGCGAGGTAATACAGTCTGCCACGACAATTGGCTGGTAACCGCGATCGATCAGATCCAGCACTGTCTGCAGGACACAGATATGAGCCTCGATACCGCTAATAAGAACATTTCTGCGATTGTACAATTCAAGGGCGGGGATAAAATCGGCTGCCTGACAACAGCTAAAGGAGCTCTTCGTCAAATACTTCGCCCCAACCAGCAAAGGCTGCAGTGCGGGTAAAGTGACACCCAATCCCTGCGGATACTGTTCTGAATAGATAAGGGGGACGGATAAAACCTTCAAGCCCTGGATTAACTTCTGCACTGCCTGCAAGGTGACATCACCCTCGGCCATAGGAGGAAACAATTTTTCCTGAATGTCAATGACCAGCGCAACGCTATGCTCTTTCAGGATTTTCATAGAGACACCCTCGGCTCCGAGGCCTTAATTCTTCATTTATCTAAGTTATACATACAACCATATAGACAATGTTCAAAAAATCAACTCTATTTCCTTTTACCTCGACTTCTTTAACCGAAAAATAAAGTGACTCCTGCGTGCGAGATGGAAAAACGATTGCCACGATAAAAGGAGATATCACATTGATACTTATTATCAATCCTTAACTTTGTGGCGATGGGAAATATACATTTTTTTTAGTTTGTAGCTCTTTTTACCACCCCCATTTTGAGAAGCTAAGGAAATTTCCCCAAAAGCGGCCTTCGGCCGGGAAGAAAATAGAGAATATGACCTTTATAACAGATATCCCATTTTTTACAACCTGGAACCTGATTCTGGTATTTATCGTCGGAGCGGAAATCATCCATCTTTTTGAAGTAAAATTTTTTCCAGATCTGCTCACCATGGATTTGGAACCAGACAAACTAGAGGGTAAATACACAATATCAGACATCTATCCATTCCTGTTTATTGAGATTTTCTATCTGATCGGGGTTTTCTATCTCCTCTTTTCTCCGCTATTTCTCCTCTGGGTCTATGCCATTGTACTGCTCCTAAGCGGTGTCGTAAAACTGGCTCTTTTTAAAAAAATCGAAAATCGTGGTCGCTACATACAGTGGGATGCCTGGATTACAATTGTATTGACCTTGATTGCGCTGGTTCTGGTAAATCTAGATCATGCATAGTCGTCAGGTCGAGGAAATTCTCCTGAAGCAATGGTCGCTATTGCAGAAATCCCATCCTTTTCCTGAAAAAAACTACCTGAGACTCAATTTGCCTGCCAACCTCTCACTGGACCTTTCCCAGGCGCATCATCTGGAAATTGTGATATATCGCTTAGGTCATTTTTTCTTTCGGTCACATCCAGATACGCCTATCTCCTTGACCGTCACGCTAAATCGCCACCTCTGGATCACCATATTTACCGATCCGACAAATCTTTTAGCAGCACAAAAAAAGGAGACCAAGCTGCCGCTGCGCCTTTTTGCCCTCCATCTGAGAAGCCTACAGGGGATCCTGTTCTGCTCGATTGCAGATCAAAAGCTGGAGCTCAGCGTACGTTTGGCTCCAGCTATTTTTCAATAATTTCTATTGCTTTTTCTGCTATTTCCGTATAGATATGCTGTCAGGAGTAATTCGAAGTGAGAAATCTCGTAAATCTGTAAAAAAATGAACCAAGAACAGCATCCAGACTCCCTATTTAAGGAAAAATTCTCCCGCCCTTTGAGCCAGGGTGAGAAAGAGCAAGTCGATCGCTTGCGTCAATTCTCCTCAAATCCAGACGAAATTCTGCAGGTACGAAAATCGCTTCA
Organism: Leptospira biflexa; assembly: GCA_020720805.1. Lineage (GTDB taxonomy): Bacteria > Spirochaetota > DYNZ01 > DYNZ01 > DYNZ01 > DYNZ01. The sequence continues at coordinate 3,167 of DYNZ01000047.1, read as the reverse complement.
GGATAGCCAAAACCGACAAACAAAGGAGGAGTTCAACCCGGCAAGCGAGACTGAGGAAGATGCCAACAGGATTGCCAATCTGCGCGAGCAAACTTATCCGCCAACGCCTCAGAGACGAAAATATGATAAACCAATGCTCACGCGCAAACGCAAATCTTTCTTTGAAATTTTATTTAACATTTTTTCTATCAACAACCAGTTTGCGCAAAAATACATTCGTTCAAAAAAGGTTTCTTTCGGTTTTTTCAATATCCTTTCCAATAACAGCTTCTATTTTCCCAGCCCTGAAGTGATTCGATTGGTCGATCGGGAATTAATCCCTCTGGTCGATCTGCTGCAGCCGATGATAAAAAAAATTTACCTCTTTGGCTGGTGCGACAGTAAGGGGAAGCGCTTTTTCGGTCCTTTTGATTTTAATCTGATATCTGAATTGGAAAGAGCCATGAACAGGCGTTATCTGGAAAATTTTCTGATCCATCGCCTGAATCCAGTGAAATCTCTGGAATCCCTGTTTCCTTTCCTCGGCTACTATCTATCCATAACAAGCAAACCAGACCAGATAGAGACGGTGAAGCAAAACATCAAGACCGCTCTGACATTTATGTCCGGAAGTCCTGAGGATAATTTACAAACTAAGGATAAAAAAACGATCAACGTCCTCTTAGATCAATTTTTCTCGGCGCAAATAACTGAAGATTTTATTACTCCGATTCTGGAGTGTTACTATGCCAGACCCATTTTGCAGTTTGATCCATACGATTTTTTTCAGATAGAACCTATCTCATCCACAGAGTTTTACGCAGACTCCAAACTTCTTTTCCGCATGAAGCTAAAAGAGGAAAATTACCGCAAGCAGCTATTCAAAAAGGAAAATGAGATCCAGCAGCAGATTAAATTTCTTTCTGCGATCCAGGAAGCGCTCATCTACCAGAGGACATCGAACCAGGGAAATATTGACCTCATTGACTTTGCCTGCCAGTACCATCTCGCGAAAATAAAAGGTTTTTCCTTTGTTAGTAACCTTTTCAGCCATCACAAAAGCTACCTGGCTACCCTCTTTTTTATGGAGTCATACCGGTTATTTCTGGATAAAGAGATCGTATTAATTCCGAAAAAAATGCCGGAGGGTGAACTGGCAAGCAACAATGCTCGCCAGGAATTTGAGCGCGCCCTATTGTTTGATTCAGAAATTTTTTCCAGTGAAATCCTTGCCCTGCAAAACTCTCTGACTCCGCTACAAAAAATTGCAGATAAAAATTTCCCCAAAGACGATATATTTGAAAAATATCAGGACGATAAAAACAGCGAAATCTTCTATTATCTGATCACATTAAACAACGTCGCAGACCAATTTTATCAGATTGGAGAAAAAATCTACCGCTATCTCCAGGCGCCCCAGGATTGCAAGGAGGAGTCCAGCGCTCTCACATTCGATGAGATGGGCCTCTTGTTTTCCTATTACCATCACCACGAAGTCAAGGAGCTAAGCGAATCCGCCGATTTCCATTTTAACTATCTTTTCTTTCAGAAAAAAATAAGCAATATCCTCTACGAAATCATGTCCTTTGCCTTTCAATACTGCTTCCATTATGAGAACCAACACCGTGTCTTTGCTTCTGAGTCGAATCGAAAAAAAACCTTAAAGAGTTTTTTAAAAGACCGATCATCATTAGAGGAAGAGAGAGCTGAAATCCTGCAGGCCAAAGCGCAACAGCCCTGAGTCCTTTCCAATCTTGCATCTGCAAAGGATCTGTTCAACGATGAAAAATCGCGTTTTCCCAATCTATTGGGATTTAGGGGTGATAGTTGCTTCCATTTTGATCGCCATCATAGTGCCTCTGATCATCACTTTTTCTCATCGCGGTCCGGCCGAGATTCTGGTTTACGATTTAACAGCCTCAGCCTTTCTCATTCTGGATTTTATCTACTTTGCCAGCAGATTAAAATCCATGAGGCGTCATGGCCAGCGCATCTCCACATTGATGGTTCACCTTGACCTGTGGGCCTCGCTGCCACTCTATTTTCTTCTCAGTCTGATTTTACCAGATGATCAGAGCTGGCATGAACTATTGCTTTATGTGCACCTGATCAAACTTGTGCGCATCTTCTTCTGGAATGATGAAATTCGGTATAAAAATATTTTAAATCCGAGTATTCTCCGGCTTATCAATATGCTGTTCTGGATTATACTCGCTTCACACTACATTGCCCTGGGTTGGCTATGGCTGTCCGAAACTGGAAAAAATATTGATAATGCCACTCCCTATATCAAGGCTCTCTACTGGACCATAACCACACTAACCACAATCGGCTATGGGGATATAACGCCAAGCAATAACAGCCAGATGATCTATGCCATGTTTATCGAGATTCTGGGCGCGGGTATGTATGGCTTTATCATCGGTAATATCGCTAACCTGATAACAAATATCGACACAGCCAAGGCTCTTTTCCGGGAGAAGCTGGAGCGCATCAATACCTTTATGAAATATCGTGGTTTGCCGCACGATCTACAGGTGCGCGTCAATGACTATTACTCCTTTTTATGGGAAAGCAGGCGAGGATATGACGAGTCCTCAGTTCTGGAGGATCTTCCCATTCCTCTGAAAACACAGATATCGATGTATATCAATCAGCGCATCCTGGAAAAAGTGCCACTCTTCCAGGGTGCCAGCCAGGATCTCCTGCGTGCCATTATCCTGAACCTGGAGCCGGTGGTATTCACACCAGGGGACTTTATCTTTCAAGTTGGCGACCTTGGCACCGACATGTATTTTATCAGCCGGGGCAGCGTTGATGTCGTGTCAGCCGACGGCAATACCGTATTCGCCACCTTACAGGAAGGCCACTTCTTTGGAGAAATTGCACTGCTGTTGAGCACGCCTCGCACAGCCAGCATCCGCGCCGCAGAATACTGTGACCTGTACCGATTGCATAAAGACCATTTTGATAAAGTTATTTCCAGATATCCCAATTTTGCGGAACACATCAGAGGTCTGGCCGCAGCGCGTCAGCAGGAAACACAAAAAAATGGCGGATAATCTTCTTAAACCTGATAATACAAAAAACCCCTCTGTTTCCTCTTTCCTGGAACAGAAACAAGATCAAGAATTATACTAAAGGCATTTTGGTTTTCGGATATCGCAAGGCAACGCCATGCAGTCAGG
>DYNZ01000046.1 GCA_020720805.1 Leptospira biflexa | reverse complement strand
AAGCATCGATGCTTATTGGTATAAAACCCGAGAACCAAAGTGTTTCGAGTATATAATTCGACCTCCGATAAAAAAACCTTCTGCCGAAAGGGTTAACTTAGTTATGCCATACCGCGGTAAACACACCTTTCACAGGATCACTTTGCTTTGTAACTATACAAAGAAGGGAAATCAATAAGTAAATATTCCTTGATTTTTTTGACAGTAAGCCAGAAAATAAAAAGGCTAACAGACCTTAAAACAGGGGAAACGAAAAAATGAGCTCAAGTTCCTACCAGGGATTCAGCAATAAATCTACATGGCTGGCTTTTCATCTATTGCAGAACCATAATCGCGAGACAATTCTCCATTTTTTTGAAAATTCCCACGGTAATTTTCCTCTATTTACCGGTATGCTACAATCCTTTATTCAGGAGAACATACCTCTGTCAGATTCTCCCCAGAGCATCCATGGCACCTATTTCTACTACTCGCTACTGCAGGAGACTCTTAAGGATATTAATTACGATGAACTCAGCCAGCAACTATTCACAGCCATTCAGGGTGAAGGAAAATAGGAATACAGAATGCCGCCAAAACCCAAAAACAATAATAAATTATTCGAACCAAAACGTATATCCATCTGGGATCAACGCGGGTTTTTAATCGGTATCGGAGCATTCATTCTGGCTCTGATCCTGTTATTGGTAACGCAGGTTAACTTTAGCGGAAACCTCAGCCATCTACAAACCAGTATTCTCTCTGGTAGCAGGGAGGGAAACTATTTCTCCCTAGTAGAAAAAATCCGCTACTTTGCCCGCCGACAAAAAGCTCAGGTAAAGAATATTACCACACAAGGCTCAATTGATAATAAAAAAAAGCTGGAAGAAGCCAGCGAGAGTTGCCTGCACTCCTTCGCCTTGGTTCAGGATGGTATCTCCTGGGGGAAAGATACCAAGCTCCAATTGATCGCGAAACTTCCCAGCACAGAAACCCTATTCATCCTAGGCAAAAAAGCCAACACCATCTCCAGTATCCGCGATTTGAAGGGATTGCGAATTGGGATAGGACCCAAAGGAAGCGGTAGCGCCAATCTAACAGAACAGCTTTCGCAAACTATTCCCTGGGAGAAGTGGAAGACAATATTGCTTCACCTGGAAACTGCGCAGCAAATAGCGGCATTGGAAAAAGGAGATTTGGATCTGGGTATTTTCATTATACACCCCCAAGCCAAGTTAATTCGCAATGCGATTCGCAAAAAAGGACTTCAGATTGCCAGTTTGGAGGAATACAGAGTTCTGGCGCAGCGGTTGCCCGCCTTCCAGGAGCACATTGTCATGCGCGGGTACTATGATCCAACAGAGCAACTTCCTCCAACCGACAAAAAGACAATGCAGGTGGGAACGTTGTTGGTTGCAAACAGATGTCCATCCAGAGCGGACATCATGGGGGTTCTCTCCCTGCTATCATCAGCCTTTCCTAATTTGGTCGCTTACCAGAATAGGGAGCCTAACGCGACCGGTTTGCCCTATGCAGATACCGCACAGCTCTTTTTCCAGAACAATGGGCCGGAGATCGTGGATCACTACCTGCCAGAGGTCGCCAGCGTCATTCCCATCAAATACCTTGTTCAGATTCTTATGGGGATTAGTATCTTGTTTAATGTGATGTCCATGGCCAATAAATTCCGGCTGTGGCGCATCGATGCCAACAGGGTTGAGTTGGAAGCCGGTATCGCTGAACTGCGCGACAAAGCTTACCAGGTTGAAAACCAGCAGAGTTATCAAGAAGCGATCAAATCCCTGCTTCTTCAACTGGAGAAGCTACAGAAAAAAACCAGACAAAATTCACTCTCCATGGTTGTTCCTATGGGCGGTGAAATGGCCTACCGTTATCAGGAAGAGCTGATAGAGGAGGATATTCTGGAGCTAAAGGATTTATTGGGATAACCAGATAAAACGCCACCCAATTAAGGCAACATATCTAGCGAAACGTGGATTCTTTTAATTATTTTTCAGGCTTTTAAAAGCTTGTATCGTTTTATCAGCTGCATTTAAAACCAGGATATCAATATCCCCGTCACCGTCCATATCTTCTGCAATGACAGCAACCGGCGATGCACCCGTCTCATAGGTAAATGCTGTTGAAAAGGCCACTTTTTCCTCGGTACTAACATTCAAAAAAACCAAAAATTTATTTGATTTTTCCGCAGCCACCAATAAATCTAAAAGACCATCCTGGTTTAGATCAACAACTTGTAGGTGTTTGGAATATACCGGTACAGAGTAGTCTGATCTAGTACCCAAACTAAAAATCCCATTTTCAGATGTATTTTGAAATACGGATACCGATGGACCACCAATTCCATAATTAATATTAACAAGATCATTTTTCCCGTCATTATTCAGATCTCTTGCAAATACCCACCAAGGCTGATCCTGAACTGCCAATGGTATTGGTGTACCGGAAAAGTCAGGATTCGTCGGTATTCCAGAATTCAAAATAACATAAAGCTTATCGCTGCTCATCGCTGCCACCACCAGATCCACCAAGCCATCACCATTCAAGTCAGCAACGTCTATACCGTAATTGTTATTACCAACAGCAATTCGGTTTACATTTGACCAATCTGTACCAAACGAAAATGCAACAGGCTGCCCGCCGGTACTTTGATTTAGCGTGTAAGATATGGTATCTTTGGAACTTTCCGCAAAGATTAAATCAGGTAAGCCATCACTATTGAGATCCTTACTTCGAATAAAATTATTTACTTCCTGTAAATCCCGATTAAAATAGGATGGAGTTAAAACAAAAGTCGATGAGTTAAACTCAGTTCCATTTAAATAAACAGTAAAATAGTCAGATCCTAAACTTTCTGTACAATAGGGATAGGCTGGAGAACCAACCTGACAGAATGTTGCATAATTCGCAGAACTTAATTCAAAATAGTCTTTTAATTCGGGTATTTCATCTATGCTTTCTTCAGAATCACTGGTTATTAGCAACAGATCTGGCTTCCCATCTCCATTTATATCTTCTGCTCCAATAAAATCTGGATATTTACCAATCGGATTTATTTGTGTTACTGTACTGGAAAACCGAATTCCCAGGCTGGTGCTGGATATATTTCGATAGATAGTAATTCGATCCCCCGTAGCTCCATTATTATAATTAGTCGGATCATTCAAATAATTTTCGTCTGCCTCATCAGATGATAACAATGTATCCTCTCCATCTGAAATAACAATGAGATCTTTTTTCCCGTTGTTATTTATATCAGCTAAAATCATCTTGTTCGGAACATCAGCTGTAGGATTAATGACAATTGTAGGTTCATCCAACAACAGAGACCTCGTAAATTTTAGATATAATGCTCCCGAAACAATAAGGTTATTATCTGGAAAGATCTCAATAAGTATATCATTACTCGTTACATTTTGTCCTGCAATGTGCTGTACTGTTACGGTTTGATAGCTTGAATAATTTAACTCATTAAATACCAGCAGGCTATTGCTCATACTGAGAGCATCCGATTCTGATGAGGTGATGGACATGGTTACTGTTTTTCCGGGATTGCCCGAAAGCTTGACCCGGAAATCAACAGTGGATCCTTCCAGCAACACACGATCAGAATTAATGACAATGGAAATATCTTTATCAAGAACAGAAATTAAATTACTGGCATCAGGAATGCCGTCTGCTGTTGCTTTTATAATGGCATATTGTGAAGTTCCATCAGCATCTATCAATCCATCCAGGGTTACATATTGATAAACCTCATAATTGCTGGGGGTAAATGTAAGATTTACTTTGCTCAGTTGCAGAAGTTCAGGATTGAGATTTGTCAGGGTTACATCAACGGTTTCCAAGGGTATATGGCTTAGTCGTACCCCAAGCCGTCCAGTGCCCCCTTCATTGATGCTCACCGGGCCATCAAAAAGGATATTCATCTGATCAGCATCTTGTATCAAAGAGGCGAACGAAAATGCGCTCTTGCCATTTTCCTCTATTTTTATCAGGACATTTTCATTTTGAGTGTTTTTATCACCCGGTGCATCCACAGTAACAATCTGTTCCAGGCTATAGTTGGCGGGGGTAAAAAGGATCTCTAATTCCGTCTTGTTGTCAAATAACAATAAGCCCTTATCCGTTGAAAAACGAACCAGAATATCCTTTTCAGGTCGTTCAGACAATGTAACCCGCAGCTCCCGGCTATCATTTTCAGGAATTGTTTGAAAAACGCCACCTAAAAGAATACTACCTTTGTAGGATTGCACATATTGGACATCCTGCTGAACCAAGGTATCAAATTTATCCGTGGAGCAGGAGATAAATTGTACTATGAACAGGAATAACAGAAATATGAAAGTCCATTTTTGCAAAAAGATCCGCATAGGCAAAATCCTTATTCTCAACAATGATGACCCTGGAAAATAATTCTATATCTTATGGATAGATGAAATTTTTAGGAAATACAAATCTTAATTTCATAAAAAAGTCCACTGTTTTTAAAGGGAAACGTCAAAAAAAAATGGTTTCTTTAATAGGTAAATGCAACAATTCTTAGTTGCATTTGTCCTATTAAAGAAAAAAGGAGAGTTCGTGAAAAAAAGTACCCAAAACCGCCAACAAACCCCAAAAGAAGAAAAATGGAGCGCCGGTATTCATATTTTCGGGGTAATTTTAGCATCGATAGGGTTCTATTTTCTAATTTTTAAGAAATTTCACTCGTTCAATGCCTTACAATTGACCAGCCTTATAGTTTTTAATAGCACACTGATTTTGATGTTTTTATCATCAACCGTTTATCACCTTCTGCCCCAGGGTGTTCTTAAAGTGAAATTTCGCATTGTCGATCACATTGCCATCTTTCTTCTCATTGCAGGGACATACACACCTTATACGCTTATTGTTCTATGGCATAACTATGGGATGATTATTTTTTCTCTTGTCTGGATCCTAGCTATCACAGGTATCATTTTTAAGTTTTTTATAACCGGAAAATATAAAAGGTTATCAACCTGGTTCTATATCGGCTTAGGATGGATCGTAATTTTTGCTATTCATCCCCTGGTCGTTTCATTAGAGCCAATAGAACTTCTTTTGCTGGTTGCTGGAGGCGTCTTTTATACTGCGGGGACAATTTTTTACAGATGGACAAACCTTACCTACAATCACACTATTTGGCATATCTTTGTGCTTTTGGGAGGAATTAGCCATTATATCAGTATTTTTCTTGCTACGAATCAGTAAATCTTTTCAATGAGGATAACGGCAATGATGAAATATCTTTTTATTGTATTTTCTCTATTCGGAGCTCTCTTCGTCGCAAACGGATGCAGTAGCGGCAGCGAATCAGGAAACCAAAATAAAATTGAAGAAATTAAATTTCACACCCAATCCCAGGAGGGCCGCTGGAAGGGAAAAGCGGAAGATCATACACCAGTCATAAAAAAATTAACAGAGGAGACCTTCGAGGTTACCGTACCCCTGAAAAAAGAGGGGAACCAGAGGCATTATATCGAGGTCATTGTCTTTATGGAAGGAAAACGCATCCAACTGGCAGAAAAAAAATTTACTCCGCTCGACCAGAATTTCCGCGCTGTTTTTTCCTATCCTAAAAATCCAAAGCCAAACACAGACTATTATGTTGTAGCAAAATGTAATCTTCACCAGATGTGGCTGGCTCCTGTTCCAGATTGGCGCACCCCTGAAAGGTAATTAATTGCTGTCGCTTTTTGCAGGGGTTACCGCGAACCCCTGCACCCCGCGCTCTTTCGCGCAGATTACGTCCTGTAATCTGCGCTGCAGAGGGCATAAAAGCAGCCGTCCTGGAATTGTTTGTGCAGATTCATTATTCCAAGAGAACTCTATTATTGATATCATGCTATTATTTTTACGAATAGTCGCAAACAGGAAGTTTGCGCTCTTCAGGCTCAATGCAGCTCCGTAGCCTCGCCGCCTCGATCACAGGATGTGATTCAGTCTGAATTTGACAGGAGGTCAAAAATTCAACCTCGAACCTCTGAGTTACTCGGTATAACTCATGCAGCGGTGACAGGCCGACATTTTTCGCACCTCCTGTGCTGTTTTCAGGATTCCTCCTGCATTCCGGATGTCACAAAAAGCTGCCTGTTCTACGCAGCACTTCCTATATCCTGTAGGTCGGGATGGCCTTAGGAAGCGACGACGCACCGCGTGCGCCACGATGGCGAAGGAGCGGTGAATTGCGGTCTTTTGTCGCTTTTTGGCGGCAAAAAGCGACAAAGAGTCATTAATTGTTCTTCTGCCTGTAGATGCTCACCGGAGATCCGGGCTTGCCTGTACTGACAAAGATGTAATGAAATATCCCATCCTGCACCGAAGTTGCGGAGTAAATCTGCTGGTTAGCAGCTGCATTGCCCAGACCATCTCCGCCGATCTGGGAGAAGTCCCCTTCGTTAGTCGGATTCGCAGAATTCGTCCGCCAGATCTGAACGCCTGTGGTGGCATTGTCAAAACCCACATACAGGTAACTGCCGTTAGCTACCAGCAATGTGAGGTGACTATTGTTGCCATCATTCATATTGGTTGTGCCCGTTGCGCCATTCTCAGCAACCAGGGACCACTCATCAGCATCGCAAAAAGCATCGTTGCTTGCACCGGAGGTAGGATCGCATTTCCAGAGTTGGGGTACAGGAACACCGCCAGCGGCCTGACATGTTTTATCATCACTGCAACCAATACCGGTACAGCCCGTTGACACCATGCTTACAGTACAGGCATTGCGGATCATGAATAGTTTCCCCTGAAACGAAGCCATTGCTGGTACAGGACGTAAAGCCGGAATAAGATCATTGACGGTTGTCATCACATTCGAGAAATAAGCCGCATATTTGATATTAGCCGTTGGTGTGATGTTCACCCAGTCGATGCAGGTATCCGCAGCTGTACAGGCAGCAGGGTCATTATTACTAGATCTCACAATCCCGCCAGTCTGCTCGCATACTCCGACGTGATAACTGTCTCCAGCATTGCACGCAGCAGATATCGAACCTGAATTTACCAAATAGAGTCTATCGTTAAAATCATAGGCAATTCCCCCTACCTTATCTGCCTTATTGGGATGCACTATAGATCCATAACCTATACCGTCCATAAAGTGAAGGTTTACATTAACACTTGTGCCCCCTTCCTGGGCAGTTCCATTGATTTGTACCACAGATGGCCTCTCAGCTCCATCACCCGGTGCAACCCAATAGATTTTATCATTCAAAATGTGTATGGATTCGGTGCTTTTGTTGCCTGTCGGTGCACCAAAGACCCCAGACAGATCGATATAGGAAAAAATGAGTTCAGTATCTGTATCTATAGTCCAGTAAAAATAATCGTTATCACCGGCTGAACGACTACCCGTTAAAAAGAGATACTGATCTCCGCTAATCGTACCGCTGGCAAATAAACCCCGGCCATCCTCATTATCCGGACCACAGCCAGTAAAAAAATCGTGGCTATTCACTGTGCATCCTGTATGGCCTATCGAATAAAATGGCAAGCCGGCACTATTGGTTGAGTTTCTACCACCCGTAGTATCTCTATTAAAGGAAAAAGTGATCCCGATGGGGTTTGCCCCGCTAGGCTCAAAGCGGTAGGCTCTGTTGCCTTGAGTGTTTGGGCCTAGTAAAACTTTGTTCTGATAAGCAGTTAAATATCCAAAGTCCGAGCGATCGCCAAATGGATCAAAGGAGATCGGCCCATCGGTAAAATTTACGACCTCGGTTCCGCAGCCAAGAAAAGAAGCGCGATCATTGGGTGAGGCTAAAAGATCTTCAGCAAACCCATTTACTTGAATCGCGCCAACACCGGCATCATCAAAACCATCACCGTCGGTTCCATTGCTGGCAATGACAGTATAGGTTCCGCCGGACTGCAGATTGGTATGGGCAATCGTAACAGTATTCGCAGAAACCACCGCACTGTTAATGAGACCAAGGTCTGTGGCTCCGGTTAGTTTATAGGCTGTTAGCCGATCCGCGCTATTAGCGCCGCCGCCAGTCTGGACATCCTTGTTAAACGTCAGCTGAATATGACTCTGGTCTGTGCAGCTGGCGCTCACCATGCGTAGAAGCTCGGCCCCGACAAAGGTAGCAGAATCTGGAGGGGCTAACGGCAATCCCTCATCTTGATCTGATATTGCCACAAAGGCTACAATTGTATAAAAATTATTCCATGTTTGTGCTGTGGTTTTCAGCTCGTAGATAGAATCTGTGATTTTAACAATAGCGGTGAGATTATCCAGGGTTACATCATTTAGGGGCAAACCGGAAATGCTATAATTAGGATAGGCCATTGCTGCTGCGTTATCAACAGGCTCGGAAAACGTAATCCTGACGGTAGTGGAACTGGTGGAGACCGCGCTCAGCACATAGGGGGCAACAGAACCGGTCACTGTGATTCGTCTTCCCGTATCTAGAACATTATCGGATGCATCGTAGATGGGTGCGACCCCTCCTTGAATTTCGTCTTTATGAATATCCTGATTGGTTAGGTTGGCCGCCACAAAACCATCGGATAGATCCAACTGAACGATGCCATCACATCCAATCGGCGACCAGATATTGTCAAATCCAACAATATTTCCACCTGAGTTATCAATGTATTGAATATTAGTAAGAATCAGATTACTAGAACATCCGCCACCTATAGTGTTATCCACTGGCTCGCTAAAGACAATATTGAACGATGAAGAGGATGTGGTGCCGCTGCCTTTAGTGATGATCGGAGCTGCCTTGTCCTTTTCGTTGACATCTGCCGTGATAATATTCACAGAGCCTTGGACAAGGCATTGGAGAGCATTACTTGTCTGCACATAACATCCATTCGCGCCTTTGAGTGTGCTATTCAAGGTTGTCAGGTCAGGCATTTCTCCGGTATCATAGCCTGTACCAATCTCATCGAACATCAGCCAGAGTACATTATCATCTGTTCCATTATCAGCAGGGTTTACCGTATTGATAATATCCCTTGTGTCCAGGCGGACATTGACTCGGCCGGCAATCAGCCAGGCTGTGGTTACATTATGCACCTGGTCATCTGGCGTGCCACCGGCATTGTAACCGTCAAAGGTACTATCCTGGATTGGTCTGTCAAAGGTAACCTTAACATGATCAAGTCGGCCATTGCCATCTGTGTCATAGTATTCCGCCAAGGTAACCTGCGCACCAATTTCGGTATAGGCTACATTCTTTTCTACCGTATCGGTAACAGCTAAACCAGTGTTGCCAGCCAAATCCTTCAAAGTCACGGATAAGGTTAAGGTACCGTCGCCAAGTGGGGTTGTATCAATTCCCGATATTTGTTGATTGGCCGCAACGATGATTGCGCCACCGTTGACTGGTCCGCCTCCGCCTGTGCTGGTCAGCGAATAGTTGTAGTAAGTTCCCACCTCAGCGCCGGCAAAGGTGAAGCTAAACAAGGTTTTATTTCCATTAAAAATAAAGGGATTGTCAATACTCACAGAGTAGCCAGCAGGGGCGGTTCTATCAAAAGTTACTGTACTGGCATCTGTTGTTGCGTTTATAATGACACTATTTCCCGCCAGATCCACTGCCTGTATAGCGAAGGGTACACTATTTCCCTCCGGATCCATTGCCGCAGCCGAATAGGTGGCCGTGTAATTAAATCCAGCTATATGGGTTATTGTTGCCGCATTGCCGAGTATGGTTCCTGACGTGAAACCACCTAAGGCAAGAGTTTCGTTCATAGTGAACGTGATCGTAATCAGGTCGCCTATCCTGGCATAGTCGCTGTTAACATTATTGGAGGCAATGGTTACCGCTGTTGCATTCGGATTGGTTCTGTCATAGATTACGGAACTAGCGTCTGTTGTGGCATTCACAGATATTCCTGCATTACCGGCAAGATCCACTGGATTAATAGAAAAAACGATTACGCCCTCTGGATCTGCTCCATTACCTACTACGGTTGCTTTATAGATATTTCCGCCACTATGCGCTACTGTCGCGGCACGCCCCATGATCGTGGCCGATGTCATTGCCCCTAGTCCTAATGGTTCATCCGTAGTAAATGAGATTGAAATAGTATCTCCGGATTTAGCATAGGTTGCTGGATTAATAGAGTTAGTCGATGAAATTGAGGTAGAGGTGATCGTCGGTTGGGTGCTGTCAAACGTTACAGAACTGCTATCCGTAGTGGCCGTTACCTGGCCTCCGGGGTTTCCGTAGATATCAGAAAAATCTATGGTAAAAGAAATGGGGCCTTCGCTGTCTCCAGCCATCAGAGTGTAAGTGGCAGAATAGGGCCCGGTTCCATTCACGGTAACTGAGTTGCCAAGAATCGTAGCGGAGAGCCCGGTCAATAGCTTATCACCCGAAAAAGAGAGTGTGACAGTATCCCCGGTTTTAGCTTTCGCAGAATTCGCGTTGTTGGAGACAATGCTAACAGAGTTCATGATTGGCGAGCTATCATTATCCTGAACCAGGATAGGCACAATCGAAAACGCAAAGCTGTTGAAACGAGCGTCCTCACTGCTTGCGCTAGCGGATAGTGCTATCGACAAATCTCCATTCACCAGAACATCATCCACGGCTGTGATGGCCACAGATTGAGAAATGTTCCAGTTGTTCTTATCAAAGGTCAGAGTAGCCGGTGATAATCCAGCCCGGCTGGTATCGCTCAGTTGCAACTGGATGGTCACTGGACTGAGGGGAACCCCTTCCAGTACAAAAGAGATGAGAGGGGCACTTCCCCCCTCCTGAACAGTAAGAACCGGAGCTCGATTGACAATGATATTGGATGAAGTAACCTGAATCTCTTTCTGCTCCAGGGAACCGGAAAGATCTCCCTGACAACCAGTTAAAAAAAATAACAAAACAAAAAGGTGACCAAAAACCAATCCACGGTAACGGAGTCTGCCTCTGATTTTTAACAAAAAAATAATGTTTTTTCCTGATGTTTTCATAGATCCAATTTGCCAATTCAATTTAGGGAATTTCCCAATTGGTAATACATATATCAACCAATTATGTCTAAAAAAAATCCAGCATTACACTTATTTTTTTAAAAAAAGTTCCATTTAAAATTTTTGAAGGTGTAATAAAGATTGTGCAGTACCCCTGTTAACATAAAATTATAGTTTCACGATATCAATTTCATCCTTATAACAAACCGATAATTGCATAATGAATGATAAATTAAAACATCCAAATTCCCTGCAGATTGGCGGTCTGAAAATCCAGTGGGAAGATCTTGAAATTGCCCCCTCTTCGGTCTCAGGTACTTATCCAGTGCTGGAGGAGGCCAGAAAAAAACTTCAGGAAAGTCCCTCTGTACAGGCATTGCAGGGTAAATCCCTGGAAGAGCTCCAAAAAAAGGCGCAGAAAAACCTGGAATCAGACGGGTTACCCAAACTACACCATAAGGCCGAGCAGCCAGCATTGCTTTTGAAGGTTCCTGAGTTAGTAACCACCGCTGACACACAAATGGCGCCACACCCAGAAAGGGAGCTGATTACAGGTTTACAGAAATCGAACGATTCCTCAAATATATATGTAACAAAAGAGGACAAAGCCCTTGACCCTAAGTCAGAGCAAAAGCCCAAAAGTGAATTCCGCGCTTCGCCATTCTCAATTAAAGTAAAATTGTTAACTATCATCTCGCTTATTATTCTCCTCTCCTTTTCTACATTAATCTTTCTCGCAACATTTTTTTTCCGCAAGGACAATGAAACCAGGGCAAAGGAGATTAACCACAAATTAGCCGATGTCCTGGCACAGAAAATTCAGACGGACATACATTCTATTGCCGATAAAATCCGCCTGATGGCAGCCGTATCCATTGAAGGCGGTCGCGAGGAAACCTCTTCCCAAATACTCCGGGAGGAGTTTTTTGATAAAAACAGAGAGATGATTTACTTCGGTATTCTCCGCCAGTACACCGGTCGGACTGAGAACTTAAAAAACTTTTTTAACAATAAATTTCTTTCATCCAGCCAGTTAACCAAAGAGGAAATCCTGACTCTCAACGAGCGTTCCCGCAATGATCTTTTATCCAGCTTTAATGGACAGACGATCCTCCTGAATCTTTCGGCCGGGTTCAAAGAACCGATTCTTGGTCTTGGTATTCCTTTTCAAAAGGAAGGAAATCGCTATTCATCGATCATCGTGGTTTATATGCAGATGAGCGAATTTCTGAAAACATTTCAATCCCAGGGCATTATCGAAACCTTTCTTGTTGATGTAAAAGGTGATGTCATCGCGCATCCTGATCCAAAGGTGGTCTTTTCCCGGTCAAATTTTCTTGATCTGAAAATTGTCGAAGCCATGATTAAAAGTAAAATTGACAATGGCCAGACTCGCTACCTTGGCAAAGATCAAAAATACTACATCGGTTCATTCAAAAAATTAAGTTCCACCAGCCTTGGAATTATCGCTGCTGTTCAGGAGGATAAAGCGTTTGAAGAGGTGTACAATATCCAGCGACGCAATATTTATATCCTCATCATCGGTTTGAATCTTTCGATCCTGGTCATCTACTTCTTCGCTAAAACGATCTCCAATCCCATTATCAGCCTGCTCAGCGCCACCAAGCAGATTGAAAAAGGTGATTACCATTTGCAGATCAGACCAACCACCAGAGATGAGATTGGTTCCCTTACCAACTCCTTTCTCAGCATGAGCAAAGGACTGGAAGAAAGGGAGAAGATAAAGGACGCATTTGGCAAGTTCGTCAACTCAGAGATCGCGGAGCGGGCAATGCGCGGTGAGATCAAATTGGGCGGCGAAAAAAAGATTTGCGCTATCTTTTTTTCCGACATTCGTGGTTTCACAAAAATATCCGAAGGGTTAGCGCCTGAAGAGGTGGTGGAGTTTCTCAACGAATACATGACGGAGATGGTTGATTGCGTAAACAAGACCGACGGAGTTGTCGATAAATTTATTGGCGACGCCATCATGGCCCATTGGGGCGCTATCAGTTCTACTGGAAATGACACAGAGAATGCCGTGAATGCGGCTCTCATGATGCGAGCCGCTCTTCTCAAATTCAACCAGGGTCGAGGCAGCACCAAAAAGCCCATTATCAAGTTTGGCTGCGGCATCAATACCGGAGCTGTGATCTCAGGCCAGATTGGCTCGGAACAGCGCCTTGAGTACACAGTCATCGGAGACGCCGTCAACCTCGCCAGCCGCGTGGAGGCACTGAACAAACCTTTCGGGACAGATATACTTATCACTCAGGACTCTTATGATTTCGTGAAAGATATTTTTAAGGTAGAAAAAATGCCCTCAATCAAAGTAAAGGGCAAGGAGGCTGCTCAGGTAATTTACGCTGTTCTTGGACGGCTTGACGATCCGGCGACTCTGTCATCCATGACAGAGGTTCGCAGGCTGGTCGGCATTGATTTTGATGAGCGCAAACCTATTGAGGCTGATGAAAAAGAAGTAAAGTATGAAATCCTGGATCAGTGATTTACTTTTTGTCGGCAGCAGTCTGACAATCACAGCCACTTTTTCAACCCTGCTTTACCTGGATATTAATGCCGACACCGGGCAGGCTGGCACAAGGCAGATCGGCACCGTTACGTTTAAGAATAATATTGTCCAACGAAAGCCAGCGAATGCTGTAGTCTGGGTTTCCGTTGATTCAAAAAGTCCGTTATATAACAAGGACTCTATCAGGACAGACGATGGCTCCGATGCAGTCATTCGCCTGCAAAACGGCACCTCGCTGGAACTCGACGCAAACAGTTTGATCTTTTTGAATATCACCCAGAATGAAACCAACGTAGATTTTGCCTATGGGTCGCTATCTGCAAAAACTGTCGGTGACCAGACAGGCAAGGGTAAATTAAGCATAAAATCCAAGGATAAAAACATCACCATTGGAGATAACGGCAACCTAAAACTTTCCAAAGGAGATACGGACGATCTAAAGGTCCAGGTAACCGCTGGCACTGCAAGAATCAGCGCGGACGGCAAGGATCAGACATTGAATAAAAATGAGCAGGCAGATGTCGGAACAGGAAAGGTAGAGGTGAAGAAACTCTCCCTTGTACTGCTTGAACCAGGCGACAGCTCGCGCTTGATTAGCCCGCAGAAAAATAGAGCTGTTCTTTTCTCCTGGCAGAAAAGCGGCGCAGCCCGGGTGACTCTCGAAGTCAGTTCTAACCCTTCATTTTCCCAGTTTGTTAGTAGAAAATCAGTCGCCGGTACCACGGCTACCCTTTTTTTGGGGAGCGGTAGCTACTATTGGCGGATTTCCCAACCAAACCAAAATGGCAAGACCGAATACAGCTCAGCGGCAAAATTCTCCGTTTTGCAAGATGGGCCTATCTCTCTGCTGGCGCCGGCCAATAACCGATTGTTTACCTATTTTCAAAACCCTCCTGTTTTAAATTTTGTCTGGACCGAATCTTCTTACTCCAATGGATATGAAATCCAGATCGCCCGAGACCCTGATTTTACAAATCTGGTTAAAAACGACTCAACCTTTATTTCCACATTCGCAGTCACAGACCTGCTTGACGGTATCTACTACTGGCGCATCCGAAATAAACCTACTCTTCCAGAAATTCCGGCTCGTTACAGCAGCGCAGGCAGGTTTACTATATCCAAAAAAGCTGTGATAGAGACACCACGCCCTGTTCAGCCCGCTGCGCAACAAACCATCAGTCAAAAACTTTTTACAAACGGCGGCGTAACTTTTTCCTGGCTAAGCGACCCAGAAATCCGCAGCAGCGTATTCCAGCTAGCCGCGGAGCCAACCTTTCAGAATCCAATCATCAACCAGATTTCGACTTTCAACTTCTACAACGCCACCAGGAACCTCGCTCCGGGAAGCTATTATTGGAGGGTTCAGGGCAAAACACCACAAGGCCAGAGCTCCACTTTTTCCAAACCGCTTATGTTTTCGGTCGTTACAAACCAGAAACTGACTTTAGCTCATCCTGCTCCTGGTTCTCAGATTGATTTTTTCAGCGCCAGGGATGACGGCATAGCTATGATATGGAAACGTCCGGATAGCAGCGGCTCTTTTATCGTCGAAGTCAGCACAGATAAAAATTTCCAAACGATTGATAGGACACAAAAAGTATTTTCATATAACGCTTCCTTTCAAAATTTTTCACCCGGTGTTTACTACTGGCGAGTCCGCATGATAAGCGATACCGGACAACAGATTCTGGCAAGCGATGCTGAAACATTCACTGTCACCCCGCCACTGCCAGATCCTGTAGTCCAGTATCCCCCTAACCGCAGCGTTGTGGATCTTGCCAAAATGGATCAGCTTCCGTTGAGTTGGCAGGTAGTCCGCGAAGCGAATCAATATATTTTGACCTACGTTCAGAACCAGGGTCGTTTTCGAAATCGGATTGTCACCATCAAAACGCCAGGAAACTCCTTTAGCGTGCGCGATTTGACGAAGATAGATACTGGCCTGTTACGCTGGACAGTCAAAGCGGTGCAGGTTGACGCCGCGGGAAAAATTCGCAGAAGCAGCGCCCCGATCTCCGCCGAATTTACAATACAGTTAAGCGCTCAACCGGACAAGCCAGAGCTTACCACGCCAAGAGTTCAATTTGTGGAAAAATAGATGAAGCGGACAGACTCCTTACATATCCTCATCATGCTCTTATCTATTCTTGTCCTTATGATGAGACCAAACGCAACATTTTCTCAATCCAAAAAGAGTGTCAAGATCGAATGGAAAAAAGTTGAATCAGCCTTAAAATACCGTATCAACATTCAAAATGCAGAGGGACGCACCATTCTGGACAGGGAAACCATTCAAAATTCCATTGAACCAGAATTGGAGCCTGGCTCCTACCAAATCCGCATCGGTGCCGCCAACAAACTGGGTATTTACAGCGCCTGGTCAGAATGGAGCCCGCTGGAAATTAAACTACCCATTGCCCCTGTATTTAAAAAAATAGAGCCAACCTTTGCCTGGAATGATCAAACGAAAACAGAACTACACATATTAGCGGATAACGTATTTGAGACCACCACGCTACGGCTGCAATCCAATACCAAAACTCTCACCATCGCGAAGCCGACGATGTATGACCAGAGCAAACTTGGCTTCCAGGTCAACACCACAGAACTACCTACTGGCACATACCGCGTTGCCCTGATAAATCCAGGAGATAAAATTTCGGAGGCAAGCTACTCTTTTGAGATCAAACCTCGGCAGTTGACGCCATTTCTACAAAATGACTCTATCTCGCTAGCCCTTGCGCCTCAATATCTTTTCTTTAGCCAGGCAGACAACAACACTCTGCTGCAGACCCGTTACAGTTTTACCTTTGAACTTTACCTTGATTTTCTTCAGTATGCAGGTTTTGTTCCCTTTTTGAATATGGGCTACATCTCCCTGCTTACAAAAACAGAGCCGGCGTTTACCTACTCCGGCTACCGCATCGATGCTGGCATAGCCTATCGCTTTGTCATAAACCGACGCTTTGTCGCACAATGGCAAGCCGGCAGCGGTATGACCTTTATCCGACTCGACGCCCAATTTCGTAAGAACAGCACTGAGGCATCACAGTTTAATGAAGTAAATTTATTTTCTGGCGTCAATGTGTTTTATCGCCTGTCAAATTCTATCGCCCTTTTCGCCGGAGTGGAGTACCTTGTTCTCATGGACAATTTTGGTATGGTCAGCTTTGTCGCACCGCGTGCCGGGCTTTATTACCTGTTTTAGAGTGAACGTTGATCCTGCATAACCTCAGGAAATAGACCGCAAGGTATAGGCCACAGCCAACCCGAGATAATTGCCAAAAATCCACCCCAAAACACCGGTGATCATGCCCGCGAGTACAACATCCTGGTTTCGTATCGATGCAGCGACCATAGGAACAAAAGGTGGACTATAAAAAAATGAAACAGAGGTGATGATCGCTGTATCCACATCAACCCCTCCCAGACGACAAAGAAAGATATGAAGTACCAGGGTTATCACAATGACTAGAGCCACAAAGGAGAGCATCGGCAAGGCCGCAGAAAAAATGGCGGACAAATCTGCCAGGGTGCTGATCACAAAGGAGAACACAGTCAGCAGATAAAATCCGGACTGATAGGTAAATTTTATTTTGTAAATATTTGTATTGGCAGGGAGGAGTACTGACAAGGTTGTAATCGATAGAATAGCAACAGCGTTCTGCAAATCTTTGGGAAAAAGATAGGAGAGCCCGCCGCCAATAGCGACAATCAAAACTGCCAGAGCCCATGCACCCAGCAGCGGCCAAAGATGCTGACGCTGAAAACCAGAAAAATAGGTAGAAAAGTTCTCTCTCGCTTCAAGGCTCTTTTGGTTCCCGCCAATATAGATAGGCAGAAAACGACGGAAAAGAGGTTTGGCCAGAGTCATAAAAAAAAGAAGGAGAACCGCTCCAGTCAGGACATCTGCCGTGTGAACTGCAATATAGTTGCTCTGGCTGATTTGCAAGGCCTGTCCTATTGCAGCTAAATTCGGCGTCCCGCCTGTATACACTCCAATTAGCATACCGGCAACCTTCCAGCTCTCCTCGCCTATCAAATCCTTAAATAAGAAAAAACCGAGGGTTACCCCTACAGTCACGGCAACCAGTCCCGCAAGGAGGGAAATGACACCAACTTTGGCAAGATTTCGGAGATTTTGAATGCGCATCTGGAAAAAAATTAAAGGTAGGGAAAGCGGGACGACGACATCCAGCATACTCTCCTGAAGCGGCTTTACGATAGCGGGTAATACTCCGCTATTTCCGACCAGCACGCCCATACCGTAGCAGATCACAATGACGCCGATCCTATCCACCAGCCGAATCCTGCTACCAAGATAGAGAGTGAACGCCGGAAAAGCCAAAAAAAAGATCATCCAAAAAAAGTTTTCTACCTGCATCCGTCGAAAATAGAAAGAGGCTGGGAAAATGCAATCTCTTTCTCATTAATCATTGCCCCTGCTACTCAGATACCTTGTAAGAAAAAATAGACGCTACTATAGGAAAAACCGATGCTATCTCCCATGGCTCATGAATGCAGCAAAAACCTGAAAGAGCTTTACGCCAGTATAGGCAAAATTATCACCTCTTCCCTTCAACTGGAAGAGATACTAGATGGCATCATGGAGGAAATCCATATATTTTTCAATCCTGAAAACTGGAGCCTGCTTCGCCTCGATCCGGTGTCCAACCAGCTCTTTTTTGTTATCGCCAAGGGAATCGACTTCCAAAGAGTAAAAAATATCCGCCTCAATCCAGGGGAAGGTATCGCCGGGAAAGTTGCACTTACAGGAAAGGCAATCTTTGTTCCTGATATCAACACGCAATGCGAATACTCTCCTAAAGTTGACGAAGAGACTGGCTTTCGGACGAAATCCATTATTGCAGTTCCGGTCAAATTCAGGGATGAAGTATTTGGCGTCATAGAGATCATCAATCGTCTGGATGAAAAAAATTTTACCGAGGATGAATTTCTCATTCTCAAATCCATCGCCGATTTTGCGGCCATTGCCTTTGCCAACTCTCTTTTGTACCAAAGAACCATGGAAATTGCCCGCACCGATATTTTGACCGGAGCCTACAACCGTACGAAATTAAATGAATTGATGGAGCGATGCCAGGATGACAGCTCAGAGAACAGAAAAAAATCGCTAAAAAAAGCTCACATTGTCATTGCTGTAATAGATCTTGATAAATTCAAAGAGATTAACGACAACCATGGACATCTTAGCGGCGACCGTGCTCTCCGCTTCCTTGTGGATAAACTGCGCGAACGCATACGCGAACAGGATATGCTTTTTCGGATCGGTGGTGATGAATTTCTCCTTATTATGCTCGGGCAGGATCAAGAAGAGATCAGGGGCATGAACACGCGAATGCAGATGATCCTGGAAGAGGTGCTGTCACTAACACGTCAACACACTCCCCCTTTTAGTTTCTCCTTTGGCATCCGTAGCGGCGAATGCGGTCGTCTAAAAAAACTTTTATACGAATCTGACATTGAGATGTATGACCAGAAAAAAGAAAAGGAAACCGATCCAGAAAATTAGACATCCACGCCTAACGTCTGACGAACGATAAAACCTATGCCAAAGGAGATTAATGCCACTCCCAGGCTAATCGCCACCATTTCTGCGAATCTCCTGGCAAAATTCAAATCTTTCGCCACAGCCAGGTAGAAATTGAAAACTAGGATAATGAGTATAGCAATGGTCAGCGTCAGACCAAGACTAAAAAAATAGTTTGTGATGAAAAAATAGGGAACAACAAGCATAATCACTGTTAAAATATAGGCGATACCCGTATATATTGCTGACTTTAGTGCATTCTGGCTATCCCCTTCTGATTTTGATGAAAGATATTCCGATGAGGCCATGGAGAGTGAGGCGGCTATACCGGTGATCAATCCAACAACCGCAATCAACCGGGAATTCTGCAGGGCAAAAGTTAAGCCTGCCAGAGTTCCAGTAAGCTCAACCAGGGCATCATTGAGCCCAAGGACAATGGATCCAACATACTCTAATCGATCCTCCTGGATCATGGCTATCAATTCATGTTCATGATCCTCTTCGTCATGGATCACGCGACGAATCTCCGGAAGATCTTTCTCCAGGCGGCCGTACGCCGCTTGCGCGGAGACTTCACCCCGTTCCAACAATTTAATGCTAAAGGTCAATCCAAAAATCCGAGCCAGCCAGTAATAAAAAAATACCTTTAAATGGTAAGGTGTCACATCCTGAGAGCTGATTTTGCGAAAGAATTTGTAGTGAGCCAATTCATCCTTTGCTATCTTGGCTAAGACAACGCTGTTGTCAACCCTGCGAACACTTTTTGCCAGCCTGGAGTATATATGGTATTCTGTAATCTCATTCCTTTGAAATCGCAATACTACATTGATCAATTTTTCATCGGTGGTCATCTTTTTACTCCTCCAAGCGTCGCATCAAAATCCACAATCGGGCAACCATTGCTGTACCTATTAGAAACGCGAACAGCGCAACCCATATAGCGTCGACGGGGTTTAAGGCAATGACTTTTCCGGAATCATCATTTTTTTTCTGATTATCCAACACCTTTTCACTTCCACCAGAGAAAGTGATCTGGATCTTCATACCTGCAGGCAAGGAGCGAATGCGATAGTACCCCAGATCCGGAAAATCCGCAGATTTTTCAGGAATAAAATATTTTCCATCCGAGAAGGTAAGCTTCATATTCTTCGGAACGTAAAACAGGGAGCTATTTTCAATAAAAAATGGCCACTGCAATTGCGTTTCCATAGAGGCCCATTTGTATTCAACAACAACCTGCGTCTCCCCGGGTTTGAGAGGATTTCGCACAGAAAATCCTCCATCCGACAGACGCCTGACATCCATGTGTTCCGGAATCTGACCATAGGAACTACTGATACTAATATCCTGATCCTCTGTTTTGGGCGCGGGAATAACATACCCGCCAGGAATGGAGACTACCACCGGACCAGGATCCTTTGTCATATTTTTAACTTTATATGTTGCCTGCACGCTCAAGGCGGTTCCATCCTTTCGAAAGATCAGATGATCCAAAAAAAATTGAACCTTTCCTTGACCCTTGCGGTGTTCAAACAGATCAACACGCGCCTCCGGTATAACGCCATTAACCGTTGCGATATCTTTTTTCTCGAGAATATGAAAATACTGAACTCCCTGAAATTGTACAAGAACCAGATAACGCCTGTTAGCTTCTACTCCAGAAAAAATCTTTTTTCCATTGACCCATTTTGCCTCGCCAAGGCTCCGCATTTTCTCGCCAAGCTCCAACAATTTTACCAACTCTACTGTGGCTGCCTGGTTTCTTGTGGCATTCCGGAGAACAACATGCAAGTCAGCAGCCACGACATGGTTCGCCGCCAGCCAAAGCAGAAGAGCACCCACGAATGTTATTGATCTATCTTTCCTGGATAAAAATTTATTCCTCATAAAGTACCTGCTATCTCTCCTGATGACTTGGCTTCAGGCTGTTGTAAAGGTTTCCCGCACATACTGCAGAAATGGTCGCCTGCGCCAACCTTATGACCGCACTGCGTGCACTCCGTGCAAAATTGAGGCTGATCCTTCCTTGACTTCTGCTTTTGTTCAAGATCGACCGCGTCCCCTGCGGAAGATTGCTGATCCATCTTTTCCAGAAGGTGCGATAGCGCCTCCATATATTCCGCACGCATTCGCTGGTAGTCCTCTTCGGCAAATTTGCCCATTTGCCAGTCCAGATCCAAATCTTTGATATTGCGTAAAAGGCTCTCTTTGCGCGCCTGAAGGTCATCCGTGGCATCCAAAGGGACAATTGAACCGGAGCAGCGCAGACCTGGCAACAGTGCAATGATAATTCCCAGTAGAATGACAAAACCGCCAATCCAGACAAAGGAGACAAGAGGTTTGCGCCAGATATGCATCTCAATTTTTTCCGGACCGGTCGCGCCAGATTTACCGATACCCTCAAACACCACATAGAGATCTTCGTACCATGTGGAAAAAATTCCCACCTCAGAAGAGGGCTGCTGGCTGGCATGGTAGATCCGCTTTTCCGGCAATAACCTTGCGATCACCTGGCCATCCTTCTTAACGGCAACCTGTACCTTTGTAAAAATATAATTGGCATTCGAACCGTTAATCAACTCCTCTACCTGCACAGAGTAGTTGCCAATATTATGGCTCTCTTTAACGTCAAAAAGCATCTTCTGGTCCATATTCCAGGCGTTCCCCGAGAAACCAGCAAACATAATGACAATTCCCGCATGGACGATATATCCGCCATATCTACGCTGGTTCTGCCGCATCATATTTAGAAAAGTCAAAAAAATATTTTCGCGGTGCTGCCGCAGCCGCGCCGTAAATCCCCTAATAAACTCCAGCAACACTCCTGCCATAACAAACGCGCTTAATCCGAGGGTCAAGGCGGCATAGTATGCGTCAGGTTTCAGGTAGAACACGATCACGGTTATGGCAACCATCGCGATTGCCGGCCACAGTAGGTTTTTCATTAAGGATTGGCTGGATGTTTTTCTCCAGGCTAACATAGGCCCGAGACCGGTAAGCAGCAGCAGGAGTAACGCCAGCGGAATATTGATTCTGTTAAAATACTCCGGTCCCACTGTTATTTTATTGCCTGTGATAGCCTCAGAAACCAGAGGAAAAATGGTTCCCCAAAGAATGGTTAATGTCATCGTCAAAAAAACAAGATTATTATACAAAAAGGAGCTCTCCCGGCTGACCAAAGAATCCAGCTTATGTTCCGAACTCAATAGCGGCAATCTGGTGGCAACTAGGTAAACAGACGCCACAGCCAGGGTCGCCAGAAAAAAGGTAAAAAGCGGCCCCACATTGGATTGGGCGAAGGAGTGCACGCTGGAGATAAGTCCACTGCGCGTGATCAAGGTGGCGACGATGACCAGCAGATAGGTCAGGAGAATCAACGAGACATTCCAAACCTTCAGCATTCCCCTTTTTTCCTGGATGATAACTGAGTGCAAAAAAGCAGTGCTGGTCAGCCAGGGCAACAAAGACCCATTTTCCACCGGATCCCAGGCCCAGTAGCCGCCCCACCCCAGCTCAACATAGGCCCAGTGACCTCCCAGGATGATACCGGCAGTCAGAAAGAGCCAGACCGTGATGGTCCATCGCCGGATAACCTTGATCCAAACCTCGCCAAGCTGCCGAGACCACAGAGCTGCTACAGCAAAACTAAAGGGAATCACCAGACCTACAAAGCCGATGTAGAGCAAGGGGGGGTGGATTACCATGGCCGGATGCTGCAGCAGGGGATTGAGTCCATTGCCATCACGGGGAATAAAAGCGCTTACCGCACCCTGGGCATCCTGCCAGTGGAGCGCTAGAAAAGCGTTGCTTCCGATCAGATTTGCCAGAGAGAAAAAGAGGGCATTGGCCGATAAAACCGCTAGTACATAGGGAAAAAGTGAATGAAACCTGGTCTCCGCCGCACCTTTATCCAGGCCAGGAACCAGAGTACGCCAGAGAGAACGCTCGCGAAAAAAATAGATCTTGATCGCCAGAAACTGCATAAAAAAGAGAATCCAGCTCCACAACACCAGGGATCCCTCCTGGCCAGCCCACACTGCGGTGAGGCGGTAAAACAGAGGCAATGCCACATTCGAATGACCAGCAACAAAAGCGTTGCTAAAATCAGAGATATAGAATTGCCACAAAAGAATCAAAAGGGAGACAGATGCGGCGACAAAGGCCCAGATGGCGGAACTTACGGAGGATTTGAGAAATCCTAATTTCCGCTTTTGCAGATAGATCCAGACCGCTGAAAAACTGTATAACGAAAGGAAAAACGTTAAGAATAAGACAAAAAAACCGATTTGATTGAGCACTTTTTACTACCTAGCCCCTATATTATGCTTTACAAAGAGAAACAAGCCACCTTTATTATCAATTGTAGCTGAAAACAAGAATGGCCATAGGGTGTTACGGTGTCGATAACAAATGTCATCGACAATGAAGGATCCTTACAGCCATGATATACTCGAAACAGTTTGGTTCTCGGGTTTTATACCAATAAGCATCGATGCTTCGATAAACTCAGCACAAAATTTGACCGGTTGGGCAATGCCATAACCGCGTCCTTATCGACCTTGGGTCAGC
>DYNZ01000148.1 GCA_020720805.1 Leptospira biflexa | reverse complement strand
CCCTGACTGCATGGCGTTGCCTTGCGATATCCGAAAACCAAAATGCCTTTAGTATTGATTCAGCGAGTGGCCTTTTGCCCTACAACAGCACCATACAAATTGTGAAAAAGATCTCTTATGACAGAAAGAAAATTTTTGAATCGTAAGCGCACGATTGTCGGCGCAGGCTTTGCCATTGTTGTCGCCAGCAGTACCCTGGCTCTCGTGCTCTCCATGAGAACGGCCTCCGTGGAAGCTAGTCGGCAAGATCTCTCCCTGTTGACCGTGAAGGTGATGGTAACGCACTTTGAGAATCATACTGTAACCCTCCAGCTGCCAGGATCCATTGATTTTTTGAATAAAGTGAATATTGCCTCTAGAATTTCCGGTCGCATCGCCAAAATCTTTGTGCAGCGCGACGATTTTGTAAGCAAAAACCATGGCCAGATCACTATTGGGCTGAAATGGACTCTACCAGCAGACATGGAAGCTGAGAAACCGGCTGGGTAGAATGGGAAGCCTCTTTTGAAATGCGCGCGAGCACCATAGCAATCTAAGGCTATAAGGTTGGTACGCTAAAAATTGCAAAGTGAGCTATTTCAAGAGTAATCAATTTGGATCAGCCGATAATCTGGTTTCATCAGAAAAAAGATGATAGATCTCATTGCAAAGACTATCCAAATTAAAAGGCTTTAAAAGCAAACCCTGCATGCCATAGGACAAAAATTTCTCCCTATCCTCGACAAAGGCGTGCGCCGTACAGGCAACGATCGGCACCCTAGCAAGATATGACCATTACGCCTCAGTCCGAATTCTTCGGGTCGCCTCCAAACCATCCATCACAGGCATCTCAATATCCATAAAGATGACCTGCACCGAACGATTTTCCCACACATAGTCGAGCAACTCCTGACCGTTCGCGACTACCGTGACATTGCAGCCAATTTTTTTCATCATGGCTATAAAAATTTTCTGATTAATCATATTATCTTCGGCCAGCACAAAATGCCAGTTTGCACTGTGTTGACGGCACCAGACCTGCTGCCCCACCACTCTGTCCTCAGCGGGCAATTGCTTGGATGCAGGTGACAGACTTACAGGCATACGAAAGAAGAACACAGAACCCCTACCCGGTTCGCTGCGCACGGCAATCCTGGTGCCCAGCGCCTGCGCAAGCATCTGGCTGATGGTTAAACCAAGTCCAAAACCGCTGCCGGCAAAAGATTCGCTTACCTGCTCAAACTCTTCAAAAATGATATCCTGCTTCGAGGTTTCAATTCCGCGTCCGCTGTCCGAAACAGAAAAATCCAGCATCATAGTAGATCCGTTCTCCGATGTAACCGTTGCAGTAGCGACATCAACCTGCAAACGAACAAAACCCTCATCTGTAAATTTCAAAGCTTTTTGCAATAGGTTCATCAATATCTGACGTAACTTCCAAGAGTCACTGACGAAAACATCCGGCACAATATCTGCAATATCGTAAGTAAATGAAAGGGTGGTAAGCTTTTTGGAAAATGCAGAGTCTAATTCGCCAAATAATTTTTTCACAAAGGATCGGATGTGTATCGGTTCTGTCGCCACTCCTATGGTCTGCGCGCGGTAACGAGTAAAGGCGAAAACCTCGTGGATTAAATGAAGCAGCTCTACCGAAGCATCCCGGATCATTTCCAGGTTTTCCTGAACCGATAGGTCAAGATCTCTGCTTCGCAGCAACAGATCTACATTGCCCGAAATGGAGTGAAGCGGTGTTCTAATTTTATGGCTCATGGCAGATAGAAAGCGGTCTTTCACCTGATCGGCGCGAACCCGCTCCTGCATTTCATGGCCAAGCTGTGCGGACAGGGTTTGCATATAGCTTCAATACTTCCTGAAGCTCCTCATCGGCCAAAAATGGAATCGGGTATTGAAATTGTTTTGATCTGGTGTGAGCGATAGCTTTTGACAATGAGGCAAGAAAAGCGCGGACAATTGAAGCAAACCGATGCCAGAAAAAAATGGTCAAAGCAAAAGTTGTCACAATCAAAGCAACAGCCGCTCCCTGCGCCATGGCGGTTATCATTTGGTTGCGGCTATGACTCTCATCAATAGCGCTTTGTGCGGCATCAAAAAAAATATCCGATGATTTAGTAAAAAAATTTAATTTTTCTGAAATCGATAGCCGTAAAAAATAGAGCTCATCGATATCCAGCAGCAGCTCTCTATGGATGGAAACCGTACCATTTCCAGAAAACGCCAGCACTGCGCGGAGAAACCGTTTTATCCGCATTACATTTCGGTGAATATCATCATGCTGGTAATGCAAAGAAAGCGAGTGACGCAGCTCACTTTTTACATAATCCTGAACATCCACCGGCATGGAAAACTTTTTCGGCATCCCCTTTTGGCCAAGTATCAGCAGGTTTTTTTCTATTCGCACCAGCACTTGCAAAAATTTTTCATTGGCATTTTCGTACTCACGATACGCCGTAAGCCAGAACTGCGACTGTTTATCCAACGCCAATCGTCGCGGCGAACCGGCGTCGCCCACCAAAAGGTCAGACTCCGCCAGCTTTTTAAACTCAGTAATCACCCGTAAAATATTTTTACCAAGATCCTTGTTTTTTGGGTCATCATCATAAGCATTCATACAGCCCAACTCCAAACGCATTCTGGCGACAACTCCCTGGAAGATTTTAACTCCCGAACTCGGTCGTTATTTTGGTTGACATAGAGGAGAGATAAAATGACAGCCAGCCCCATAAAGAGCGTCAAAGCAGAAAGAGAAGAAAAGGCAAAAAATATTTTCTTCGTTAACGACGACTTCACTTTTGAATCCTTACCAGAGCCTTTCCCAGCAATGTTCGCTCATAGATCAGCGCATCCAGACGGTTCTGCTCTTGGGCCGCATGAATGGCATTTTGCAAATATCCCTGTTCCTGCATAACTTGAATCCAACCAGCCATACCACGCTCCCATTTCTCGGAGAACTCATATTGATAATGAATCGTGGGCATAGAGATCCTTTCAACATCAACATTCTCACCAAGCCACTGCGACACCTGCTGCTGCACAAGCTGGGGTCTTTGACCTATCAGGATTACAGCCCTGGCAAAAAGGGTCAGCAGGTCAGTAATGATCTCTCCTCCATTTCGAATACTCTGTTCGCTTGCCGCGATGGCACAACAGGGGTGACCGCTCCACTTCCCTTTTGGCGGCAGATCCGCAAACAATCCTGTTAATTTTCCATGGCCCGAAAGAACTGCTTTTGCCAGAAGCGGTTGATTGACCACGATTCCATCCAACTGACCGGCCTCCAATGCCGGCAGCAAATTTTCTGAGCTAAACATATTTACAAGCACCAGCCGCTTGCCGGCATCGCGCACTGTTTTCCCAAAAGGGATGTTGGCATTGCGTAGAATATCCTGAAAAATGAGATTGTGGACAGACTTACTCCCCTTATAACCGATCCGTACCGGTTCAGAGGCTCCCCGCTGCTTGAGCAAACGCACCAGGGAGGACCACTCCTGCACCTGTAGGGAAGATCGCATTACCAGACCAGCTCCATCTGTCATGGCCGGAGCCACGATCCGAAACTGAGCCCCGTGATCCATTGCATCAAGCATCGCTGCAACACCGCCAAAAATGAGATCAAAATGGTTTTCCTGAAGCTTACGTACCAGAATATCGGCGCCAGCAGAAGGGCTTATATGGATCAAGGCACGCCTCTCATCCTGCCACATCAGGTAGTAGCTGCTCTTTGGCTTGATCTCAGCCAGGTAGAGCTGACCCGATTCACGCAGGATTTGACTATTGCTGGCGGCGACAAAGAGCGCCGCATGGTGATCGTGCATCGCATAGCCGATCCGTAACTCTGGCAGGGATGGAGCTGAACAACCGATTATCCAAACCGGGAGAAAAGCAGTCATTAAAAATGATTGTAACAATTTCTTTATAAAAAATCCAGCCAAGCTCTCAACTCCTTTTTTCCCCTGCTAACAAATAGAAGATAACAGACTTATACTCGAAACACTTTGGTTCTCGGGTTTTATACCAATAAGCATCGATGCTTC
>DYNZ01000045.1 GCA_020720805.1 Leptospira biflexa | reverse complement strand
TAAGGACGCGGTTATGGCATTGCCCAACCGGTCAAATTCGATGCTTATTGGTATAGGAGTCTTGACTCTTTATTAATTGTAAGGATTCCTGAACCAGAACCATGGCTTTTTCCATATCCCTAGAAACAAAATTGATCCGATTTATAAAAAAATTATAAAAGATATATGCGGGAATCGCCACAACCAATCCAGCAAACGTTGTAACCAACGCTTCTGAAATCCCGGATGCCATGATGGATGCTTGCTGCACACTTACCTGCCCCAAAGAACCCCCAGCCAGAAATTGAAAGGATTTGAGCAATCCCGTTACAGTGCCCAACAGCCCAAAAAGCGGCGCGATTGTGGCGACCGTTCCTAAAACGGAGAGGTGGCGCTCCAATAAAGCGATCTCATCAGATCCGGACATTTGCATAAACCGGGAAAAACGACCATTCTCATTAGAATCACGAATGGTATAATCCATTGCCTTCCCTAGCGCGTTTGCTGCCGGATTTTTTTCTTCTTTCAGAAAGGATATTAGCACATTTTTCTCATTTTTTTCCAGAACCTGACTCAATTTGAAAAAAAATTCGGGAACAATCCTCCTTCTGTAAAAAAAAATATATCTCTCTGCCACAACTGCTAATGTCAGGATCCACAAAAAATATAAAGGAAGCATCATGGCCCAGGTGGGCACCTTTGTGATTAAATCAAGCACTCTTATTCTGCTCCTTTTTATGTCGGGTTTTTTATACTTTGCGAGCCCGCATTTCCCACAATTTCGATATCATCCGGTCCAATTACCTCAATTGTGTCTTCAGGGAAAGAACGATTATCTTGCGCTGGCTCAACGGTATCGGCAACCGCAATTTCATCGGTAGGTGGCATCTCCAGCTCTTTGGCAACAAAGCGAAATGAAGCCTTTTCCTGTTTCCATCCCACGCTGATCTCCCCTGGTGCGGCAATTTTTCCCTGCAAAATCTCATAAACCAGAGGATCTTCTATCTCTTTTTCTATTGTACGGCGAAGCGGTCGGGCACCATATTTTTCATCAAACCCCTTTTCCACCAGCATCTCTTTGACCTTGGCAGAAAATTTAATCAGATAATTTTTTTCCAAAAGGCGCTCTTTTAATTTATCCAGAAGAATCTCCAATATCTGCCCAATCTCTTTTTTATTCAGCGGATGAAACCAGACTACCTCATCTATCCTATTCAAAAACTCCGGGTTAAAATACCGCTTGAGATCCTCCAAGACCCTCTCATTTTTTGCATCAACCTCCAGAGTCTCAAAAACAAATCCCATCTTTTTGTTTTTCATAAATTCTCTAGCACCGAGATTCGAGGTCATGATAATGACAGTCTCACGGAAATCCACAGTGTGTCCGAGATTATCAGACAGTTGCCCCTCTTCTAGTACTTGAAGGAGAACATTGAATATATCGGGATGAGCCTTCTCAATCTCATCAAATAGAACCACAGAATAGGGACGTCGGCGAATTTTTTCTGTTAGCTGTCCCCCTTCATCAAAACCGATATACCCTGGAGGAGCTCCTATAAGACGGCTTACGGTATGCTTTTCCATATATTCTGACATATCCAGTCGATACAACGCATCCTCATCCCCAAACAGATATTCGGCAAGGGCACGCGCAAGTTCCGTTTTTCCAACACCGGTTGGTCCTAAAAAGATAAATGAGCCGGCAGGTCTTTTCGGATTTTTTAATCCGACACGAGCCCGACGGATCGCCAGGCTAACCGCATGTACGGCCTCCGCTTGCCCTATGATACGTTCATGGAGCTCCTCCTCCATGTGCAGCAACCGTTCGCTTTCAGACTCCACTAACTTGACAACAGGAATTCCCGTCCAATCTGAAACAATTCGAGAGATCTCTTCTACACCGATCATGACGCGATTCTGGCCATCTTTCTCCCGCCATTCGCGCAGTTTTAACTCCAGCTCCTCTTTCTTCTTTTTTACCTGATCCCGGACACTAGCAGCCTCTTCATAGGCTTGATGACGTACTAAATCATCTTTTTTGACGGTCAACTCTTCGATGTTCTGCTCTAATAAAACAATCTCCTCGGGACGCGCCGAATTCTGCAACCGTGCTTTACTGCCAGCCTCATCAATAACATCAATTGCCTTATCAGGAAGAAAGCGCTCGGTGATATACCTGTCAGAAAGCTTTACAGCTGCCTCGATGGCAGTATCAGAATATTGCACACGGTGGTGCTCTTCATAGCTACGTTTTAATCCCCGAAGGATGGCTAATGCCTCCTCTATGGTCGGCTCCTCAACCATAACCTCCTGAAACCTTCTTTCCAGAGCGGCATCTCTTTCAATATACAGTTTGTATTCATTTAAGGTTGTGGCGCCAATGCATTGCAGCTCTCCCCGAGCCAAAGCAGGTTTTAACATATTTGCTGCATCAATAGCCCCTTCGGCCGCACCCGCACCGATGATTGTATGAAGCTCGTCGATAAAAAGAATGATCTCAGGGTTGGTGCGGATTTCATTCATCACCCTTTTTAATCGCTCCTCAAATTCACCTCTATATTTCGTGCCGGCAACCATACTGGCCATATCCAATGTTACGACCCTTTTATTTATCAGTAGATCAGGCAGAACCTTCGCATGAATGCGCTGGGCAAGCCCCTCCACAATCGCGGTTTTACCCACACCGGCCTCGCCGATTAATATGGGATTATTTTTCGTTTTTCTGGTGAGAATCTGGATCACGCGCTCGATCTCTTTGTCCCTACCGATAATCGGATCAATTTTGTTTTCAGCAGCTAAAAGGGTTAAATCGCGTCCAAACTGGTCTAACGTAGGCGTTTTGCTCTTTTCCGCCGGCTTACCAGAGGGCATCTGTGTAAGTCCCAGCACCTTCAAAGCCTCCTCCTTAACGGAGTTGTAGTTCACCTGATTTGTGGTTAATGAATTGAAAATTGTCATGGAACCTTCGCGAAAGATTCCTAGCAGAAGATGTTCTGTTCCTATATAATTATGTTTTAAGCGCTTTGCTTCATCCTTGGAAAAGTCGATTACTTTATGAAAACGGTCATTGGCAGGCACTCTGCCCAGAATGAGGGTATTGCCATTCTGCCCTGCGTTTGACTCAATTTCAGAGCGCAGCGTTTCCAGATCAACACCCAAATTTTTCAGTATCCGGGCAGCAAAGGAATCGGTCTCCTTTAGCAGACCTAAAAAAATATGAATTGGTCCAAGAGAGTCATGGTTGAGCCTTTTCGCTTCCTGCTGCGCAAACAGATCTAAAACCCGCTTTGCTCGTTTCGTAAAATCAAACATACTAACCTACCGCCTTACTGATAACCAGAGTGATCAAGAGCCATTCAACATCAGTCTCTATCTACTTCAACCAATTTCACGGTAATTGAATGATTCTATGCACGATTATTAGACGACCATGCCAGCAGGAGGTTTTCCAAATTAGAGAAATTCGGGCGAGAAGGTCATTCGGCAATTAGGGCGCTCTTCGCAGGGCCATTATGGTAAGATGAGGCACTTTTCAAAAATCAGACATTTTTATAGTATTTTATGATCTCCTGGGCTATACTCTGCAGTGGAACAATTTTATCCACAGCCCCCCGCTTGACAGCCTCATAGGGCATACCATACACAACACAAGTCTCTTCATTTTGAGCAACTGTAAAAATTCCGGTTTGATGCATCTCGAGCATACCAGCCGCTCCATCATCCCCCATACCGGTCATGATGATGCCCAGGGCGTTGGTTCCGGTAAATTTTGCCACAGAGCGAAATAGCACATCAACAGATGGCCGATGCCTGCTGACAAGAGGTCCATCCACAACCTCTACAAAATATTGAGCTCCGCTACGCTTTAAAAGCATATGTTTATTCCCTGGGGCAATCAGAGCCAGTCCGGTACGAACCCGATCACCATGCTTCGCCTCACGAACCTCAATCCGGGAAAGCTCATTCAACCGATTGGCGAATGCTGTCGTGAATTTTTCGGGCATATGCTGCACGATAACAATACCTGGCACCTCCAGAGGCAACGCTGTCAGTACCACTTCCAGAGCCTGTGTGCCACCGGCCGAGGTGCCAATGGCAACCACTTTATCCGTGGTATCCTGCACATTGGCAATGCTGGAGGAGAGAATCACATCGGCCGTAAGTTTCGGTTGTGGATCTAATTCGGCAGAACCTTTTTTCTCCTCAATCATTACCCCGATAGCCTTGGCCTTTTTCACATTGGCTCGCGCCGCTGCCTTTACGGATTGAATGAGAGTATCTCGCTCTTCCTGAAAAAAATTTCTTGTTCCGATTTTTGGTTTGGTAACAATATCCACGGCCCCCGAAGACAAAGCATCAAGGGTGATCTTTGCACCTTTTTCTGTTAAGGTCGAACAAATGATGACCGGTGTTGGCTGCTCTGCCATAATTTTTTTTAAGAATGTTATACCATCCATTCTTGGCATTTCCACGTCGAGAACAATGACATCAGGCCATTCCTTGTTCATACGCTCCATGGCAAAAATGGGATCTTGAGCCGTTGCATAAACATCAATAGCTGCATCATGGGATAGCATATCTTTGATGCTTTGACGAACCAAAGCAGAATCATCCACTACCATGACTTTTATTTTTGACATATCAAGGCTCCTGCTTTTTTTTATACCCGGAAAACATTAATTTACTCACAGATTCTTTCCCGGAACCACAGCTTTTCATGGTCATTCGAAAACTTACCCGACCAGAATTATTTTGTTCGCGGCAATCGCATACCAAGATGCGTGTTTGCATCAATTTTTTGATAGACCGTTGGCCGTACTGTTTTCAGCTCATTGGTCACTCCAAACAGGCTTTCTGAATGACCCACGATCAAAAAGCCATCATCATGCAGATGAGGAATCAGATTCTCAATCACCTTTTTTCTGGTTTCATTATTAAAATAAATCATAACATTACGTAAAAAAATTACGTCAAACTTCCCTATAGCCGGGGTGATCTGCAACAGATTCTCCTTTTGAAAGTGTACCTTGCGCCTCAGCTCGTTTTTTATTAAAAACATCCCTTCCTGGGATCGGACACCTTTCAGGCAATATTTTTTTAGAATTTGCTTGGGTATATTTTCAGATCGGCTCATAGGATAGACCGCCTGAGCTGCCCGTTCCACCACATCCTCATTAATGTCGGATCCAAAAATCTCCCATGGACGCTCCGGAACCGCTTCAGCAAGTGTAAATGCAATGGTGAAGGCCTCCTCGCCGGTAGAACTTGCGGCACTCCAGACCCGAAACACCGCATTACCCTTCCAATTTGGCCATATTTGATTTTTTAAGATGTCAAAGTGGTCAGGTTCCCGATAGAAATAGGTCTCATTGGTCGTAAGCAGATTGAGCATAGTCTGGATCTCTGCTTCATCGCCGCTTCGAATAATCTTGAGATATTCGCTATAGGATTCCAGCTGATAATGACGTAGTCGCTTTTGCAGTCTACCCGAAACTAGAGCCTTTTTTTCATTCGAAAGACTGATTCCGGACAGCTCAAAGAGCAGTTTCTGAAACTCCTTAAAATCCTGATCCTTTAATTGCTCAAAAATCATCTGGTACTTTTTTTATTATTTCTAATAGGTTTAACAGATATTTATACTGTACAGAAAGCGCTCTTCGCACTTTCTGTACATAGTATCTATTCATCGTGAAAACGACCCTTGCGATCCATCTCCTGGAGTACCGAAAGTTCGTCTACCTGCAAAACATTCCCGATGCTTAGCAGCATGATAAAACGGTTATTAATTTTCCCAATTCCCTGCAGAAAGGTATTTCTAATTTTTGACCCAAACTCTGGTGCGTTTTCAATCTGAGACTGGGGAATCTCAACAACCTCATCCACCTCATCCACCAGCATTCCGACATTGATCAATCCCTCATCAGTCATCACCTCAACAACGATGATGCTGGTTTTCTTGGTGACCTCTCGGCTTTCCCGATCAAAACGCTCTGACAAAGCCACCACAGGCACAACATTGCCGCGCAAATTGATGACCCCTTTTAGAAATTTCTGCATCATCGGGATTTTGGTAACCCCGTTGTACTCAATAATTTCTTTTATGCGTTGAATATCCACGGCAAAGAGCTCGCCGCCAACAAAAAAGGACAAAAACTGCAGCGAGTCCTCTTTGTGGTCGTCCCGCTTCTCTTTGATCTGCGTATTCAGCTTTCTGCTATCTTCCATATCTGCCACCTATTCCTTGATAATACCCATTGCTTTTTCAGAAGCTCCCTCGATAACAGAAAGATCTTCCATGGAGAGGATATTATCGCTGTTGAGCAGAACCACAAAATTACCCTCAATTTTGCCCATACCGTGGATAAAATCGGTTCGAATGGTGGCGCCAAACCGCGGCGGCGGCTCTACCTGGTCTGGAGGTATCTCAATAACCTCATCCACACTATCCACCATCCAGCCAACCTCAATCTGTCCATCGTCGGTAGCGATATCAACCACCACAATACAGGTTCGTTTGTTGATTTCACAGGGTCGCTTTCCGAGACGACGCGGCAGATCGATCACTGGAACCGCCATACCGCGCAAATTGATTACCCCTTTGATAAAGGCAGGCATCATGGGAATCTGCGTAACTCCGCCGTACTCGATAATTTCGCGAATTCGCAAAATATTCAAAGCAAACTTTTCCTCGGCAAGATTAAAGCTCAGATATTGATGCTCTTCTTCTTTCCATTCTGTTTCGGTCATACACTTTTTCCTGACTCAAATATCAAAAGATATCAAAATAGTCCTGCCTAAAAAAGGGCTCTAAAACGTTTCAAAATCTGAATCGTCTGCGTGAGTGGATGCTACCTGCTCTGTTTTTTTCAGTTTTACTGGCTGCATCGCTTCCCTTTTTATCCCAGCTTGCTTGGCTCCGGCATGTGGGATAGCTGACCCCTTTTTTACCACATTCTGCATTCCGGTGGCGTGCTTTTCCCTATGACCGCCATCGATCTTAAAAAATGCCATAATCTGCTGCAGCTGCGCCGCCTGTCCACTCATCTCCTCTGCAGTGGCAGCCAACTCTTCCGAGCTGGAGGCGTTGGTCTGGGTTACCTGATCCAGCTGAGCCATGGCAGTATTGATCTGCTTTACTCCTGCTGACTGCTCATTCGAAGCCGCCGCGATCTCCTGTACCAGATCCGCAGTCTTTTTAATATCCGGTACCACCTCTTCGATCAGTCGACCGGCGCGCTCCGCTACCTTTACGCTATCTGTAGAAACAGAGCTGATCTCCTGCGCTGCTACCTGACTACGCTGAGCCAGTTTACGAACCTCGTCCGCCACAACAGCAAAACCCTTACCGTGATCTCCGGCTCGAGCCGCTTCAATGGCAGCATTCAGGGCGAGAATGTTCGTCTGGTATGCAATCTCTTCGATAATGCCGATCTTCTCTGAAATCTGGCGCATCGCATCTAGAGTCGCTTTCATTGCCTTACCGCCCTCTTCGGCCTTCTCTGAAGACTTCGTGGCCATATCATCTGTCAGCTTCGCATTCTCCGTATTCTGATTAATGGTAGCTGCCATCTCCTCCAGGGACGATGAAGTCTCTTCCACATTAGCCGCCTGCTCATTGGCTCCCTGGCTCAAAGATTGGGCGGTGGAGCTGATGTTATTGGATGCAG
Source organism: Leptospira biflexa (assembly GCA_020720805.1). Classification (GTDB taxonomy): domain Bacteria; phylum Spirochaetota; class DYNZ01; order DYNZ01; family DYNZ01; genus DYNZ01. Next base: position 16,054 of record DYNZ01000045.1, on the reverse strand, counting down.
TGGCCAGGTTATCTGAGTTCACGCGCACCTCAGCCACGATCCCTGTCAATTTCTGTACCATATTCTCCAGCGCAGCCAGCATTAAACCAGTCTCATCCCTAGACTCTGATTTGAGAGCTACAGTCATATCTCCCTCGGCCAGGCTGTTCGCTGCCTTGACCGCCAGATTAATCGGAGTCACCACGCTTCGAATAATCAAAATTCCTAAAAAAATTGCTAACAGAACGCCTGCGATAATCGAAACAATCGCGATCATCCTGATATTTTCGTACAGTTTAACCGATGTCTGATACTCAGTTCTGGCAACATCTACCTGTAACTGCATCAGCTTCTCTGCCACCTCTTTTGCCGTATTAAATGTGGGCAGAACCCTTTCGACCGACAACCGCCCTGTCTCCAGGTAGTCATTCGCTAATACCGCCTTCTTGGCAGGCAGTAGCCCTTCGTTGACATAGCTAGCCCTTTTTTCAGCAAACTCCTTAGCCAGCAAAGCCTCTTTCTCTGTTAGCTTTGTAGCCATATATTTTTTCCAGACTTCGTCGATATCCTTTAACCCTTTATCGACCCGGTCTGTATGAAGCGTAACCCGATGCGTCTTCTCATGCAGAACATGAACCGGCAGCTTAGGATCGTGCTGCACAGCCAGTAAAATTTCCTGCAAATTGGTTCGCATGTAATCGTTGATAAGGGCCAGGTCATTTACAGGCTGCAAACGATCTTTGTAGATCGACTCCATGCCCTGATTGGCTGAGCCCATGCCATAGATTCCCAGGACACCTATGGCTATTAACAGTGCCGACATAAATGTCAGAAGTAAAAATAGCCTGACCCCGATTTTTAAGTTCTGCAAAAATCCCATCGTATCACCTGCTACATTTTAGAATAAGATTCTGATTCCAGCAGGTGATACGAATTAGATATCATATAATCAACTAGTATTTTAATTTCGAAAATTCTTTAAAACTTTTCGAAATCAGAATCATCCTCATGCCCGGCAGGCTCCGGCTTATGAAGCTGCTCTGCGGGCTTGGCCTTGGGCGCTGTCGCTGTTCCCTTCCCTGGCAACGCCTTCTTGGTCAGATGCGCCACAGAGGGGGCTTTCATGGCCACGGCTGTTGTTGCATGGGTTCCCTTGATCTTAAAGAATGCCATAACCTGCTGCAACTGCCCAGCCTGTCCGCTCATCTCTTCGGTGGTTGCTGCCAGCTCTTCTGAGCTGGATGCGTTGGTCTGTGTCACCTGATCCAACTGAGCCATGGCCGTATTGATCTGCTTGACCCCGGAGGACTGCTCGTTCGATGCCGCAGCAATCTCCTGAACAAGATCTGCCGTTTTTTTGATATCGGGAACAACTTCATCAATCAACTTGCCTGCCCGCTCTGCCACCTTAACGCTATCTGTGGAAACAGAGCTAATCTCCTGCGCCGCCACCTGGCTGCGCTGGGCCAGTTTCCGAACCTCATCCGCGACTACAGCAAAACCCTTACCGTGATCGCCGGCTCGCGCCGCCTCAATGGCAGCATTCAAGGCAAGAATATTTGTCTGATAGGCAATCTCCTCGATAATTCCAATTTTCTCGGATATCTGGCGCATAGCTCCAAGGGTATCCTTCATCGCCTTACCTCCCTCTTCCGCTTTTTCAGAAGACTTGGTTGCCATGTCGTCAGTCAACTTGGCATTCTCGGTGTTTTGATTGATCGTAGCAGCCATCTCTTCGAGAGACGACGAGGTCTCTTCCACGTTCGCTGCCTGCTCGTTTGCACCTTGACTTAAAGCCTGGGCTGTGGAGCTGACATTATTGGAGGCCGTAGCCAGATTGTCCGAATTGATGCGAACCTCGCTGATAATATTGATCAGGCTCTCGATCATCTCAACCATGGCGTGAGCCAGTTCGCCCACCTCATCCTTGGAATCTGCCTGGATCTCCACAGTCAGGTCGCCTTTGGCAATCAGCTTGATCTTATCCACAATCACGCGAATTGGGGCAGCCACAGTGCGGGTTAGTACCATGGTGATGATTCCGCTTAAGAGCACAGAGGCAACCAGCATCACGATCAGGATGATCAATGCGTTCTCTGCATCCTTCTCTTGCTGGCGCCTCAGTTCATTGGCAACATCCTGCTGCAACTGCATATTCTGATCCATCAAGGTCATTGTAGCTTTGCATCCAGCGCTGGCTGACTTCTCCGCTCTCTTTGATCTTCTTTTCACGCAGCATCTGCACATACTCTTTGGCAATACCCTGCATCTTCTCGTACTCTTTATGAAAGCCGTCCGCCAACTGCTTTTCTTTTGCTGTCATGGAGGTGGACATGTAGCGCTTCTAGATTTTTTCATTTTCCGCGTGGATCTTCGCGGATGACTCCATACGCTTGTTAAACTCCTGCCAGTCATTAAACTCGGCAGCAATCTTCTCCTGGAGCATATTAATGCGAACCTGAAGCAGACCCTTAAACAATTTATTGAGCTCGCGCACTGGGACAAAACGATCCTCATAAAAAGTTTTAAAACGCGCCTCATTTGCCTTGTTGCCGCTGTACTGCTGGTAAGAGAGCACCAGAATAATGATCACAAACATCAGGCTGGAGACAATGATCTTACCAGCGATCTTCATATTCTTAAACCAGGCCATAGGAGCCACCTTTCCTTTTCTCAAGAGCTTTGTTCGCTCTATTGTGATATTTTATTTTATACAAAAAAAATTTGCCGTTTGGTATTGTCCCACAATACCCGTTTCATAAGGCCACCTACACCGTTTTTTCCATTCGCAAAAACCAGGGATTCAATTTATTTTACACAAAGTCAAGATATTGCGCCTAACGTTATTACCAGCATCCCCTCTATATTCACTCCGAAGCAAAGCTACTGACTGACGGGGCGCGTCTCTAACGATGCGCCATCATTTTCTCTTCTTTCTCTTTGGCGTACTGCACCAAACGCGGCACATCGATAATCAACGCGACCTCACCGCTCCCCATAATCGTCGCGCCGCTGATACCCCGTAAGTTCTGGAATACCGGACCCAATGATTTGATGACCGTCTGGAACTCACCCAGAAGATTATCTACCATTAACCCCGCCTTCTGTCCGGCATACTGAACAACCACGATATTCTTCTGCTTTTGTGCGCCGTCCTCAACATGATCGCCAAAAAGCTCAGCCAGGCGGAGGAACGGTAACACCTCGCCGCGCAGATTGATAAAATCTTCTTTATCATCCACTACCATACCATTGCCGTTCTTTTTCTGGCTAAACTCGATGCACTCGATTACCATATCCAGCGGCACAACCCAGGTAGTTCTGCCAACGACAACAAAAAACCCGTCAATAATTGCTAGGGTCAACGGCAATCGGATGCGTACCGTAGTACCTTTGCCCTCCTCACTTTCGATATCCACAATACCGCGAAGTGCCTCGATATTCCGTTTTACAACATCCATGCCCACGCCTCTACCAGAAACATCGGTTACCTGCTTGGCTGTAGAAAAACCTGCGTGGAAGACAAGATTGAATATCTCCTTATCTGTCAACTGTTGACCTGTCTGAACCAGACCCTTTTCCAGGGCTTTTTTCAGCAAAACATCCTTTTTCATACCGGCGCCGTCATCCTTGACCTCGATGACGATACTGCCTGTCTCATGAAAAGCATTCAGGCTGATCTGGCCAACGGGGGACTTTCCTCTAGCCATCCGCTCTTCGTAGGAATCAATTCCGTGATCTACAGCGTTGCGCACCAGATGCGTTAACGGATCCGATAGTTTTTCGATGATAGTTTTGTCCAGCTCCGTTTCACCGCCATTAATAACCAATTCAATCTCTTTGCTCATCTCGTGACTCAGATCGCGCACCACGCGTCGATAGCGGTTAAAAGTTTCGCCAATCTGCACCATACGTATATTGAGGGTGGTATCCCGGATTTCGGAGACCAAGCGCCCCATCAGGGAGGTGGATTCCATCAGCTTGCCATCTCCGTGGCGGCCAGCCTGATCGCTGACCGATGCAGAAGCGATAACCAACTCTCCTACCAGGTTTATCATCTGGTCCAGTTTTTCCGCGTCTACCCTGATAAAACGGCTCTCTACCATACGTTTATCTCCAGAATCCCTGACTCCAGCAGAACTCCTGGCATCGGTTCCTGATCCCGTGGCTGCATCCGCGCCAGCAGGAGCGCTGCTAACTGAGTTGGGTTCTTTGTTTAGGGAACGAGCTACAGGCTTTTCTTCGGATATCACATCAGATTCTTCCATATTATCATCCTCAATTTTTGCGTTTGGCTGGGTGCTGGAGGGACGCGAAACTGTGCTTGCGCCAGGCAAAGAGTCCTTCTGAAAATAGGAGATCTCTTCTGAGGTCAGATCTCCCTGCGCTATCAGGATATTGAGTAGACGTTGACGTTTGTGCGGTTCCCTTGCCAGAATTGCAGCAAAGGCTCGCATTGAGGCACGCGGTGGAACTATGATCAGATTGCAGTCGTCAATAACAAACTCAAAGACCTTTTCCAACTCCTCTTTTGTTGTTTTGCCCTCCAGGGAGATTTCAAATCCTAGGTAGTTACTCATAGGATCCATAGTTGCAAGCGACGGGATCTCATCTGTCAGCGTATGCACATCGTGGATGGTCCCCAGATGCGCCAGGTAGCGAATAAAGGAGTAAGGATCTAATCCGCTTTTCAGGATATGCGATTCAAAGCGCAAAGAGATGTGCCAGTTCTTGTTCTTCGCAGTGGGAACATCTTTCTCTTCGACTGCCACTGAGCGTTGAGGCGCCAATTCCTCTTTTTTCTTCATAATCTCTTTGGAGTCGCGCTCGGAGCTGAAGGCGGCCAACTGTCCTAACAGCATCTCTCCCTGATTCAATAACTGTGTATCAAGATCGCGACTGTGGTCTGTCAGAGAGTGTTCAACCAATTTTTCAGCGTGGTCATGACAGGAGAGGAGAATTGCAACGAGGTCTGGGGTTATCTGGATCAGATTGTCGCGGGCGCGATCCAAAACATTCTCAACAACATGGATAAATTTAACAATCTTATCATACTGAAACATCCCTGCCGTTCCTTTGAGGGTATGTGCCGCGCGAAAAAGCGCGCCCAACGACTCTTTATCATCCGGACTTGTCTCCATGATCAGGAGATTCTGCTCCATCTGATCGAGAAGCTCCTGACTCTCCTGGATAAACGTTTGCTTCGCTGCATCAAGATCCATGTTTGTCCCCTTAAAAGGATTTGCGAGGTATTATTCAACTTTTTATAATTACGAATTGAATTTACCCAAAAAAAATCGGCTCTCCCAAGAGAGCAATTCTGTTAGGATAAAAACGGCTTCAAACTCTATAAAATTCCCCTTACTAACTTTTTTTTTAGAGAGCCTGTTTTTTAAGGCCATAAGCGAAAGAGTATCTATCCCGCTGCGCCGATGGTATCTTAATCTTGTCCCCCAGCAGGCCGACAGCTCCATAGAGATCCATTATCTCGAGAATGGCTGAGCTGTGGTTTTCAAAAACGATGCGGACCTTTTTGATTTGAGCCTCTTTTTTCAAGAGAACCAATATTTGAAAACCTGCGCTATCGCATTCGGTAATCCCAGATAGATCCATGCGGCAGCTCTGACTGCATTGAGTCAGAAGCTGCGCCAGCACCTCTTTTAACTTTGTTACGGTATAGATATTGATCTCGCCATTCCACAGATAGACCGGTTCGCCATCTTTTTTCAGAATTGATAGACGGTCGCTTTCTAAAATTGCTTCCATAGGAATTCCTAACTAATCAGTTTCGAAACAGCCTGCAATAGCTGATCAGGCAAAAATGGCTTCACTATCCAAGCTTTAGCACCTGCCTCTTTTCCCTGCTGCTTTTTCGACTCTTGGGACTCTGTGGTTAACATAATGATCGGAATAAAACGGACAGATTCATATTGGGCGTCATTTTTTATCGTTTTTAGTAGAGTTATTCCGTCAACCTGAGGCATATTGACGTCACAAATGACCAGATTGATTTTTTCTCCGGAAACCAGAATATCCAGAGCATTTTTTCCGTCCTGTGCCTCCATGACTTCATAACCGGCACCTTTTAGCGTAAGGGACACAATTTGACGAATAGAAGCAGAATCATCGACAATTAAAATTTTTTTAGCCATAGCATCCTTCCTCTTGCATCTTAGTTTCTTAAAAAACGGGCTGCCCTAAGATCGGTCAAATGAAAAATTAGAATGTTGATTTTTTTTCACTTTTATTTTATATTTGTTCCAAATTTAAGAATAGAACCACAGGATTTCCAAAATAGGAAATGCTATCGATTACTTTTTTGCGACCGGTTTTCATTCGCAATCAGAATAGATCATCGAACCTGAATTGGATCATCTTCACCTCCCCTTTTTTCCAAAATCTTTAAAACTGCCCTTTCTTGTCATCTTAAAGCCGACCAAGAAATAAGGATTTACAAAAGAGGTTTTTTCCCAATACGTGTACCGGAGTACAGATCAGACATGCCGCTGGCTGGATTCTTCATCGCGCAGGAGACTATTGTGAAAGAACCGCAAGTAAGCCTTGGTTTAGCAAAGGATCATGGATTGACAGAGGAGGAGTACACCTCTATTCTCAAGCAAATTGGTAGAATCCCCAATTTTACAGAATTGGGGATGTACAGTGTTATGTGGAGCGAACATTGCTCTTATAAAAATTCCCTGCATTATTTAAAAAAATTACCCAACTCTGGGGAGCGGACTTTAACCAAGGCCGGCGAAGAAAATGCCGGTGCCATTGATATTGGCGATGGCCTCGCTGTCGTATTCAAAGTCGAAAGCCACAACCACCCCTCGGCAATCGAACCTTATCAGGGCGCAGCAACCGGAGTTGGAGGAATCATGCGTGATATTTTTACAATGGGTGCGCGCCCTATCGCATCCCTGAATAGCCTTCGTTTCGGCCATCCAGGACACCCCCAGTCGCGCCACCATCTGCGCGGGGTGGTCAAGGGGATCGGTGATTATGGTAATTGTCTCGGCGTGCCAACCGTTGCCGGAGAAACCTACTTCGATGATATCTACCGGGTCAATCCCCTGGTAAACGCAATGGTCGTTGGCGTTGCCAGACATAAGGATCTCACCTTTTCCAGAGCTACGGGCAAAGGCAATCCCGTCATGCTGGTAGGTGCTACGACTGGTCGGGATGGGATTCACGGCGCCTCATTTGCCTCACAGGATATCAGTGCAGAGTCAGAGGAGAAAAGATCTGCTGTCCAGGTTGGCGATCCCTTCATGGAGAAGCTATTAATCGAAGCCACCTTAGAGCTGCTGGGAAAAGATTTTATCGTTGGCATCCAGGATATGGGTGCCGCTGGGCTCAGCTGCTGTACCTCGGAAATGTCTGGCAAAAGCGGCCATGGAATGTCCATCGACCTAAACAAGGTTCCTGTGCGCGAATCCGGAATGAGCGCCTATGAAATCATGCTATCCGAAAGCCAGGAGCGTATGCTGGTTGTTGTAAAAAAGGGGTTTGAGGAACAGGCTCAAGCTATCGTGCGCAAATGGGAGCTGAACGCAGAGATCATCGGCGAAGTTACAGATGATGGACAGCTCTGTGTTCATTATAATGGAGAGAACAAAGCTTGCATCCCGTCGGCAAGCTTGATTGTTGGCGGCGGCGCACCCGTGTATCAGCGGGAGTACCGTGAACCGGCCGATCTCAAAGCCAAGCAGACCCTTGATATCAACTCTTTGCAAATTGAACACAGCCTGAAAGAGGATTTTCATACTTTAATACAATCACCAAATCTGGCCAGTAAATTTCCGGTCTTTAACCAATATGACTACCAGGTTGGATTAACAGCTATCGAAGCCCCTGGTGGCGACGCCGCTGTACTGCGCCTCCATGATTTCCAGAGCCATAAAGGTTTAGCAACAACCATCGATTGCAATGGTCGCTATGTCTATATCGATCCCAGCAAGGGCGCCTCCCTTGCCGTGGCCGAGGCGGCAAGGAATATTTCCTGCGTGGGCGCAACCCCCCTTGGCGTTACCAACTGCTTAAATTTTGCCAATCCCTATATTCCTGAAAATTATTTCTACTTTGTCAAGGCAGTAGAGGCAATGGGAGATACATGTCGCTACTTTGGCCTACCTATAACCGGCGGAAATGTCAGTTTTTATAATGAATCCCCGGAAGGTCCTGTCTATCCAACCCCAACAATTGGCATGGTTGGCCTACTGGAGAATATTGATGATCATGCTAGTATGCGCTATGCGCGGGATGGAATGAAACTGTTGTTGGTCGGCTGGTTCCGTCCAAGCTTCGGCGGCAGCGAATACCTGAAAATTATTCACAATCAGATCAATGGGGACATTCCATTTCTTGATTTGCAGCAGGAGCGATTATTACAGACCTTTCTACAGAAACATATTAACCAAAATTCTATTCGTGTCGCCCATGACCTTGCTGATGGAGGAGTGATGCAGGCATTATGCGAACTGGCCTTTGCCTCCAATCTCGGATTTTCCGTGCGAATTTCGGATGAAATCGTGCAAGAACCTGCTGCAATCCCCCAGGATGATCAAAGAAAAACACGATTGCTCCTTTTTGGGGAAACGGCCTCCACTGTTATATTGGCCATCCCAGCTGACAGGTTAAGCGCGGTTCAGGAGTACCTCTCAAATTCAGGCATACCTTTTTTTGATATAGGTTCACTACATAGTTCAGACGAAATCGTTGTCCGCTCTTCGGATAATAGCACGATACTCCGTGAATCTTTACAAGAGATAAAAAAGCTTTGGTCAGATGGATTGAAGCCCTATTTTGATATCAAGCAAGATTAAGATAACCAGGGTCTAAGCACGTGAAGCATTACCAGATCAATAATAAATTAAAGGATATGCCTGGCATTCAGGAGGAGCTCCAGATTACGCTGGAACGAAGCAACTTAGCCAGAGAGCAGGTTTGTCCGCGCGAGGAGTGCGGGGTCGTAGGTATCTATGGCAACCGTTATGCCGCCAACCTGGCCTATTTTGCCCTTTATGCGCTACAACATCGCGGCCAGGAATCCGCCGGTATCGCTACAACCAACGGAGAAAATCTTTACAGATACGCAGGTATGGGTCAAGTTTCCCAGGTTTTTAACGAAGATAAAATCAAGGCCCTGGAAGGGTATGCCGCGATTGGACACAATCGATACTCCACCTCTGGAGCCTCTCTATATCGAAATGCCCAGCCCCTTCGCGTCTATACTCACCATGGAACCATTGCTCTGGCGCATAATGGAAACCTGACAAATGCTAACTCCCTGCGCACCGAGTTAGAAAACCAGGGAAGTATTTTTCATACCACAATCGACTCAGAGGTGATCGTACATCTGCTCGCAAAATCAACAGCCAGCACACTCCTCGATGCATTTACAGAGGCTATGCAAAAAGTCCAAGGAGCCTATTCCCTGGTTCTGCTGAGTACACATTGTATGATTGCCATGCGCGATCCCCATGGATTTCGACCATTGGTCATAGGAAAAATTGAAACCTCCATAGTTTTTGCCTCAGAAACTTGTGCTCTGGATATCATTGATGCCGAATACATCCGAGACGTTGAACCAGGCGAGTTGATTGTTATTGAAGAGGGAAAAATGACATCCTATTTCCCCTTTCACAACGAAAAAGGAGAGAACACCCATACACCCAACCTCTGTATATTTGAACATATCTACTTTGCGCGACCTGATAGCTACCTTTTCAAAGAGTCTGTTTATGATTTTCGTATTAATCTTGGTAAACAATTAGCAAGAGAGGCGCCAGCAAACGGAGATATCGTTGTCCCCGTTCCTGATAGTTCCGTTGTGGCGGCAATCGGTTATAGCCAGGAGTCCGGCATCCCCTACGCTACAGGTTTGGTGCGCAGCCACTACATCGGAAGAACATTTATTGAGCCAGAACAAAAGATTAGAGATTTTAGTGCCAAAGTGAAATACAACACAGTTTCCGCAGCAGTGAAGGGAAAGCGAATCGTCATCATCGATGATTCAATTATGAGAGGAACCACATCAAAAAAAATTATTAAAATGCTGCGAAAAGGTGGAGCGACCGAGATTCACATGCGCATATCAGCTCCGCCCACCCGCTTTCCCTGTTATTACGGCATAGATATTCCCACATCACAGGAGTTGATAGCCGCAAATTTTTCATTGGAAGAAATTCGAAAATTTATTGGGGTAGATTCTCTTGCGTATTTAAGCGAAGAGGGAATGATAGCCAGCAGTACCCGGAAAATTAATTTCTGCAAGGCTTGTTTTAATGGAAACTATATCACACCTCCCGATAAAAATTACGATACCAAGCAGTTTCCATTAATCAAAGAAATGCAAATGGAAGAAAACATTTAGATCGCCTTATACAGTCTAAGAATTGGTTAGAATCATTCCTAGGCTTGATAATGGCAAATCTTTATTTAATCTTGTTTCAAGAAGAATTCTTGAAACAAGTCGTCAGGTTCAATGTCTGCAAAAAATAGATTTCACAATCAGAGGAAAAAAGATGTTACGAAATAGCAATAAAACTCTTCTTGCGATGCTTATGATTCTTCTCATGCTCCTTCTTGTTTCTTGTAAAAGCAGGGACTCTATAACAGCAAGCATTCCTGATATTTCAATCATAAACCAGAACATAAAAAAGGCCATCGCTCTGAATCCGGAGAAACAGGAGTATTTTTTAGAATACACCATTCGCAATTCCAGCAAAAAAGAGATTTACAGTACGGAAGGTGTCGTATTTTTTAAAAATGGGAAGCAGATAATCCAAGAATCTGAACCAATCCTCTTCTACCATTCACAACGCCCCCTTCGACCAGGATATGAATTCACAGGAAGTAAAATTTTAACTATGCCCTCTTTTCCCTGGAATGGTAAAAAATTTACCATCGGTATAACAAAAGTGGCCAATTCTCTTACAGAATCCAATCCCAAATAAGTACGCTCTTGAGCAACGATGTACTTACAGCGGTAAGCGGTGGCCTGGATAGCACATACGCTCTTCTCAAGTTGCGGGAGGACGGTTACAATGTTCACGCGGTCCACTTTATTCTTAACCCTTATCAGAAACATGATTCCGCTACTCGCCGCTCCCTGCAGATATTCTGTGACAAGAATTTTATTAACTTAATCGTTCAAGATCATCGTGTACAGTTTCAGCAGACTGTAATTGATGCCTTTGTCCAAAATTACAGCCTTGGATTAACACCCAATCCATGCGTCGAATGTAATCGATTTATAAAATGGGATCTTCTTCATAAGGAGGCTGATCAGCGGGGGATCGAAAAAATTGCTACTGGGCACTATGCTAAAATTATCCAAAAGAAAAATGGAAGATTTACGCTGTTACGCCAGAAAAATTTATGGAAGGATCAGACTTATATGCTCTGGCGCCTGAGGCAATCAGACCTGGAGCGCACAATTTTTCCACTGGCAGAGATTCAAAAATCGGATGTGCAGACTCTTTTAGCTCAAAGTGCGCCCGATTTTTTGCAGCCAAAGGAAAGCCAGGATATCTGCTTTATACCAGATGGAGACTATGTCGCTTTTTTAAAAGAGAAAGCCTCACTCGGCGAAAATCCTGGCCCCATTCAGAACAAAGAAGGGTTACAGATAGGTACACATTCCGGTTTTTGGAAGTATACCATCGGGCAACGTAGAGGCCTCGGAATCGCATATAGAGTTCCCTTGTATGTTATCGAGATTGACCCGAGCCGTAATGCTGTTATCGTAGGCGAGCAAAGTGACCTAGAAACCCAATCCTTTCGCATTAAAAATATCAACTTTTTGTCAATATCTGGACTTACCTCTCCAGGCAAATTTTCAATCAAAACCAGGTATCGCCAGGGAGATATAATCGCTGAAGTTATACCACTTAGTAGCAATGAAGCGGAAGTGCACCCACAGGAGACAATCTTAGGTGTAGCCCCTGGACAAAGCCTTGTTGCTTATGATGGCGATGAACTTGCCTTCGGTGGTATTATTGATTATCCTCTGAACGATACAAAATAGGGACACGAGCTGAAAATTGGCACAATATCTCGTAACTAATTGTTCTCATTTTTTCAGCAAGATCATTCGCCCACAAGCCATCTCCCAATATTACGACCTCTTCTCCGCGTGATGGTCCCTCATCATCTCTGGCTATGACAATTTGATCCATCGACACGCGCCCTAATATAGGATAATTCTTTCCATGAAAGCGGACAGACCACTGGTTGCTGAGTTCTCGAGGAAAACCATCACCATAACCAATGCCTATCAAGGCGATTCTGGTAGGTTTATCTGTTATAAACATTCTTCCATAGGAAATACCATGATTTTCTGGCAGGGTTTTCGTTGCCGTTACTCTGCTCTTAACCTCCATGACAGGCTGCAAAGCAGAATCATTTCTCTCCATCATTTCCCGACTCGCCTCTGATGGATAATAACCGTACAAAGCAATACCCGGCCTGACCATATCATAATAAATTTGCGAAAAATTAATAAGCCCCCCGCTATTTGCCAAATGAAATATTTCTACAGCAATACCCGAGTCGATAAATCTTTTTTTAATCTGGTCAAATTTTTCTATCTGATTTAAGGTATTTTGATCCCCTGGTTCATCTGAGGTTGCCAGATGAGAATAGATGCCGTTAACTTTTGAAACGTTATGCGATGCCAATAATGCAAACACATGATCCTGTTCGGCAACAGGAATACCAAGCCTCCCCATACCTGTATCGAATTTGATATGAAAAGATAAATGTGAAGCCCCAGGCCATTCTAACCAGTTGGCAAGATCTACCAGTGTAGCCAGGGTTGGAATCAAGTTAAAATTTTTATAATAGGATAATAATTGTTCCTGTAATGGACCTAAAACAAGGACTGGAATTGAAATTCCATATTTTCGCAGAGTCACTCCCTCCATGACATTCGCAACACCAAACCAGAAACCACCGGTGTAATCTGGATGCAACCGTCCATAATCTTCCACTGCCTTGGCAATACCAATCATGCCATGACCGTATGCATTAGCTTTGACAGGTACCAGAAATGATAAATTCTTGTGATCACACCATCGAATAAGAGTATCAAGATTATGAAAAAATCTTTTTAAATAGATCTCCTTCCAAGTACTTACCTGGCGAAGCTGGGGATCATCAAAAAAATACCCATTCTCTTGATATGTTATATATGCCATAAATAGTTCCTATTAATAAATAACGTTCAGTTATACCACAACAAATATGAGCTTGACTATTTTTGATGAAATGATCGCGAGTTCCAATTTTGTCACACATGCGAAATTCATAAGGTTTCGTACCTAGAGGGAAATGGACTCCCAAACACCTTCCTTCAGAAGAGCCCGTTTTCCTCAGAAAAAAAATTAAAAATAAATCCTGCATTTCAATTCTTAACACCTTGCTATTTAACTAACCAACGCATTTGCAGAAGGGAGGACCTTGTTAAATGCACCCTATGCAAAAATAAGGCATGCGCTGGAGCCGTAAATCTCGCAAATGAATCATCTTTTCTTTGCAGCAAGGATTGCAGGATATTTGCTCCCTCCTCAAAGGTGTAGTTTTTAGCGATTTGTACACAAGTTCCAACCATCATCCGTATCTGGTGGTGCAAAAAGCCATTGCCCCGGAATAAAACTATCCTCACCTCACCCTTGCGAACCAAACGAACTGATGTAATAGTACGTTCACTGTTTTTACCAGCTAGTGAAATATGCTTCGCAAAATGGAAAAAATCATGCTTTCCCTTAAACAAATGAATAAGTTGCTCAAATTTCTTAAAATCAAATTTTCCGCTAAGTTCCCAAATATGCTGATGAAATGGCGAGGAAAAAAGAGAACTCGATAAAAAATAGATATAACTTTTAGATTTTGATGCGGAACGGATATAAAAATCGGGCGCTACTTCGGCTAAAGCAAGAATTCGGATTCTCCCTCTGAGCATGGAGTTTACTGCCGTAAGCAGTTTTTGAGCCAGGGATGGACTTTTCATTATTTTCTCATGATCTTCACAGCTCAAATACACAATGGCGGCTTGCCTGCAAGCATGAACACCGCTGTCAGTACGACTAGCTCCATAGACAACAATAGCATTATCCTGAAAAAAGATTTGAAATTTTTCGGCTATTGCTTGAGAAACAGACAATGAGTTTTTTTGTTTCTGCCATCCAGAAAAAAATTTTCCATTGTATTCAACATAAAAAAAGAGTGGCAGCCTTGAGTACTGTTCTTGATTCTTGGATATAGGGTAATGAAGGTTCATATAAGATGAATTATGCTGCTGCAGGCGAGTATCGTAATTGTATTCATTGTAGAGCGGTTCAATTCGAACCCATTTTGTGAACAAATTTCCTTTAACATTCACCTATAAGGGAAAAAACCAATAAACAATCGACCGAATGAAACATATTTTAATCAGCTCATATAGTTGGCAAGGTATATTTATCATTTGGGCGGGAATAGAAATAAAAATTCCAGGGGGTCAATATGGATTTTTTAATCTCCGGGGCTTCAGGATTAATTGGAAAGCAGTTAAAAAAGGATCTGGAGCTCCAAGGTCACACAGTGAGAACTTTGGTACGAAATAAAGCAAATATTTCAGAAACTGCCCATTATTGGGATCCGCAAGAGGGCATTCTCGAAAAGGAACCCTTTGCAAAAATTGATGCCATTATCAACTTATCCGGAGAGAGTATCTCCTCCCTTTGGACGAGCCAAAAAAAAGAGCGAATTCTGCAAAGTCGTATCGCAACAACCAGACTTCTGGTTGCAAAAACGTTAGAATTTCGTCCTGATTTACCTGTTTTCCTGTCAGCCTCTGCGATTGGTTATTATGGTAATTCAGAGACTCAAATATTTGATGAAAATAGTCCTTTGGCAAACAGTTTTTTAGCTCAAGTTTGCGACCTCTGGGAAAAGGAGTTAAATTCGTTAGAGAGGGTCGGTATTCGTACGGTAAAAGTGCGTATAGGCCTTGTCCTTAGCAAAGATGGCGGTGGATTAAAACAGATGTTACTGCCTTTTAAATTGGGCCTAGGCGGTAAAATCGGCAGTGGCCAGCAATATTGGAGCTGGATCGATATCCGAGATCTCTCTAATCTTTTTATTTTCAGCGCAACAAATCAAAAAGTGAAGGGAATCATCAATGGTGTCTCACCTAACGCAGTTACAAATGAAAAGTTTAGTAAAACTCTTGCCTCGGTGTTAAACAGACCGGCATGGATTCCTGTGCCTGGATCTATTTTAAGAATTTTAATGGGGGAGATGGCAGAGGCAATTATTTTATCAGGTGCAAATGTTAAGCCCAATCGCGTTCAAGAGTTAGGTTTTATTTACCGGTATCCTCAATTGGAAGATTCTCTTCGCTCCTTATTAAAAACCACAGAATAGGAAAATTTTTTACAATGCCAATCAAACAAGACTGGGAATTGTCAATAAAATGGAATGTTGCATTTTTCCAATTTATCAATCGAAAAAGACATCCATTTCTGGATGCATTTTATCTTAAATTCTATTATTTAGGAAAGGGGTATGCTAGCCTTTTGTTCCTTCCCTTGTTTTATGTCGCAGGAGAATGGCAAGCTTTCTACCACCTAAGTATTGCCTTACTTTTGACTGGTTTTTTTTTACCGACAATAAAACGAATTTTTCGGCACAAGCGTCCTAGTAAACTATTACCGGATGCTGTAGTACTTGAAAAGGTATATTACCGGAGTTTTCCCTCTGCTGATGCAGCCTTTATAGTTACTGTATTTACAGTTAGTTTTTTTTATTTTCCACCCCTAGCAATTCTTTTATTAGGATTCCTCACATTGCTAATTTGCATCGGCAGATTATACATGGGTGTGCATTTTCCCATTGATATTCTAGTTGGATCAGCTATTGGATTGGCTAATGGGTTGGTTGCAAATTGGTTATTATTTTCCGTATAACAATAAAAACCTTTAACAATTTTCCTCAAAATTAAAGATTTCATTACATTTAATGGTTATACGAGGTAAATATGAAATGGAGTAGTGGAGGAATATAAAAGCCTGGCGACGTCCTACTCTCC
>DYNZ01000044.1 GCA_020720805.1 Leptospira biflexa | reverse complement strand
GGAAGCGATGCTGCGTATCGCTTCCGAATTATAAAATACAAAAAGGAAGCGATGCTGCGTATCGCTTCCGAATTATAAAATACAAAAAGGAAGCGATGCTGGGGGGAAAACCAAATTCTTTTCGGTATACTAATAATTTGTGAGTCAATAAATCAATTTTCTTTCTGTGGCTCGAGTGGAGCCTTACCTCAAGGGCGGATGTGGCGCTTAATTTTTTTCTTGAGCGCTGTGTAGTATTGCGCTCCAAAAAAGGAGGCCAGGGATTCAAAAATCGTTTCTGCTTTAAAGCCCTCTAAAATGAGAAATGCTCCCTCCATTGTGATGAGACACTGTAAAAAAGGGAAGCCCTTCAGGTTGCGATCCAGAATGCTCTGTTCTATCTGCTGGCGCAGCTCCTCCTTGGTATCGATATCAGCACAGGATAAAACCTGTTCAAAAACTGCGGGAAACCGCGAAAACTGAATACTATTGAGCCTCAGGCCATTTTTGCGAGTATAAGCAGCCACAGCCAGAATGCGCAACAAAAGGTCTGCAAGCTGTTCTTTCTCTTTCCACGAACAGGCGATTCGGCTCTTTAATTCAAAATTGTAAATAAGGGGGTTGCGAATAGAGTTATCCACTGTTTTTAAGTTCCTGGTTCAAATCAATTTCAAGAAATTCCGCATACAGGTCAACCAGGTCAAATGTACTCTCTTCGTGAACTTTGCCGTTTTGCTGCAAAAAGGGGAGTCGAATGAGCATGTGATAGGTAAGATAGTGAATAAAGAGGTCAAAGAAGCGAAATTGAGAAGTAAACATATAGTTTTGATAGATATTACGTAACAGAATAGGATTGGTGCCCTGAGAATGCATCTGTAGCAGCCGTTTTAAGATGCTGGGTATGGGGTACCGGCGCAGGTCAGAGATCACCATGGCGAGGTTTTCGTGATCCAGACGCATTTTCAGCTCTACCAATCTCTGCAGCAGCGGATAAAAGCTTTCGAGTTTCGGTTTCTCTTTGAACAATCGTTCTTTTAACTCTGCTTTTAGCTGTTCTTCAAACGACATATTACGAGATCCCATCCTTTTATATTATATACTCGAAACACTTTGGTTCTCGGGTTTTATACTGGCTAAAGGGTATTTCTACATCGCTGGCAATGCCTTGCGATATCCGAAAACCAAAATGCCATTAGTATACATCAATCATGATTCCCTAAAAATTTTAGGCTGGGAAACAAACGAACAAGCGCGAAGGCCTTACCTCGCACTATAGATCGGCATTTCTGACCTGATGCTTGTTCTTTATTTTTTTTCTGCCTGTAGAAACAGAGATTCGGATACCATTTTTTGTATTGCCATATTGCCCGGGTGATTTCTCCTCGAAAGGGCGAATCAGGAGGCAGGAGATGTCCAGAAAAAAGAGAGAGCGCACCACTACCATGACCCTTCAGGATTTGGACAAGCTTTGGCAGGAGATGCCCGGCGAGACCAAGAGTAATCTCCATTTTCGTTCCATCCATTCAGGCCAGGAGCAGGCGCAAACCGCGGCTTTCTGGCTTTCCAGGCTCCAATCTATGGCGAAATACCAGCAAGCGTGCCTGGATGTCGTCAGTCGGCAGGTCAGTGAGCAGCAGAAAAGGGTCGCACCCGTGCATCTCTGGCATCTTTGGCGGCGGCGCATTATTTGGAATTTTTTTATCATTGCGGGTTATTTGCTCTTTTCGTACATCTACACTCGTAAATATATCGATTTTCTGTTGTATATCCGTTTGGGAATTTTGTGGTTTGTTTTCATCCATGGGGGATTATGGGTGCTGCGCCGCAGCCGAGGCAAAGCGATCCAGCCACCCCTTTTTGCGCACCATCATGAATATAGCATCCCCTTTGATGCTCTGCATAAGGTTATCATTCCAGCTATGACTTCTCTTACGAAACAGTTAGGGGAGAACAGTCCTCTCTTTTTAGCTGCTGATTTTTTACCGTTATACCATAAGGACCATGCTCTCTCTGGAATCGATTTAGCAGGTGAAGGTTATCGGCAAAATCTGCTCTGTCTTGGTACTCCCTGCCAGAATCAGGGGGTAGCGCTCTTTCGCATCACCTTATATCGTCAACGGACGATGCCAACTCAAGGGGGGGAAAGCAGATATATTTACTCGGACCCAGCTAACCCGGGAAAAACCGTCATTCTCCATGAAACCTGCCTCCAGCGCACATGGCTTTTTTTTCAATTTCAACTGGATTTGCCGGGTGTAACAAACGAAGAGGTGATTCGGTTTTGGAACGAGATCGAAGGTTATCAGATACAACAGGAGGAGGGTGTAACAAATATAAGTGCAACCCACCTCTGGAGCGTACCACAAACATCGGAGAAAGCGGATGCGCCAGGTGGTGGCATGGAGGAGGGGCCGTGTCTGGATGAGTACGAAAACTATCCTTCGATCCACACCGGAATCGAATTCTTCCAGGGCGTTATAGCCCATTTACAAACCTGGCAGAAGCTATTTCTTGACCAGTTATATTGTTTGCAAGGACTTTTTCCTGCAACCGTTAATGCGACGTCCACGGATCGACTAGTGTCAGATTTTTGGAGCGGACCCAAGGTCGATAAGGACGCGGTTACGGCATTGCCCAACAGGTCAAATTCGATGTTTATTGGTATAACTCCCTTTTTCGATGCTGGATCGTACGAAAGGAGCGATAGGCTCTGCCAAACTACCATGGATCATCTCATGGAGCCAGAATGGTTGCAGAAATAGATCGATAATGGTGATTTGGGAGGTGAGTTGCTCGAATTCAGCCGATAATAGAACTATCCAATCTGCAAGAGTGGCTCAGGAACATAGAGGAGAGGTAAAGCGTGGATCGTCAGGCAACTATACAGAGAAAAACAAAAGAAACAGAAATTCAACTTCATCTTAACCTAGATGCCAGGGGTAGCAGCAGTGAGATTCAAAGTAGTATACCTTTTTTTGACCATATGCTGACGCATATCGCCCATCATGGCAATATAAAATTGGAGCTCAAAGGTGTCGGCGATGTTGAAATTGATGACCATCATCTTGTTGAGGATACTGGAATTGTCTTCGGGCAGGCTATGAAGCAGGCTCTTGGGAATTTGCAGGGTATAGCGCGTTACGGACACTTCACTCTCCCCATGGATGAAACATTGGTGACTGTAGCTGTCGATTTCTCCGGTAGAACCTTGCTGCGCTACCAGGTACCGCCGCTGCCACCCACGGTTGGTAATTTTGACACTGAGCTGATTCAGGAGTTTTTTCTCGCATTGGTTCGGCATGTTCCCATGACTGTTCATATTTTTGTTCATTATGGAGAAAACACGCACCATATCCTTGAGGGAATTTTTAAGTGTTTTGGCCGCGCCCTGGCTATGGCTATTGCGATCGATCCCAGGCGTCAGGGAGAGATTCCCTCTACCAAAGGCTCCCTTTGAGGGGGGGGACAGGACAAATAGGATGGGTACAGTGCGGTTCCGGATTTTTTTGACAGCATTCATAATCTTTTTTCCAGTATATTTGTTTGCCTCGGATCTTCGCTCCATGAACCAACAGGTGATTGTTCTGTACAAACAGGGCAAGCTTCAGGAGGCTCTTGCCCTTGGAAAAAAAGCTTTGGAAAAAGGGAGATCTGATTTTGGAGAGCAGGTGCATCCGGTTGTTGCTGTAGCGTGCAACAATCTAGGAAAGGTCTTTCACTCCTTGGGCAAATACCAGGAGGCCGAGCCCTTGTACAAGCGGGCTCTTTTTATCATGGAAACCAAATTTGGAAAGGAGAGTCGGTATATTCCCACTTTTCTGGCAAATCTTGGCTCTCTACAGTTCTCCCGGGGGCAGTTGTCTGAAAGCAAAAAGTTTTACCTCGAAGCGCTCATGATCTCGAAAAAAAATTTTGGTGCCAACCATCCTGAAACAGCCACGGATCTGAATAACCTGGCGGCGGTGTACCAGGCCATGGGCAATTATCAGCAGGCGCTGGAGTATTACCAGACAGCTCTGCGCATACGGCGCCTTCATTTAGGTGAAAATCATCCGTTAACGGGTCAATCGCTGAGCAATCTTGCAAAAATTTATTTCTTTCTAGGCGAGCTGCGAAAAGCTGACGATCTTTATCAGGACTCTTTGAAAAACCTAGAAAAGACATCGGGGCGTAACCATCCTCTCTTTGCGCAGGTACTGAACAATTATGCTGAGATGTGTAGCAGCCAGGGTCGTTATGCCGATGCGGAAAAGTTTTTCAAAGAGGCTCTGGAGATCCGGCGCTCCATTTTCGGGGACAAACATCCAGAGATTGCTCAAACAATGAGTAGTCAGGGTATGTTGCAATATTCCCGGGGCGATTATGAGAACGCCAGCAAACTTTTTCAGGATGCCTATTTCATGCGGACAGAACTTCTCAGCGATATCCACCCTGACGTGGCTCAATCTTTGAATAATATTGGCTTACTGTACTATTCCCAGGGACGCTATCCCAAAGCAAGGGAAAACTACCATAGAGCGCTTCGGATTTACAATCTGCTTTTGAGTCCGGAGCATCCGGATGTCGCTGCCACCACAGACAACCTTGCCCTGGTATATCGAGCCGAAAAAAATTATACCAAAGCGGAAGAGCTGTTTGTATGGGAGCTAAAAAACCGGGAAGCGCATCTTGGGGCAGACCACCCGAATGTGGCTGTCTCCCTGAATAATCTTGCGCTACTCTATACCGATATGCAGCGTTATACCGAAGCGAAATCACATTTTGAGAGATCGATACGGATTGTTGAGTCGAAGCTTGGCCCTAACCATCCACATCTCATTATCATTTTGGAAAATTATCGTAAGTATCTGGCTACCACAAAAGATACAGGCGGCCTGCGCTCCCTGGATCAACGACTGAGTGCGATTCGAGCCAACCAGAAGCGCTAATCCAAGGGTTTGCCTTCTTTTACCACCTGACATAGCCCGCGTCAAATGGGATGATATACTCGAAACACTATGGTTCTCGGGTTTTATACCAATAGGCATCGAATTTGACCGGTTGGGCAATGCCATAACCGCGTCCTTATCGACCTTGGCATTAACGGTTGCGGGACAAAGTCCATTGCAAACAGTAAATACTGGCTAAAGGGTGCGTCGACATCGTCGACATTACCTTGCGATATCCGAAAACCAAAATGCCTTTAGTATATCAGTTTTCTGTCAGGTCTGTTTTTTTTAATTGTCACGGCATACCCGACAAGAAAATTCGTCCTGAAATTGATTTTTATTTTTGAATAGGCTTATGGCTTCTGTACCAAATAAACCAAAAGTTACTGTCGTCGATTATGGAATGGGAAATATCTATTCTGTGGTTAAAGCTCTGGAAAAATTTGACGCAGAGGTAATCTTAAGCGCAGATCTGGATCAATTGCGCGAGGCTACAGCCCTGGTTTTGCCGGGGGATGGTGCTTTCAAGGCAGCCATGGCCAATCTTGAAAACAGAGAGCTTCTGCCGGTTTTACGCCGCCATGTAGAAGATAAAAAATGGCTGTTTGGTATCTGCGTCGGTTTTCAGCTCCTTTTTGAAGAGAGTGAAGAGTTCGGTTCGTGCCAGGGGTTTGGCTTTTTTCCAGGTAAGGTAAAGCGTTTTCAGGGAGATTTTACCATTCCGCACATGGGTTGGAATCAGGTTTCCCAGATCCGCTCGGATCATCCTTTGCTGCGGGGGGTGCCTGAAAACGCCAATTTTTATTTTATTCACTCGTATTATGCAAGCTGCCAGAACCAGGATGTTGTGTTTGGCCAATGCGAATATTTTACACCCTTCACCGCGATTGTCGGTCGGGATAAGTTGTTCGGAACCCAGTTTCACCCGGAAAAAAGTCACGAAAACGGTTTGAAAATAATTGAAAATTTTGTGCAGGTGCTGCGAGAAGAGGAATCATGGAATTCATCCCGGCAATAGATCTCATCGACGGAAAGTGCGTCCGCCTGTTCCAGGGTGATTATAACCGTAAAACAGAGTATGCGGCAGACCCTCTCGCAGTCGCGAAAAATTTTTTTGACCAAGGTGTCCACCGCCTTCACCTGGTGGATCTTGACGGCGCGAAAGCTGGCAAACCGGTGAATGTAGATGTCGTGAAGCGGATTGCCTCGGCCTTTCCTGGGCATCTCCTTGAGATCGGCGGCGGCATTCGCAGCGATACCCATATCGCGGCCTATGTGGCGATGGGTCTGAAAAAAATTATTCTGGGAAGCAGGGCAGTTCAGGATTTGGATTTCTTGAAATCAATGGTACAGGCTTACCCTGAAAAAATAGTCCTGGGTGTGGATGTACGTTCTGGTAAGGTAGCTACCAATGGCTGGTTAGATAACGCTCCTGTTACCATTTTTGAATTCTTGCAAGAAGTTGTCGAAATGGATATTAGCCCGGAAATTATTTTTACCGAGATCGAAACAGATGGAACATTATCTGGACCGCCTTTGGAGTTTATCAAATCGGTAGTGACCACCTTTCCCCGTTTTCGCTTTATCTCCTCTGGTGGCATTGCCTCGCTTGAAGATGTGCGTGCATTGATGGACTTGCGCCTGGCTAATCTCATTGGTATGATCTCCGGTAAGGCTATTTACGAGGGCAGGTTGAATGTCGCAGAGGCGCAGGAACTTTGCAGCTCGATGTAAAATATTGCGGGTTTACTTCACTGGTGGATGCGCTTGCAGCTGGAGGAATCGGTGTCCCCTATATTGGTTTTATTTTTGCGCCTGGTAGCCGACGCGCTTTAGTTCTCACCGAAGAGACACGCCGCTGGATTCTTGAATTTGAAAATAGCTATCCAAAAGTTCAAAAAATGGCCGTGACAGCCCAAACCGATGCTGTGAGTCTACAAACTCTGCTCTCCTGGAATCTGTTTCAGGGGATTCAATTTGCCGACGCTCCGGAGGCCATCACGAAATTGATTCCACTGCTTCCCGCACATACCAAACTCTGGATTTCTATCAACCTGACCCACGTTGAGCAGGCCGTTCGGCAAAAGGAGTCCTGGGATCAGGTGGGCGTAGATGCCTTTGTTGTTGACTCTCTGGATCAGAACTATTATGGCGGCACAGGAAAAATCAATCAGGCTGATCCCAGGAAAGGAAATTTTTTGGGATTGCTTCAGGAGCAGTTTCCCCTAACGAAGCGTTATTTAGCGGGTGGCCTGAATGCGCAAAATATTGTGGAGCTGTGGCAGGCCTGGAATGCGGTATGGCAGCGACCGGGCATTCCTTTTCATGGGGTGGATGTTGCCGGCGGAATCGAGGCGCCCGGCAGTATGCCACCACGAAAGGATTTGGTTCAAATGGAAGCTTTCTGGCGCGCTGTACAGAAACTGAAAGGGTAGTCGAGCCCGGATGAAATTTATTGCTGATCTCCACATCCATTCCCATTTCTCTATGGCTACCAGCAGAAATCTGACGCCGGAACATCTTGATCTCTGGGCGCGTATAAAAGGGATCGATGTAGTCGGCACAGGCGATTGTGTGCATCCCGGCTGGCTCAACGAATTGGAAAACAAACTCACTCCTGAGGCAAACGGTCTCTATTCTCTAAAAAATGAGTTTTCTCTGGAGACCGATACGCTCTATCGCAACGGTCGCCAGCGTCGTCCGGTTTATTTTATGCTCAGCGGCGAAATCAGTTCAATATATAAAAAAAATGGGAAAGTGCGTAAGGTGCATAACGTCGCTTTTTTCCCAGATTTTCAGGCAGCGCGAACGCTGCAGGCGCGCTTGCGTCAGATCGGAAATATTGAGTCGGATGGACGGCCAATACTGGGGTTAGACAGCAAGGTATTGCTAGAGATGGTTTTGGAAACATCGCCAACCTCTTTTCTTGTACCAGCTCATATCTGGACCCCCTGGTTTTCTGTCCTTGGATCAAAGTCTGGATACGATTCCATCGAAGAGTGTTATGAGGATTTAACCGGAGAGATCTTTGCTGTTGAGACCGGGCTATCCAGCGACCCGGCCATGAACTGGGCCTGTTCTTTTTTAGACAGATACCGCCTGGTTTCTAACTCTGACGCGCACTCTCCCGAGAAGTTAGGACGGGAAGCGAATTTATTTGATTGTGAACTCTCTTACCGCGGCATCTATAGCGCGCTAAAGAAGGATGATGGCTTTATAGGAACCTATGAATTTTTTCCCCAGGAGGGGAAATATCATTATGATGGGCATCGTAGTTGCGAAATCTGTTGGGATCCAAAGACCACACTGGAGCATAATGGGATCTGTCCCGTTTGCGGAAAACCGGTGACCAGGGGGGTAATGTACCGGGTCGCGGAATTGGCAGACAGACCCCAGGGGCAGCGACCTGCGGGCGCGAAAGAATTTTTTTCTATCACGCCATTACCGGAAATCTTGGCTGAGATATATGGCCATAAAAGCAGCGCGTCGAGAAAGGTGCAGCAGGAGTATCTGCGTCTAATTCGCACCTATGGATCAGAATTTTGGATTATGGCGGAAATATCGCTGGAAAATCTGCGTCAAGGTGGTGACGAGCGGTTGGCTGACGCGCTGTGGCGACTTCGCAGCGGGCACGTACAGGTGGCAGAGGGATTTGACGGTGAATTTGGCAAAATATCCATTTACGCAGATGGAGCGACTACAAATCTTTTCTCTCGGGACTCTGACCAGAACAAGGCAGATATCCAGATTCAGGCAGCATCCGGCGCGATCCATTTTGATATTGCCGCTTTTCAGTCCCGAAAACGAGAGCTAGTGGTTCCTGTCGCCGTTGAGGCAAGCGACGGAGTGGAAATTCAGAAATTATTTTTAAACACCGGGCAGAAGAAAATTATTTATGATACTGAGTCATCTCTGTATGTGCAGGCTGGTCCTGGTACGGGGAAAACGAGGGTTTTAACCGAGAAAATAAAATTTCTTGTAACTCAGGGGAAGGTGGATCCAGTGCGGATTCTGGCTCTCACCTTTACCAATCAGGCTGCCAAGGAGATGCGCGATCGGTTGTCTGCCGTTTTTCAAGGGGTTTACACCTTTCACTCCTGGGGCTTAGGTTTTTTGCGCGCTCATGCTTCCCTGGTTGGCCTGAACTCTTCTTTTTTTATCGCGAACGATAGGGAAAGGAGGGAGATAGAAAAGGAGACTGGATTGAGCGCAGGTCAGAGCCAGGCAATCTCTCTATTCAAGCAGACCCAGGAGGGTGCGTTTCCCCATATCGAGGAAAAGTTCACCGATTACAACAACGCCCTACGACGTCGCAACTTGGTTGATGTGGATGATTTGATCTGGCTTCCTCTCCAATTGTTGCAGGCACATCCTGAGCTATGCGCCCAGTTGCAAAAGGCCTATTCCTGGATTCTGGTGGATGAGGTACAGGATATCAATCAGAGTCAAAAGGATTTATTGACAAAATTTGCCGGAGGCAGTGCGCGCTTCCTGTGTATCGGTGATCAAAACCAGAGTATCTACGGCTTTCGCGGCAGCCGTCCAGAAATCCTGACCTCACTATTTGTATCTATTCCGGCCTTGATTCAGATTAGCCTTGAGCAGAGTTACCGCTGTCCCGCTTCCATTTTACGCTTCGCGCTTCAGGTGCTTGAAGCTCCTCAGGGAGCGGCAACCCCCCTCGTGGGAACAGGCAATCCCGATCGTATTCAGATCCACCATTTTGTTTCGGATAAAAGCGAAGCGGAATGGATTGCCAGGCAGATCCAATCCATGAGCGGCGGTCTGCGCTCCTTTTCCAGAGATAGCGGCATCAGCAGTGATGGCGCTTTGGGTCTCGAGGGGGAGTTGGCTTTATCCGATTTTGCTATTTTATGCCGCAGTAGTTTGATTTTTCCGGAAATCAAAGCCGCTCTCGACCGTCATGCTATTCCCTACCGTTTGGCCGGTGAAGAGCCTCTGTCAAGGCAGGAGCCATACGCCTCATTGATCCATCTTCTCCGAGAGAGATGGCAGGAGCAGGTTGTTCCAAGACCGCCTTCTGTTTTTTCCGCGCTTGTGACTCTTTACCTGGAAGGAGTCGGCCAAAAAGAGGAGCACTTCATCTCCATTCCTGAGGAGGAGGTTCGTCAAAATCTGGAATGGCTGGCGCTGCCCTATGGCGATAATTTTGTCGCATTCCTGGATTCAGTTTCCTTGAGAGTTCTATCTGGCGATGATCCTGAATCGACCCGCGGAGTCCAACATGTTCATATTATGACCATCCATGCCGCCAAGGGAAGAGAGTTTCCTGTGGTCTTTCTGCCTGGTCTCGAGGAGAATCTCCTGCCCTTTCAACTATTTACCAGCGCGGATAGGGAACAACTGGCCGAAGAGGCAAGGGTTCTCTATGTGGGTATGACCCGGACAAAAAAATATCTCTTTGCCTCCTATGTAGATCTCCGTTTTTTCAAGGGGAAAGTATGGCAGCAAAAGATAACTCCTTTTTTACAGAGAGGGGAGAAGGATCTGGTTGACTTCATACATCATACCGAAAAAATTCGAACCTCAAAGCAGTTGGAATTGTGGCAGTGAGGTGAACTATGGACGAGGCAAAACAGGCTGCGCAAATGCTGGATCAAGCGCAGGCTCTCCTCATCACAACAGGCGCCGGCATGGGTGTGGATTCTGGTTTGCCCGATTTTCGGGGTAATGAGGGGTTTTGGAATGCCTATCCCCCGATGCGTCAT
Organism: Leptospira biflexa; assembly: GCA_020720805.1. Classification (GTDB taxonomy): domain Bacteria; phylum Spirochaetota; class DYNZ01; order DYNZ01; family DYNZ01; genus DYNZ01. Next base: position 13,128 of record DYNZ01000044.1, on the reverse strand, counting down.
CTGGGCATATCATTTGCAGAGATGGCCAATCCCCATTGGTTTGACACGAATCCTGGGTTAGCCTGGGGATTCTATGGGCACAGGCTCAACCTCTACCGGGAAACTGTTCCTCATAAGGGGTTTGCAACGCTGCTTGAGTTTGGTCAGCAGAAGCAATTTGGTGTTTTTGTGTTTACGTCGAATGTGGATGGTCAATTTCAGATCGCTGGTTTTTCGGATGAACAGCTTGAGGAGGTTCATGGTTCGATCCATCATCTCCAGTGTACTGTTCCCTGTTCCGATTCCATCTGGAGCGCAGACAACACATCGGTGCAGGTCGATGCGGCTACATTTTTGGCTCAGGGGGAGTTGCCTCTCTGTCCACACTGCGGCAGATTAGCCAGACCCAATATATTAATGTTTGGTGACTATGGGTGGATATCCAATCGCTCATCAGACCAATCCGAACGGCTGCGCACTTGGCTGCACCAAATCCCATCCGGAAAATTGGCTGTACTTGAGTTAGGGGCCGGATTGGCTGTACCAACCGTCCGCTATAAATCGGAGTCCATGATCCGTCAATATGGTGCTAAACTTGTCCGGGTCAATCCCAGAGATACACAGGTTCCCCATGGACATATCAGCATTGCTAGCGGTGGTCTCGCCGGTATCAAAGAAATTTTTTCCAGGTTGTAGTCGGTAGCAGTCATGAAAGAGACACCCATCACAGTTTTAGCCATTGGCGATATCTTCGGCCCCCCCGGTATGAAGGCGATTCAATCTCTGCTGCCGGATTTAAGGAAAACCTTTGACGTGGATGTTGTGATCGCCAATGGCGAGAACAGCTCACGCGGTGTCGGCATCAGCGCCAGAACGGCGAAAGAGATGATCCAAAGCGGGGTCGATATTATCACCACAGGCAACCATATCTGGAGTGGTGTTGAAAAGAGCGATCATCTTCTTCAAGATAATTCGAATATCCTGAGGCCAGCGAACTATCCCGCTACCAACCCGGGGGAGGACTATGGAATCTTTCATAATAAGGGAAAACGGATTGGTGTTATCAATCTTATGGGTCGTCTTTTTATGAACATTGCCCTGGATTGTCCCTTTCAGAAGTTTGAAGAGATCTACAACCGCCATCACCGGGAGTGGGATATTCTGATCGTGGATTTTCATGCTGAAGCGACCTCGGAAAAGCTGGCTTTTGCCCATTTTGCCGCAGATAGATGCCATCTGATTTTTGGAACCCATACCCATATACCCACCGATGACTTGGAACAGATCAGCGAGCGTTGTGTATATATAACTGACCTGGGCATGACAGGTCCTTATGATTCGGTGATAGGTATCGACAAGGATATTGCTTTGAACTCATTTTTGACCGGACGTCGTGGTAAATTGAAAATTGGCAGTAACGATGTGCGCCTTTATGGCATCCTGGTAAGGTTTCTCCTGCCGGGACCAAGGATTGAAGATTTTCAGAAAATTCAGCTCTTTTCGCTTGAAAAATAGTTCAGCAAAACTGCACCGAATCGTTTATTATAAGTATATTGAAATTATGCTTTGAAATTATAATTGTCTGGATGAAGAGTGGAGCTAAATACAGAAAAAGAGTTTTCACGCCATTTCCGGCAGCAGGCGCACTGGCTTGAAGAGATGATCGCATCCCTCTTTCGGGAGCAGTTCTCTGGCAATGCCAGGATGCTCGAGGTGATGCAATACTCACTGTTGGGCGGAGGGAAGCGTATCCGTCCCCAGTTAGTTTTGGAGTGCGGTCGGTTTTTTCAGGGAAGCGAGGAAGATCTTCTGCTACTTGCTATGGCTGTTGAGATGATTCATACCTACAGCCTGATTCATGATGATCTGCCTGCAATGGACAATGATGATATGAGGCGCGGCAAACCCAGTTCTCATAAAAGATTCGGCGAGGCACTGGCAATATTGGGTGGCGATGCGCTTTTGACCGAGGCCTTTCGCCTGCCCGGACGGCTGCAATTTCAGGAACTCAACCGTTTTATTCTGGAAGAGCTGGTGGATGGGGCAGGTGTTCGGGGAATGATCGCGGGGCAGGTGCTTGATCTGGCCGCAGAGGGGGATAATTCATTAACGTTTGCACATCTCCAAACATTGCATCGCTTAAAAACGGGTGCCTTGATTAATTCCTGTCTGCAGGTGGGAATGCTGAGCGCTGCAGCCAGTACCGGACAGATGGATGAAGCATTATTAAAAAAGCGAAAAGGTCAGATAGCAGAGTATGCTGATGCAATCGGGCTTCTTTTTCAAATTACTGACGACATTTTAGATACGACCGGAGATGAGCAGATCCTAGGGAAACCGATAGGATCTGATCTCCAGAATGAAAAGACAACCTATGTTTCTCTCCTTGGATTATCCGAAGCCAAGGCGCAGGCTGAGCAGGAAAAAAGAAGAGCGGAGCAGTTAGCTTCGGATTTTTTTACGGGCAGTCAATTTTTTAAGCTTTTGCCCGGATATATTTTACATCGATCAAAATAGGATCAGGGAGCCAAATCTATGCGAGATTATGCCATATTAAATCAGATTCATACCCCAGACGATCTAAAAAAACTGGAATTGCCTCAATTGAGGGAGCTTGCCGACGATATTCGTCACTATCTCATTGATGTTGTCAGTGCCAACGGTGGCCATCTTGCTCCCTCGCTTGGTGTTGTGGAGTTGACCATCGCTCTTCACCATGTTTTTCGTACACCAGAAGATCACCTGATCTGGGATGTAGGGCATCAGGCCTATCCGCATAAAATATTGACCGGTCGCAGGGAACAGTTTCGTACCATTCGTCAGTTTCGGGGATTAAGCGGTTTTACCAAACGAGGCGAATCTGAATACGACCACTATACTGTAGGACATTCCAGTACTTCTCTATCGTTAGCCATCGGCGATGCGATTGCCAGAGATCATCACGGTAAAAATTATCATATAATTCCTGTTATTGGCGATGGCGCTATGACCAGCGGGATGGCCTATGAAGCGATGAATCTGATAGGTGGTCTCAAAAAAAGTATGGTCATAGTTTTAAATGATAACAAGATGTCGATATCGCCGAATGTGGGTGCGATTGCGAAGTACTTAAATCGAATCATCTCTAGTCCCGCTTACAATAGGATGCGGAAAAAATGGTATAATTTTTTGATTTCTATTCCACGTTTTGGCAAGAAAATATCCAACGTAGCGCAGGATATGGAATACCGCATGAAGCACCTTTTTATCCCTGGTATGTTTTTTGAAGAGCTAGGTATCCGCTACATTGGTCCGGTAGATGGTCACGATCTTGAAGGTCTCATTCGGCGATTCAATGAGGTGAAAAATATTGAAAACGGCGGGCCGATTTTGGTGCATGTCATAACCAAAAAAGGTTATGGTTACAAACATGCCGAGGAAAACGCTGTAACATTTCATGGGCTTGGACCCTTTGAAAAAGAGTCAGGAGCTGTTATCAAACAAGGCACAGGACTTGAACAGATCTCTTATAGCGCTATTTTTGGCAATAAATTGGTTGAGATGGCTCGTTCTGACTCCAGTATTGTCGCGATAACCGCAGCCATGTGTGCTGGAACAGGATTATCGGATTTTGCCAAGCAATTTCCTGACCGTTTCTATGATGTGGGGATCGCGGAGCAGAATGCTGTTACCAGTGCGGCAGCAATGGCGGCTAACGGCTTGAAACCTTATGTCGCGATATACTCAACATTTTTACAGCGTGCCTACGATCAGGTAATTCATGATGTTGCCTTAATGAACCTACCAGTTAAGTTTATCATTGATCGGGGCGGGGTTGTGGGCGAGGATGGCCCGACCCATCATGGAGTATTTGATATTTCTTACCTAAGGCCCATTCCTAACCTTGTGCTACTTTCACCGCGCGATGGGGCTGAGTTTCAAGCGATGCTTGATTTCATGAATCATTATAATGATGGCCCTATCGCAATTCGCTTTCCGCGCGGGGGCGACGAGAAGAGGTTGCTAGGGCGAAAATTGTCCTTGCCAATTGAATTAGGAAAAGCGGAAACACTTTATGAGGGTCATGATATGACCATATTTACCTATGGACCATTTTACGAAGCGGGTTTGCTTCTGCGCCAGAGAGTGATGGCTGAGGGGCTCGATGTTGGTTTGGTCAATTTGCGCTTTATAAAACCTTTAGATGAGAGCACTGTCATCGAGGCTGTTCAGAAGTCTCACTGTTTTGTAACCATGGAGGATGGATCTTTGATCGGCGGTATCGCTGATGCAATTCAATCGGCTTTGCCCCCGATGTTGCGCAGTAAAGAGCTGAGGCGGATTGGCTATAGCGACGCATTTGTCAGCCATGGAGATAAGGACAGGGTTTTAGAGGATCTGCAACTCCATGTTGAGGCGTTAGCCTCTGATCTTCGCCAGCGCTATCAGTCTGCTTTCGGCAGGTCAAGAACTTCGCTGAAAAAGGTTGCAAATTAAGATTAAGATATGACCATGACATCCAGAAAAGTTCGGCTGGATCAATATCTTTTTGATCAGGGTCTTGCTGAAAGCCGAAGTAAGGCTCAGGCGTTAATCCTGGGGCGTCATGTGAAGGTAAATGATACCTACGTTACGAAAACAGGAACTCCCGTACTGGATACAGACCGTATCGTGGTGCAAAATCTATCTCGCTATGTCAGTCGCGGCGGCGATAAAATAGAGAGCTTATTTTTATTGCATCCGCAACTCGTTTCCATCCTTATGAATAGAAATTTTCTTGACCTTGGCTCCTCCACGGGAGGTTTTGCGGATTTTCTGCTACAGAACGGAGCGCAAAGAGTCGTTTCCATTGATGTTGGCTATGGGCAGTTGCACCCAAAAATAAGAAATAATCCTCGGGTAGAGGTCATTGAACGGTGCAATATTCGGTATCTAAAAAAAAGTCAGGTTGTCGCTGCGGATGAAATATTTGGTTTTGTTATGGATCTCTCCTTTATTTCGGCCAGGCAGGTTCTGGAAAACCTGAAACAGGAGTTTGGATTACTTTTTGGAGTAATCCTGGTCAAACCTCAGTTTGAGCTTGACCAATCGCGAAACGATAAGGGAATCGTGCGAGCGTGGTATGACCGAAGAGAGGCCATTTTGGCGGTAGCCATTGAGGTGTTGCGTTTAGGCTGGGAGATCGGCGCGATTGCGCCATCCGGTTTGTTAGGCCCCAAAGGAAACCAGGAGTATTTTTTGGTAGTCGGAAATTCTCACCACCTCTTTTTATGCGGATTAAAAAATATGATAACCTCTATTGAGGTGGAACAATTTCTGGATCTTATGGCTTCCAGTACAGGAAAGAATTAGATTGAAATGGATAAGGATAAACAAAAAAAAATTGAATACCTGAAATCAATTGTCTCTTCCTTTAAGGGGAGACGTATTCTGGTTCTTGGCGACCTTATGGTTGACGAATATATCTGGGGTGAAAGTTCTAGATTGTCTCCCGAGGCGCCAGTTCCGGTTGTGCTCAGCAAACGTGAAGAGAAGATCCCCGGAGGGGCGTTTAATGTTGTCAATAATCTGTATGATCTGGGGGCTGAGGTCTATGTTGCCGGTTTTATCGGTGATGACCAACATGGCCAATATATCCAGAAATTTTTGCAGAAAAAGGCGATCAGGACAGATGGAATTTTTACGAGAAAATCTTTTCCTACTATCCTAAAAACTAGAATTCTCGCTGGTGCGCAACAAGTGGTCAGACTGGATCGAGAAATCATTCGCTATATGACAGAAAAGGAGCTGGAAGAGGTTTCAACCTATCTGGAATCGGTCATAGAATCCCTCGATGGTATCATTATCTCCGATTATGCCAAGGGGATGGTTGATGCGCGATTGATTAAAAGGCTTGCGCGGATAAATAGAGAAAGAAAAGTACCCGTGGCAGTTGATCCGCAGGTTAAGCATTTTTTTGATTATAAAGGCGTTTTTACGCTCACGCCAAACCATCATGAAGCCGGAGGAGCGTTCGGCAAACCTCTGGATACTGAAGAGGCAATCGTAGACGCCGGTTTCAAGCTAGTTAAAAAATTGAAGTCAGACTCTTTGTTAATTACAAGAGGAAAGGATGGCATGACGCTGTTTTTTCCGGATAATCGTTTTTTTCATATCCCAACAGTCGCAAAAAAAGTTTTTGATGTGACAGGGGCAGGCGATACGGTGATTTCTGTGCTGCTGGTTGCGGCCGTTTGTGGCGCATCTTTGTATGATGCGGCTATCCTGGCAAACATCGCGGCTGGATATGTGGTCGGCGAAGTTGGCACAGCAACTATCAGCGCCTCTATATTACAAAAAATAATTCGAGAAGAGTATCTTGTCTGAGCAAAAAATGGATCAAAACAAAAAAAAAAGGCCAGCTCTATTTCTTGACCGTGATGGCACAGTGAATTATGATCCTGGTTATATATCATCGCCCAAAAAAATCCAGTTGCTTTATGGCGCACGCGAGGCGCTAATCCGTTTTCGCGCGGCTGGATACCTTATCATCGTCATCAGCAACCAGAGCGGAATCGGACGAGGCTATTTTTCGGATAGGGAACTTACCCTTATTCACCAGCGCATGGATGAAAAACTAGGACCGGCTAAACCAGATGCATATTATTATTGCCCACATATACCGGATGATCGATGTTCCTGCAGAAAACCTGAAACAGGAAATCTGGAAAGGGCGTACCAGGAGTGGCCAATTGATAAGAATCGATCCGTGATGATTGGTGATTCCCTCTCTGATTTGGAGGCTGGCAGAAATTTTGGCATTGCATCATTTCTGGTGTTGACAGGATATGGGCATAAGAGTTTACAACGATCCAGAGAAAAATACCCGCAGCAAGTTCAGGCTTTTGACAACCTTGCAAGATTTGCCGACTACTTCTTAGGGAAATGATACCAACAGGAAAAATAATGGAAAAAATTTCCTCTTTTCAGAAATTAGAAAAAAAGATTTTAACTTTATCGGAAGCAATCCAGTGGCGCAATAATATGCGCATACAGAATCGATCCGTTGTATTCACGAATGGTGTTTTTGATATTTTACATCATGGACATCTTTTTTATTTGTCCCAGGCAAAGGATCTAGGGAGTACGTTAATCGTAGGTGTTAACAGCGATGAGAGTGTACGCCGATTGAAAGGACCTCAGCGACCAATCAATGCCCTTGAAGATAGAATGCTGCAGTTAGCTGCTCTGGAGATTATCGACGCTGTTACTTTTTTTGCTGAGGATACTCCGATGCAAATTATCAGCGCGCTCCAACCCGATATCCACGTAAAAGGGGGAGATTACAGGGTAGAGGATCTACCCGAGGCCGCTATCGTTCATTCCTATCAGGGAAGAGTGATTATTTTAAATTTTGTGAATGGATATTCCACGACAGCAACAGTACAAAAAATCCGCGAAAGTAGGTAACTCATGAAATCACAGTTTCATTTTTTCTCTCTGCTTATGATTCTTATTTTACTAATCAGTTTTTCTGGATGTGGAGAAGCAATGGTGAAACCCACCCAGCAGAAGGAATTGCAGAATGCTTATGGCAAAGAGACCCAATATATTTTACAAAAAGATCTTGTTCTGGAAGGTCAACGGACGATAAAAAAAGGGAGTAAAGTTAAGGCATTCCTTCGTTTTGATAAATCCTGGATAAAAGTGTATGTATATTCTGCTGAAGAAAACAGATTGAATGCAATACCGGTTCTGGCTCTTTTTATCACAAAAGAGGAGCTAGGAGAAAAAGCATTCATCGAAGCGATGTTTAAGGAAAAATTCAATCAAATTTTTTCTGCTCCTGGAAGTGGATTGCCGAAAAATAAAAGGTAGAAACGCTGTTCCAGGTTTCACGGAGCGGTGAAAGACCAGCCTTCCGGAGCGTTGCCTTGAAAAATTCCATTTTATTCAAGTTGAGCTCTACTGCTACCTGCGGCAGTAGAAGGCCTCGGGCGTTCTCTTTTTCCACAATTATCCCATCACGTCCTATCGTTAAATCGTCCAGCGTTGCGAGAGGTTTGGGGCAGTCTAATATCGATATTTCTATAATTAACTTGAAAATTTCTTTGGCCTGGACTTTGGTGAACCGGGTATCCTGTGTTGCTGTAGCAACGGTCATTTTGCTAATCAAATCTTTCAAGGAATAGATTGCCGAAGTATTGCCAATGCAACCGCGCAAGCTGCCGGTGCTCTCGCGTAGTGTGACAAAACCGGCATATTTTTGAGAAAAAGGTAATTCAAAAACATTTTGAAACTCAAATTTTTTTTTCTCACCGCCAACCTTTGTCTCAAGAATATATCTCGACCATGACAGAAGGTATCTTTTAAATTCCTCATCCATTTTATTGTCCTTTGCTTGTGGTGAACATTTTTTTCATAACGCTATTTCAGATATAGCGCTGCAGCAAGATAACCTACCACCCGCCGCAGATCACCGCTAATCACTCCTGAGTTAGCGCGCATTAACTCCAACCATATTAGATCTTTCTGCTCACTGTAAGATTGCAAAGCTATCATCATAGCCAGGGTGATGGCTGTTCCTCCGCAGGCCTCAACTCGCCCCTGCTGCAGGGCTTCCAGGACTAAACGAGGGTTACGTATGGCAATGCTGCTTTGCAGCAATGGCATGATCTGGCTATCCATTTTTTCCGCGTCTGCGATGTTATGGAAATGCGAAAGATCCGTTGATGCAACGAAGAAAAATCGGTATCCATCCAAGATCCATGTTTCGATGTATTGCCATAAAGTGCGACCAACTTCGAGTAGGTCACCGTAAGAATTTTTTCCCAGCATTATAGGCAAAATAATATTTTTGTTTGTATCAGGCTGTTGTCTCAAAAAATAGGCAAGGAGAGGGTAGTGCATTTCCAGCGCGTGTTCCTTTTGTATCCAACTATTTTGCTGTTCAAAGAGGGCTGTTTTGGCAAGAATACCCAGATCCGAGGGAATAGTAAGATGGCCCAGTGGCGTTACAATCGTAGAGCCTGGTTTGGGAATCGCTGCATAGCGAAATGGCTGGTAATGGCTGGGCGCAAGCAGTAGAATCAGGTTTTTAGGGCCTAAGGCCAAAGAGAGTTCGAAATGGGCTATTGCCGCAATATTGCCGGAATAGGTATAGCCAGCATGGGGAGCCAGGATACCTGCCAGGTTTTCGTCAGCTCTCACTTGTCCTTTGAGATTTTTCGTGTAGGATTCCAGCAACGATCCCAAATCGTTTGGTGAGGATGGATACCATGTACCAGCAAATGCAGGGTAGAGTTTTGAACTCATTAGAAACCTTTCCCAGGCAAGCTTAACATCGAAAAAGTCGGTGCAGAATGATTTTTATTTAAGAGAATACGATTCTTTATCGTGTATATCCTTTTTTTTGTGGCAACTCCAATTTCCTGGTTGCCGCAAAAAATTGGATCAATTCAATTGTATATGCGTCTTTGTGATAAATTGCAGAATTCAGCATTTCCTTTAAATGCGAGGAGATACTTTGGGTATGTTTTCATCGCATTTGGATGCTCGTATATAATAGGATATAGATATTGTGTCTAGTTTATATAAGATTACCAAAAAAATTTTTTTTCTAAGGGAATTATTGATCCTCATTGTGGCTTTGCCGGTTATGCAAGGAAGGGGGTTGGCGCAACCTGCTTCCTCTATGGTTGAGTTTGCCTTTATTCAGGGGATCTATGGCAATGTGCTGCCCTCTTCAAAAGCGCATCTGAAACGTTTGACTTTTTTAAAAGAGTGGAAGAAGGAGAAGCCCAACCGCTATATCATTGATTTGGGTGATAATTATTTGCCTGGAGCTATTGGTAACTTTTCCTCAGGATTGGCAATTGCCGAACTAATAAAAGAGATCGGAACCGATATTTCGATTCTGGGGAAAAATGAGCTGCAATTGGAGCTTGATTTTCTGGCTCATCTACAGGCCCGACGTGATACCTTTTTTACTTTGGCTAATTTAAGTTCGGCATTTTTAAAAAATGATAAATTTCTTACCAAGGGATATACTGTTTTGGGTAAAGAGCCAAACAGTGTTGCGATTCTTTTTTACTACGGCAATTCTATTGTCAGCGGCATCGACATAAAAAAGTGGCCGTTATCGCGATTTCAGATGCCTCGAATGCAGTCGCTTGAAGAGTATCTCAGTACACAGTTCCATAAATTAAAAAATTTTCACGGATTAAAAATATTATTTACTGTCGGCAGTGATGATAATTTTGATAGTATACTTAAAAAGTTTCCACAACTGCATGCAGTTGTGGAAATACAGGATCTATCCTCTGGTCAGACAGGGAGAGAATCTTCGCTATTGCAAATCTACGCTTCTGGCCAGGCTATGGTTAAACCGTTATCCTGGCATGATGGTATTTTTTTTCTACAGCAATCCATTTCAGGTTCAAAAAACCATTTTGGTATGAAGGTTGAGTATCCCGAAAAAAATCAGAACCAGAAAATGGATGCAAAGCTTCAGTCAATTCTGGAAACATGGTCAAGGCTTTATTTGAACCGGGAAAATAGCGTATATGCTTTTTTGGATCGGCAGATTAAAAAAGAGGAGATCTATCCATTTATAGCAAGGATGCTACAGGATGATTATCAGGTGGAATGGCTTCTGCTACCGCGATGGTATATATATCCCAGGGAGGTTTCGAATCGCTTAGATCTTTTTTTACTCGATGAAATGATTGCTTCCAATGAGCAATATTATCGTTTCAGTATTCGCGGCGATCAGCTTTCCCGTATGAAGCAACTTTGGCCTCAGGGCGATTCCTACTTCTGGCAAAATCCTGGAGATGACTCCATCAATCCAAAAATCTATTATAAAGTATCTCTCCCCGCAAGTTTTTATAGGCAGGTTCGCTTGCGTGACGACTCGCTTGATGAAGAGAATTTGTCCATGAAAACATGGAAGGGAGTTAAGGAGAGCGTTATTTCCTACTCGCAGGCAGGTAATCAGGATAAACCTGTGCTATCCGTTGACGAAATACTAGCCCCCAATCCGATGTGGCGTTGGAATGTGTTATGGAGCAATGATATCTCCTTTAGAAAAATTGAAGTCGCCAATAATGAACAACTGCAAAGACCGAATTATGTAAATAAATCTACAGAATCCTATCGTCTCAGCGGCATGGTTGGATTGAATATTTATAATATTAGTCACTCTTTTTCCTTGAAAGAGTCATTAGCTTATTCAAAAAGCGAAGGCGCGATTATTGAAAATCAGAGCCTTCTATCCTTTGAATATGTGAATCGATCCATGCAATTAAAACCCTATTTGCGCTCCCAGATGGAAACTATTATCGTTCACGAACCGGTTAAAGAGTTTTATCCTCAAAGACCCTGGTTATACAGCCAGGCCGTCGGAATGGCAATACCATTATGGATCATCTCAAGCAAGCTTGGTATCCGGATGGAAAAAGATTTTTCTAAAGACATAGATCCACGCTATGGTATAGAATTTTCCTTTGATTTTTCCAAACTTTTTTTAAAGATTTTTACCTATACCCTGGCGAATGAGAACTATATTTCCTACGCGCGCGAAAGCAATCTGCAGAAAATTGGCTACGATATGCAATTAAAAAATGAAATTAAAATTGAGATAGTACGCGGGTTATATCTTGTATTGCAGCATAAATACAAGGTATACCGGCAGCAGTTAGAAGAGAATGTGGACTTGTTAACAAATCAAAATTCGGAAGTACTTTTACAGTTTGAAAAGATGTTCTAAACAGATTTGAGGATATACTAATGGCATTTTGGTTTTCGGATATCGCAAGGCAATGTCGACGCACCCTTTAGCCAGTATTTACTGTTTGCAATGGACTTTGTGCTGCAACCGTTAATGCCAAGGTCGATAAGGACGCGGTTATGGCATTGCCCAACCGGTCAAATTCGATGCTTATTGGTATAAAACCCGAGAACCAAAGTGTTTCGAGTATATCAGTCTGTATGGTCTTCCATATAGTCGTCCTCAAATTCATGCCGCGCAATATGACCTTCCACCATATAGATAACCTCTTCCGCAATATTCGTCGCCATATCAGCTATTCTCTCTAGGTGGCGAGTTAAGGCATGATGCCGAATCAGAATATCGGAGAGATCGCAATGGCTCTTCATTTTTTGCAGAATGCTTTTTTTATAGGTTTTCTTGAGTTCGTTGATCTCTTCATCACGCTTGCAGATTTCATGTGCTAGCTTTGCGTCCTTGGAAATAAAGGCTTCAAGACTATGGCGAAGCATCAACTGGCTTTTTTCTGCCATAAGACGATAATCAAAATCCTGCAATCTCGGGCGATCCCCTTGAGAAATGTATAGGGCTTTGCGGGAGATATTTACCGCTAAGTCACCGACGCGCTCCAGATCGTTATTGATTTTTAGAACAGAAGTGATGAAGCGTAGATCCATTGCGACTGGGTGGTAGAGAGCCAGCATCTTCAGGGCATCCTCTTCGATCTCTACCTCTTCTTTATCAATAAGTTTGTCTTTTTGGATGATAGCCTTAGCAAGTTTTATATCGAATTCTAAAAATGCGTGAACCGCTGACGCGACACTCTGTTCCACCTCTGATCCGAGGTGAAGTAAGCGGCTTTTTAGTTTTTCTAACTCGCGGTCAAAGTAGAGAGTCATAGTGCACCTCATCAATTCTACACAATTTGCAAATGGTGCGAAATGTTGCCCGCTATGCCAAGCAAAAAAACCATTTCTTATGGAATAGTTTTGAAAAGCGGCAAAGAAATCGAAAAAGTGGCGCCGGAGTCAGATTCGTTGTGGGTGGAGATTGTTTGGTGCGCCTGGATAATTTTTTGGGTTATGGCCAAACCCAGTCCAAAACCGCTTTTTCAGTTAAGGCTGTTTTTGGTAGGCTCCATTTATACTGCGCAGAAAGTGCTTTTTGCACATTCTGGCGTAGTTATACTAAGCCAGCGATGTCGACGCACCCTTTAGCCAGTATTTACTGTTTGCAATGGACTTTGTGCCAAAAGGACGTTGGTATACTGCGAAGAAAGTGCTTTTCGCACTTTCTGGCGTAGTTATCCTTGCAGACATGGTTTCCCGGGGCGATGCCATGGGGAAAACCAATTTCTTTTCGGTATAATACCACGACCTGGCATGCCCGACGCAAGGCAACGCCATGCAGTCAGGGTATCC
>DYNZ01000043.1 GCA_020720805.1 Leptospira biflexa | reverse complement strand
CCGCGACACTCGTGCATCCGTGCACATCGCATTGACAGTTGCAGGATACCCTGACATCGCTGGCATTGCCTTGCGATATCCGAAAACCAAAATGCCTTTAGTATACACAAAAAAAGTCACAACCAGTGATAAAGCATCTGAATTACATCCTGAAACTCAGATGTCTAAAATCCGTCCGACTGACACAATATGAGGGAGTGAGGGGTACGTTAGATACTATAATATAGAAAAATTATTGTCGCAAAAAAGTCAGAATCAAGGGCAGAGAAAACACAGAGATGGTTGTGGAGAGGATGATGGCGCTAACCACCAATTCACGATGGATCGGATAGATGGAAGCCAGCGCAAAGGGAGATATTGCGACCGGCATTGCCGCTTCCAGCACCGCGATATGAACGAGGGTGCTACTGGAATCAAAACGCAGAAGGTTGTAGAAAAAAAATGGCATAAGAATCACTTTTACGACCAGAATAGCGACCAGGGGTTTAAAAAAAGGACGCACACGCACGCCACGCGTAAGAAATATACCCAGGCTGACAAGAACAACAGGTGTGGCTGAGCCTTTGAGGATATCCATGGCTTTTAGAAGAGGCGCTGGTAATGTGATCTCGCTCAATGACACAAAAAATCCCGCAAGGATGGCCAAAATATAGGGATTTGTAAACATTTTAATAATGATGGATCTAAGACGCACCTGTCTGTTTTTTGACCATTCCAGAAAAAAAAGGCCAGCCGTGAACAGATAGATCACATAGATGGAGACGATGATACTCAGATCCGCCTCCTTACCAGGATAGACCGTCATGACGACCGGATATCCCATATAGGCTACATTGCCAAAAAAAGTGGTGATCAAAACAGCGTTTGCCACGGGATCGCTGGCTTCCACCTTCCATAGAACCAGTTTTGTCAGGAGTACAACGATAGCGATGCCTAAAAAAATTGCCGCAAATATTTTCCAGGATGTAAAAATCTGCAAAGGATGGAGCTGGACCAGGCTTGAAAAAATCAGTACAGGGAAACCGACATACAATCCAAACTTATTGAGAACATCTACCCAGGAGTCATCTGCAATACCCAGAAGCTTGAGCCCGCTACCGAGGGCTATGATCAAAAAAACCGGCAAAATTAATAAAAATATTTCTATCATATTAGTTTGGGCTGGCTCATCCAAAGAACCTGCCGATCATGGAGAGTAGCAGCTCCTTTTCATAGGGCTTGGAGAGATAATCGTTACATCCCGCAGCAAGACATTTTTCCTGATCCTCAGCCAGGGCGTTCGCTGTCTGCGCAATGATCGGACATAAAAAACCCTTTTCGCGCAAACGACGCGTGGCCTCATACCCGTTTAGCACCGGCATTTGCATATCCATGAGCACAAGATCTGTGTCTGGATAGCGCTCCATCTCCTCGATTGCCTGCATGCCATTTCCCGCATAGAGAATGGTTGCTCCAGATTTTTCCAGGTACTTTCGGATAATCATGGCGCTCAACGCATCATCATCCACAATCAGTATGATCTTCCCTTTCCAGTCAAAGCTGAACTCCTGCTTAGCTTTGCCGGGACTCTCCGCAAGCGGTTCTATCGCCTGAACCAGGGGAAGGTTCACGAAAAAAGTGCTCCCCTGATTGATGATCGACGAAACCCGAATCCGTCCCCCCAGAAGATCCACCAGACCCTTGGAGATGGATAGACCAAGACCAGTGCCGCCAAACTTCCGGCTTTGGGAGTAGTCGGTCTGAAAAAAACGGCTGAAAATTTTCTGCAGGTCATGGTCACTAATGCCGATTCCTGAATCCCTAACAAAAAATTCAATCTCATTATCCAGAATATGACAACCCAGAACGATCTCGCCAACATTCATAAATTTGATCGCGTTACTTAGAAGGTTCATCAAAATCTGACGCAGCCTCATCTCATCGGTTAGTAGCCAGAGTTTTTTTTCCGGCAACGCGACATCCAGTCTGAGTTCCACGGCCAGACCAGGCAAGCGTGACTGGAAAATAACGAAGAGATCCTGCAAAACAGTCTGAACGCAGACTGCTTCTTTATGTATGCGAACCTGTCCGAGCTCCAATTTAGAGATATCAAGTATATCGTTGATAATATGCAGTAACTGAATACTGCTTTTTTGAATAAGATTTAGATAATAATTTTTTTCCTGATCCTGATCGTTGCCATCCAATAGAAGATTACAAAAACCGATGATGCTATTCATCGGCGTTCTAATCTCATGGGACATATTGGCGAGAAAGGCGGATTTTAGCTGATCCGCCTGCTCGGCTCGGCGTCTGGCAAGCACCGCCTCTGCCTGGGCTTTTTTATGGGCAGTGATATCGCGTCCGACCAGAATCAATACCTTGCGCTGTCCGTTATCATGAAACAGCGGTATTTTATGAACCTCGAACACCTGATAGTCGCCATGCGCCAGTTTAATTTTTTCTGTGACAATCATAGACTTTCTCCGCTGCCACACATCTTCGTCGCTGGCCATCAACTGCAAAAAAGCCTCAGGAAATGTACGAACAAGCTGAACCAGGTACTGATCCTGATATCCGCGATACTCCTGGCCAACCAGACCAAATAAAGACAGAATGGCGGAATTGGCCTCAAGCCAATTCCCCAGACCATCTTTCATACAGATCAGATCCTCGGTACCGTTCATTAAGGTACGCAAACGCAGCTCGCTGTCACGCAGCTTCTCCTCTGCCTCCTTGCGCAGGGAAATATGTTCCTTGATCGCAATATAGTTCACGGGAAGACCCGCCTGGTTCAGCACAGGAGTAATGGTTGCGCTCTCCCAAAAGGGGGTTCCGTATTTATTGCGATTGTGAAATTCGCCGGTCCAGACATCGCCTTTTGAAATTGTTTCCCAGAGTTCTTTGTAAACCTCGGGTGGCTGAAATCCGCTTTTTAGTATACGCGAATTTTTTCCGATCGCCTCATGCGGGGTAAAACCGGTAACTTCCGTAAATTTTTTATTTACATAGACTATGTTGCCCTGCGCGTCGGTGATAACAATCGAGTTGGCGCTCTGATCCACGGCAATGCTTAATCTATGCAGCTCCTCTTCCGCCTGCTTGGTAGCGGTAACATCGCTGCAGATGCCAACCAGGGCCGTAATTTGACCATTCGCATCGCGGATAAAATTGTTATGCTGCCTGATCCAGATTACGCTGCCATCACCGGCACGAAACTGGTAATCAAGTTCGGGCAACAGCTCCCCCGCCAGCATCCGGTTCCAGGCCTTTAGCAGATAACGTCTTGAACCGGCAGCCACCAATCTCATGTACGAACGGATATCGCGCCATATCTCCTCCACTTCGCGCCTAAAAAGCTGCCTGGCGCCGGGACTGACATAGGCAAAGATTCCATCAGGAATGGAAACCTGGAAAAGGGCTTCACGCATATTCTCAATGAGCATGCGATAGCGTGCCTGGCTGGCGCTCAACTGTACCGTGGTTTCCATAACCAGGGTTACATCTTGCACCACGCCAAATCGACATAGCTTATTGGTAGCGGGATCGTGATTTACCTCAGTAAAAAACCGAGCATAACCCTCACTGCCGTCCGGGTAAAAAAACCGAAAAATCCCCTGCTGCTGTAGCTCCGCTCCACTGTTTGCAAACCAGAGCCCGGATAAAAGGCTGAGATCCTCTGGATGTATCTTTTCAATAATCTGCTCCTGTATCCGGGATGGATCCAGGCAATCCGCAGCGGGAAGATTAAAAATTTTTTGAATGCTTTTTGACCAGCATACGGCGCCGCTCTCCATATCCTGACGCCAGAAGCCAATGTCATCAGGCGTCATATTGCGATCAGAAATAACAGACGACAGACTGTTTTCAGGATGACTATAACCCAGGCCGATTTCTTCTTTACCGGTTAAGGAATAGTAACGTGAAAATTTTTGAATTGTCCACCGAATCCAAATATCACGGGAGGCTATCCGATAGCGCAATGGAGGCAGAACTTTTTTTTCCTGGAGATCAAATCTGGCGAATATCTGCAGCCAGAGTTTTTTATCCTGATTCAGTATCTCTCTTTCAAGAAAAGGAGCCGCCGCAATTGAATGATCCAAGTTAAAGAAATTTCTTGCCAGAGCGTTCGCACGAAGAATCCGCAGGCCATGATCTAGCTGGAGCAGCACAAGTGGCAATTCCTCAAACCAGGCAGCTATATCCTCAGACGCAGTTTGGTCATCGATCTGCATTACAGTAAATTCCTCAGCGCTTACCTGGATTCACAGATTTTTTTTAACCGTATCAGGCCAATCTCCTGTGTCTCTGCAAATTGGTCCCCCAAAATGAAAACAAGGTATCGGGCAATAATATTATGGCCCACATCACCTTCAAAGCCCTGAATAACCTCAACCTGACTCTCTGTTTTCTGATTGAATTTCCAATAACTAATGCCGCGCTGTTTGCCCTTAAATTGCAAAGAGGCGCGAATTAGTACGTCTGGTTTGCTCTCCAGAATCGTCATCATCCCCTCGCCCGACTGCCTGCTGTTCCAGGAGTAGCTGGCTCCCTCTCCTACGGTTTTTTCTCCATATTTGATCTGCATATCCATATCGCTTAATTTCCAAGGGGACCAGGCCTCATGTTTTTTCAGATCATTGATCTGAGCAAAGATAAACTTTTTCGGTGCCTGAATCACCTGTCTTCTCTCCAGCGTAAACCTGGCTGGTAAAAAAAAACCAACGAGAACGATCAGGGCCACAATAACCCCAACTATGATTGCAAAACTTTTCATCTTTTCCTCTTTTCCTCTTGCGCCAGCGGGAAATCATGTCAAAAAATATCTTTTCAGACAAGAATAGAGCTGTTTCCAGGAAATGCAAACAGAAATCTGAAGCCGCTCAATAAACCTGATTCACATTCAGATAAAAACCAAAATCCTCAAAACTCATACCAAAGTCCATGGAGATAACAGTAGCCACATTCCAGATGATGCGCAGTCCGCTGCCATAGCTAAAACGCCACTCCCGAAAACTACTCTCCTGTGGATCGTCAAACACCCGCCCGCTATCCACGAAAGGAGCCAGCATAAAAGCAAAACTCTGACTTCCCCAATGCACTGTCGGAGAGATCCAGCGCAGCTCCAAGGCAGCGCCTGTGGATGCGGGACCGAGAAAACGCGGCTCGCGGTATCCGCGCAGAGAGTACATACCCCCCATACCATTGATCTCCTTATCGCTGAATTTGAGCTCGCTCAAACTGTAAAAGGGGAGCTCGCCCTGCTTCACAGAATAGAACACCCTGCCTGCCACAACCAGATCCGAATACCGCCGTAGAACGGAGCGATACATACGGCTGGAGATCAATATCGAGCTGTTATCATAATCGGATCCAAGCCAGCTCCGGGAGGTCAAAGCAATCAACTCATGGTAATAACCGCTTCTTGGATTGGGCTCAAAATCCCTGCTATCGTACACCAGACCCGCTTTCAGTTTGTTTTCGTAACCGCCCTGATAACCGACCAGCTCTCCGTCCTCCCAGGCTTGCCGTAATCTGGTGGTCTGCATGAGCGCCTGGCTTCCGTCCACATCCACCTCCTGGTTGCTGTAATCTTGAATCCAGGTACGATGTATCCCCCATCCCAAAAATATACGCCAGATTCCCTTTTGGAAATCGCGCATGAGATGGATCTCCTGATTGAGCTGTGTTTTAGAAAAATAATCATAGTGGGACCATGTTGAACCGTCGCTGAAAATCCGCCTTAGGTAGCGGTTGTACTCCTGATAGCTGGAAAAGGATTGACCGTCCGGCGCTTGCAGCTTCTCCATTGTTTGCGAGGTATGGCCAAAATATTGAGCCACTGGGTTTTGAAAAAAGCCGGTAAAAAAACGGATGCGATATGGGGTGTGGAGAAAATAGGGAGCATCCCAGAGCAGGCCAAAGCTGTACATTCCCTTTGTGGAGTAGGTCGCATTCAGCGAGATCTGGTGCACATAGGGTGTAAAAGCAAAGCGGGAATCCTCCCTAGTATCATTCCAGTAGTAGTAAACTATACCCGCTACCACAAACCCAAGATCGGGCGAGGAGGCGGGGCCAGCGATGCCGGTAAAATACCCCCCCTCTTTTTTTTCCGCTAAATCCCTGTCTGTGAGCTTTTTGCGCTGATCAAATTCAAGCTCCTGCGCTGCCGCCTGCTCCACCCAGACTGTTAAAAATACGAAAGCAAGAGAGATACGCAGAATCTTTATAAATGAGCTGAATACGAAAAATTCCAATCGGTTTCCTGCCCTTTCTGGTATGTCAGGACTCGTAGCTGCCAGTAGCTGGCGCCTGAACCGAGCCGCACCTCCAGCCATATAGGACATTGAGATTGCATTGACAACCAAAAAGAGCTCCATGGCTGATTTTCACCGTAGAGATCAGCACCGGGATGGTCGCGCAAAAGCGCTCCGCCCGAAGCGGACACTCCGGATAGGTAGCCATAACCTGTAACGGATATCTGGATCTGCGCGGAGTAGGCATAGGCGTTATGCGATAGCTCTGACCTGGCGAGCGCTTCGTAGACCCAGGATCGATTCTGCATGGAAACTGAGAAAAAGATGCGCCAGAACCGACCATGCTCCCAGCTAAGGCTGAATCCTCCCTGCCTAACCTGTGCGCTGTTACGTGAACCTGTCAGAGAGGTGAGAAGCGAGCTATCCAGCGCATGAGTGGCAGCCATCTGGTATTTTTCCACCCTCATCCTGGCATCAAAACGCCAAGAGGAGCTGGTCCCTGTGACACGAAAAGTCGCGGCCTGGGAAAAAAAACCGGCTGGTTGCCATTGCCTCTCTTCCAGACCAATGACAGCAGGAAAATATTTTGTCCACCGATAGATGTGAGCCTCCGCCATAAAAAAATTTTCTCCGATCGGCGAACCCTCCTGGATGGTCAATGCTGCCGGATAGAGAGAGCCCAGATCCCTATAAGCTCTGCGCATGGCCACAGCATGGTTTGCCATTAGAAGATCGCTTGCCGCATTCGCGCTGCGATACATGGAAATCTGCAGAAGCTGCCAGGATAGCTGCCCCATAGCCTGCCACTGGCCAGGTTGTTGCGGCTGCCACAGGGCTTGAAGGTTCCAGAAGGTACGCTCCTCCCAGGATTGAAATTTTGACTGAAAGGCAACCATAGGTATAAGCTGTCTTTTTCTTGCAATATCTTGACCTGGTGCATCCTCCCAGAAAATCAAGGCCAAATGAGAGTAGCCGAATAGAGCAGTAAAATTCGCCGCCACCTCAATAGCCCGATACAATGAACTCTCCTGGTCATCGAAGCCGTTGTATTGAACAAATGGGGTGACAAGAAATTTCCTGTACTCGGATCCAACCAATGAACGATCCTGGTCGTACCACTCATAACTTCCATAAAAAGCGCGTACGGTGCCATGCCAATATTTTGACAAAAAGGAAAGAGCCGCACCATAAAGGCCATCATGCCACATCTGGGCGCTTACGGAGCGCTCCTTCTCTGTACTGGGGTTTTTACCCACATCCAATTGCCAGATTCCATTAAAAAATTGCCAGCGCAGGTAAAAATCAAAAAATTTTTTTTCCAACGAATCGATCTGGCCCGCCGATTCACCCATTTTTTTTCCGATCCAGCTCAATTGTCCGACTTCAAATTTGCCAAAGCCTCCATCGTCCTGCCAAAAAAGGGAGTGGCTGAAAAGCTGAACATCATCCCTGGATAACCAGAAACTCTGAAATCCGGAGTGCGCCGCACATGCAGGACGCCCCCACCAAAGCAGAGCAAGAGAAAAAAACAAAGACAGGAAAATCTTACTTTTTCGATACATCGTCATATTAACCTGCTATTTCAGAGCGGTTAGAATAGATGTTTCTCGGTTAGAACAACTCATCTCCCGAATAATCTGGTCAATACCCCTGCCTTGATTCCAAAGTCGAAATGCGCGCAGCGCCCGTTCCGGACTCATGCCAGCGCGTACCAGATAAGCCAGAGTAAAGCGGATCGGCTCTTTCTTTCCCAATCTCCCCTTTGCCATAGATTTTTTCCTGACAGTCCGGCATTGACACTTTTTTGGCTTCTTCAATTTTTGAAGCATTGAGAAATATTTTTCTTTCCATGACTCCTGTTTCACAACTTTTTGATGATAGGAAAATCCGACATCGGCAATCCGCCAGCGCATGGCAATCTGATGAAAAACGGAATGAGAACCATATGCGCTGAGAGAATACTCAGCACTAACGCCTGCCGTCGCCATAAATTCTATATGGATACTCCGCTGCCCCAATCGCGGATCGGCTGAAACACCAACGGCAAAATTCTGTGACATAATTTGACGAACGGAGAATCCTGCCGTGGCGGAAGAGCGGTCAGGAAGAGAGCCTTGGAGTGAAAAAATGGAGTTCCCGGAACGGAGAGCAGCGTACATCTGGGTCATCCCCTCCAGGGGTGGCGCAGAGGGAAGTACTCCACTCAATCCTGTTCGAACAGCAGAGAGAGAGAAGCTCCCGTTGCGATACTGTGACCAAAAAAGCATATCCAGAAAACGCCGCTGCTCTCCTGTTTGAAACTGCTGCAGCCGGAAAATTGGCCCGCTCCCCCATGACCATGCACCCCCCTGGTACCACTGCACAGAACCGCTATACTGCTCCTGGCGCCACCAACCATAGGAGCTCCGACTCCCCTGCAGGACCAGACGGTGATAGCGCAGATAGCCCGAAGCCTGCTCCACACCGGTCCGCTCCTGACCAAGAAGGTGAGCCTGCGCCTCAAAGGGAGACACGGCTGCAAGCATAGAGCCATACAACTGCAGAAAATGGGGGTCAGAGTACCATTGATTGTAAACAGCAGCCGCACACGCCTGCCTGCTCCAGAGAAAAAGCAGCAGCCCAGCTACAGAAGCGCCGCTTATCAGCCTATTGATGAAGGGATAAAATCGAAAAAATGAAAAATGATTGTGAGCCATAATCCACTGCTGTACATTAAGATGTTTTTCATCAAAATGTATCCGCAGCGGATTTTGTCCCAGTTAGAGGAAAAAAAGGGATGCGAAGATCAATCGTCGCCTTTGAGCAGGTTGAGCAGGAAAGCACGGAAGGAGCGCAGATAGGGAATCGACCAGCGCTCTCCCTGATAGGCTTGGTATGCGGCAAAACCGCTGCCGCCAAAAAAAACAAAAAGAGTTCCGTAAAGCAAAAATGATACCAAAAAGCCCTTCACACCAACCCAGCTGAGTAGATGAGATAAAATAGGAACGTTATTTAAGATCCAAACCATCGTCATCATGATGATAAAAAAAAGAGAAAAAAGAACAGATTGCCGCGCGTGAAACTGACAATTTTCATCATTTCTGTGAAAATAGTACGGATAGATCCAACCAAAAACAGGGATATAAGCAGTGGCCGCTTTGATGCGCATCCGCTGGTCACCGATCTCCTCATCCGACATAAATGGATCAAACTCCTCTTTTGGTGGCAAAGGCTTTTTTTCGCCGCTGTTTTGGTTTTTGGCTGGGCTCATGCGCTCTCTCCTCTTCAAAATCGTTTATACTGCAAAGAATATCCCTGAATTCGGCAACAACGATTTTTCCAGGCACAAAAAATTTCTGCTGCTTCATACTCCTGAAAGCTTACGCAGGACAATCAGGGTTCGATCATCGTCCGGATCGCGGTCACCGCAAAAATGGTTTAATGCCTCAATTAAACCATCCCGCACTGTTACTGCGCTGGCGTCGGGGGAAGCCTCAGCCAAGGAATGAAGCAGTTTTTCCATACCATAAAAATCCCCTTTCTGGTTTCCTGATTCAATAATCCCATCTGAGTACAAAAGCAAAAGATCTCCTTTGGCAACGGTCAGCTCCACAACGGGATAGTCCCCCTCCAGCATGGAGATTCCCATAAAGGTTCCTTTGTTAGATTCTGCAAAAAAATCTGTTTCCACTGTCTGGCTCTGGTAACGTTTGAGAATCAACTCAGGATGGCCTGCGTTGCCGTAAACCACCTTATCCGAACCAACAAAGCTCAACATCAGGCCGGATAGATATTGGTCAAGACCGCCTATCTCCTGAATAATCTCCCTGTTCATCGATTTCATAATCTCGCCAAGATCCTCTCCCTGTCTGTCTCGAAAATGACGAAACCCTATGGATCGCGCCAACATGGTAATCAACGCAGAAGCCACGCCGTGACCGGAGACGTCAAACAACGATACCCCCTGGAGCTTATTCTCCAGAAAATAAAAATCGTAAAAATCTCCTGACACCTGTGTCATGGGTGTATGGTAAACGGCCAACTCCCAGGTACAATTTTCCGGAAGAGAGCGTTCAAAATATTTCTGTTGCACGAAATGGGCAAGACGCATATCCTGATCCATCACTTCACGCGCCATATCCAGCTTTAGGTTAGTCTCCACCAGGCTGGTGTTCATCTGCTCCAACTCAAACATTGCTTCCTGCATGCGCTGGGTTCTCTCTTCCACCTTTCTTTCCAACGACAAATTTAGCTCTTTATTTCTTGATAGTTCCCGGGTCAGCAGGGAGATCACCTTCTGCGTAATGGTAGCGGATAACCAAAGAATCAAAAAAACGATGATCAGGCTCATCACCGAATTGATGCCCATGCCGAGCTGATTACGAATAAAAAGATCTGTGTCATTCTGAAGAAAAGAAAGAATAAAATAGAGTAATGTAAAAAAAGTCAGCAGCGCAAAAAAGAAAGCCACCTGAATCCGGCTGCCAAAAAAAGCGACAAAGGTCAGAATTGCGAACATAAACGGAAAAAAGGAGTTTACTCCGGTGACAAGATAGTGATCCATTTTCAGATAAAAACCGACAATCCAGGCGGAAGAAAAAACAAACAGCAATAAGAAAACTGCTGTTTCATAACGTCCTTTCCATAAAAACCATAGAGAGAACGCGATGGTTGTAAGAGAAATCAAATCCAGGATGGCTGAGGTGTAATACGGAGGAGAAACAGTTAGACTGATAACCATAACAATAAAAAAAAGAAAAAAACCAACCAGCTGCAACCAGAATAAAACCCGGACTTTCTGACGAATCAGGTAGGATGATGCCGCATAGGTATGGTCAAGCCTCCAGACCCAGGAACGCAGAATATTTCTAATATTTTTCATAGCGTTCGCGATACCTTCAAGATTTCGCTGCGCCCTCAACCTGGCGGTTTATAATTCCCATGCGCTCTTCTATCTTTTTTTCCAAAAAAATTCCATCGGCTGCGTAGGGCAGATTTTTTACTAGGGTCACTCTTTTACCGTCTGCCAGCAGAGCAAAAAGGGTAAATTGGTAGATTTTTTCACCCCTGCTTTTTGTCTTAACCTGCATCACAAAAAGCTGCTGTAACTCATCTCTAGAGATACGACGGTTGCCGAACCAGAACAGAGGGATATGCCGAATCCGCAACAACTGCGGCGTGACCAGAATCTGTGTTCTGTTTAATAATCCGCACAATGCATAGTAGAAAAGGCCAAGACCTACAGCGACATGCCCCAGGGGAAATACCTGGAAGATCCAGGGGATGTTGGACATCCTCAAAGAGATACTATACCAGAAAACAAGAAAAGAGTTCCAGACTAGAGAGAACAGCAGCACAAAAATATGGGCAAATTGAAACCAGCGTCTGGAGAAGCGCAGCTCCATACCATTATCCTCTAAAGTAAAAGAGTCCGGTATAGCCAAAAGCTTGCCCATGCGCTCCTCTCTCAGGGAGGCGCTCTGTTCGGGCTCTCTTTTTATGAACGATGAGGGAGCTTTGGCCAACGAATCCATTTTCTGCGCATGGGAAAGATCATCCATAAAAAAGAAGACTGCATTGCAGGCGCTGCATTTAGCGATCCCGCTCTGGATATTCACATTCTCCGCCGCAATCGGCAAGCGACACTGTTTGCATAAAATCTGCATATTTTCCTCGCTTCACGTCTCTTTTTTGTTTTTCTGCCACATTGCGATTCCACCGCCCCCTGAATCGGGAGGGAGGCTAGGAAATTCGCTTGAATAAATAGGCTGTCCAGCCATCCTCTTCAAGTTTTCGCTCTAACAAAAAGTCAGGAAACTGCAGAAAAATTCTTTCAATAAGATTCTGCCAGCGCTGGCTAATTCCTGAAAGGATCAAAGATCCCCCAGCTCTGACAGCCCTGGTTATCTTTTCTAGATAAGTTTCGAGCAGGTCTGTCAGCAGATTTGCGATTACCAGATGATACTGTCGATCTGGAAGCCATTCAGCTATATCCAGAGTAAAAAAATGTACCCCATCCAGTCTATTAACCAAAGCATTTTGCTCAGCCTGGATCACGGCAAAAGGATCGATATCAAATGCGTCCACCTCTCCCACCCCAGACTGAGACGCAGCCAGGGCCAATACACCGCTGCCCGTTCCTACATCAAGAATGGACAATTTCGCCCGCTCATCGCGCCCGGCAGCGGTTAGATCATCGAACAATAAGCGTGCGCACATCAAGGTGGTTGCATGGCTGCCGTCACCAAAGCTTTCACTGCTATCAAGATACAAAACTTGACCCTGGAAGGATGGATCTGGCCGATAACGCTCCTGCCAATGCAAAGGTACCAGAACAAGCTCTTCATGCACTTTAACAGGCTGCAAATGCTCCATCCAGCTTTTCTTCCAGCTCTCCTCTCTTAACACCTCAAAGCTGAGGGAGAGCCCTGAAAACTGCTGCTCCAGAAGCGATACTTCTGGAGCTACACGAAATACAGCGGTTAGTAAAATGCCGTCAGCATGCACGCTTTCCGAAACGCTATCGGCTCCGATCGCAAACAGAAGTTCACTATGCAATGGCGCCAGGCTCTCTGTAGAAACGATACGCAATAGAGTCATAGCGGCACTCATAGCATGGCCACCTGGTTGCGTCCGCTGCGCTTGGCATGATATAGAGAGTCATCCGCTTTTTTGATCAACTCTTCAATGGCTTCACCCTGGTGATAACTGCCGACCCCAATGCTGACCGTCAAATTTGCTACCGGCTCAAATGATGCCTCTTCAATTTTATGGCGAATTTTCTCAGCCAGACTCAAGGCTCCGGCCACATCGGTATGCGGCGCAATGATGACGAACTCTTCTCCACCCCAGCGGCCAACCGCATCAATTTGACGGACATACGCCGATAAGATCTGTGCTACACTCTTTAACACCTGATCTCCAACCTGATGGCCAAAGGTGTCATTTACAGACTTAAAGTGATCGATATCAATCATCAGCAGAGCCAGGTGATGATCATAACGACAGGCGCGATCCCACTCCCGGTGCAAAACCTCATCCAGTTTCATACGGTTGTAGATTTGCGTCAACGGATCAGTAATCGAAATCTTTTCAATATATTTCTTATCTGTTATATCCTGATATATCGCGGTATATCCAGAAATTTCATGAACTTCATTTTTTCCTGGAACAATATCTGCCTCAAACCAGATCGCCTCTCCATTTTTACTTCTATTTTTTAACTCTCCATGCCAAACGTTCCCTTTCAGTATCTCACCCCATAATGTGGAGAAAGTTTCACCCTCGGCGTCCGGGTGGCGAAGCCTGGAAAAATCAAAGCCTACTATCTCTTCTATTGGATAACCTGTAACACGGCTGAATGCAGAGCTAACCTTACGAATCGTACCATGCAGATCTGTGGAGGCTGTTAAGACATATTTATCCACAATCTCTACATAACGGCGCAGCTCTGCCTGCTGTCGCTGCGACTGGGTGATATCGCGGGCAACCACAACGATGGTCTCTGTGCCTGGCAATCTTGCCATGGACATGGTTACCAATACCCGCCTGCCATCTTTCACGATGCACACCTTTTCATATTGATCCACAAAGCCCTGCTCCAGAACCTCTTGAATGATCTGCCTTGACCTCTCCTTAAATTCTGGCGCGCTCATCGCTATGCAGCTGGTTTGCAGCAACTCATCCCTGGAATACCCTGTAAAATGGAGATAGGCTGGATTGCTGTCCAGAAAACGGCTATCCTTATCCAGGATCGCTATGCCGTCCCTGGTCGTTTTGAAAATGGCTTCCAACTCATCTAGAGCGCCCCGCAACCGCTGCTCTCGCAGCACCTTCTCTGTCAAATCGCTATGAAATCCCACTACCCGAACAGGCTTTCCCTCGGAGTTAAAAGTCGCTTTCCCCCGATCCAAAATCCATTTGTAGGAACCATCTTTACATAATAACCTGTGGGTTGACTCATAAAAATCAGATTTGCGCTCCAGATGGTAATTCAAAACGCGCATAACGCCTTCATGGTCATCAGGGTGAACTAATTTGGACCAGAAATCAAGGTGATCCACGATCTCCTGCTCCTGATATCCAAGCATCTGTTTCCAACGCGGAGAAAAGTACACCTCATTTGTTTTTACATTCCAATCCCAGAGTCCGTCATTTGATCCGGCTACGGCCAACTCAAAGCGCTCATTGGCAACCTGGATCTCATTTCGCACCTTGACCAGATCAGAAATATTATTTAGATAACCAAGAAATGTCTCCACCTCTCCGCGCGCATTGTACAACAATCGGGTTGAGTCATGCAGCCAGAGATAGTCACCGCCAGCCGTCCGTAAACGATAGGGCTCATGAATAAAAAATGAGTCCCTCCTCTGCAGCGCATTTTTGACCTCCGTTGCCACCCGCTCCAGGTCATTAGGATTGATCAGCGAGGAATAGGAAATACGCCCGCTCAGAAAATCCTGCCGTGAATATCCGAAAACTTTTTTAATATTCTCTGTTACAAAACTAACGTCCCAGGAGCTGTTGTTTTTCCATTTGATAATAATGGTATCGCCCTCGTCAAAAAGGGAATGTAGGTTTTCCAGATCAAAAATTGCCTGGCGCAATCGGCTGATATACCAATTAAAACCAATATTGATGATAAATAGGCTTAAAAAAAAGAGCAGACCGCTTAGAATCGACAGGCTGATAAACTCCCGGGCAAAGTCTTTATCCCATTGACTGACGTCCCTGGCCATCACCATCTGAATCACATTGAGATTGCGGTAATCCTTGAGATACAGATCCATTAAAAAAAGGTAGGTTCGACCCTCCAAGGAAACCACGCTGTAGCTGCGGCTCAAATCAAGGTAACCGATTCCCTTGGTAAATAATTCTGTATTTTTGCAGAGAAGAAAAAACTCTTTGTATTCGCGCAGCTCCTTTTTTTTGAGATACAACTGGAGAGAGCTCTTCGGTACCAGCATGGCCAGATCCAGCCCAGGAAAAAAATCTCCTGCTACCTTGCCAAAATATTCTGGATCAACGCCAAATTCTAGACTACCCAACAGCTTTCCCTGATGATCCAGAAGGGGCTGCATGATGCGAAAGGCGATACCAAAGTACCCCTCCTCAAAGCCGGATAGCGCCTTTTTTCCGGTCTGCATCTGCCGGATCATGGGTCGAACCGCCAGCAGATTATCTCCATACATCTCGGGTCGGTGCAAGCGCAGCAGGCTCGCTCCGCGCGCGCTGTGAAAGTGCATGGCCGTGAGAAAGGGGTTTTCCCGTAGCAGGAGACGATAACGCTCCTCCAGCAGGTTACGGAGAAGAGGTCTATTTTCGGTTATGACAGCTTGAATAATAGCTTTAGATCGAAATAACCCCGCGATTCTGGCATTATAAAAATCGACCAGACGCTCTCTCTCCACAGCAAAGAATTTTTGCAGTTGCAAAGAGTGGTTCTGATACTCCGCATGGACCCGCTTTTGCTGCTGGCCATACAGATAAAAGAGGTATAGAAGATAAAAGAGCAGATAGATCCCGAAAAACAGGAGAAAAACTTTTCGCTTAATCTTTTGGTAATAGATAGCCATAAGGATCAAGTACCAATAGCTCCTCTTTCTGGCAATCATTTATCGAAGGGGGCACCACTCTTTTCTGGAGCAAATTCAGGAGATCTCTGCGCGACTGCGATTGATGATGGTATGAAAGAGAATACGGTGCTCGGTTTTACCAAGGAGAGCCACTAAATCATCTGGTCGCAAAACAAAGTCTGCCTCTGGATTGAGAAAGAATTTCTGACCCCGATACACCCCTACCACAGATGCCCCCGTTCTCGAGCGGATCTCCAGCTCTTTTAAGGAGCGACCAGCAGCCAGACTATCCGGAACAATCCTCTCCCATTTCATCTCCAGCAGATGACTCGAATTCTTAAGGCGGGCTAACATCTCCTTCTCATCATCAGGGACGGCTGTATGCGTGGCTACTTTACGACGAAACTGATCGATATAATCCTGGATGGCTATGGCCGGCACATCAAGATGTAAAAGCGCCTGGCGCAACATCTCCATGCTGGCCTCAAACTCCGGCTGTACCACCTCATAGATCTGCATGGCGTAGAGCTCTTCTGATGCCTCGATACTGGCAGAGCGCACCACAATGTCCATTGCTTTTCGCGTGGATTTAGCGATAGATATAATCTCGGATGCGGCCAGCACAGATGGAATGGTCACGATTAAAAGGCGAGCCTCCTGCAACCCTGCTGCCTCCAAAACATTCTCCTTAGCGGCATCGCCGTAAATCACAGGATAGCCTAACCCCTTGGCCAGGTAAAAGTTCTGATAATCCTCTTCAACCAGGACAAAGGTGTAGTTCAAATACTGGAGTGTCTGCGCTACAGTTCGCCCCACCCGACCAGCCCCCGCGATAAGGATATGATCCTGCAGACCCTGGCTGGGCATATTTACGCAGGACAACTCCTCCTGCTTCCGGCCAAAACGGCGGCGCAGGGCATATAGTTTTGGTGTCAATAGCATCAGAAATGGGCTGATAAAAAGCGAGAGAATGGTTGTCGCCAATACCAGATCATACATATTTTTAGCCAATATCCCGCTTTTCAGAGCCGAACGGGATAGCACAAAAGAGAACTCCCCGATCTGCGCCAATCCCAATCCTGCGGCAAGGGGAACGATATTGTAATAACCAAAGATACGGGTGATTCCAAAAAAAAGAAGAAACTTTCCTGTCATCACAAGCGCAAGCAGCAAAAGGATCGACTGCAAATTTTCCCAAAAAAATTGTGCGTCAAATAGAAGGCCGATGGAGGTAAAAAAGAGGAGCCCGAAAATATCCCTAAGCGGCATAATGTCGCTCAGGGCTTTGTGGCTATACTCAGATTCATTGATGACCATGCCAGCGACAAAGGCGCCAAAGGCAAAAGAGAGACCCATTTTAAAACTGAGAAAACCTACACCCAAACTAAGGGCGGTGATCGTAAGTAAAAACAGCTCGGGTGAGTGGAGCCGACTGATCATACGCAGAATGGAGGGAACCAACTTTGTGCCCAGGAGGATAAGCACCACTAAAAAGGCGACCGCTTTGAATAAGGTTAACAGGAGTCCAAGCCACCCTTGCTCCAATGCCTGCAACTGGGGAATCAGGATCATCATGGGAATAGCGGCCAGGTCCTGAACAATCAGCATGCCAATCATGATTCTACTGGATAGGGTGCCCATCAGCCCCTGACTCAGCAAAGATTTCAATACTATCATGGTGCTGGAGAGGGAGACAATAAACCCCAAAACCAGGGCTACACTCCAGGAGTAACCCAGCGCCACTCCGGCTCCCAGCACAACGGCGATACTCAATCCAACCTGCAGAACCGTACCCAGAAGGGTGATCCTGCGCAGATCACGAATCTTTTTAAATGAAAAATCAAGTCCAACGGAAAAAAGGAGGAGAGCAACGCCGATTTCAGCCAAAAGCTCTATCTCATGCAGCGAAGCAGCATGATCCGCTCCGTGCAGTAGAGGTCCCAGGGAGACCCCCGCTACGATATATCCTAGAATCAGGGGCAGGCGCATCACATGAGCCAGAAAGCCAAAGAGGAGCCCGGCAAGGATAATCAGGACAATATCTTCGGCTAATCCCATGCTATCCCTTGCTTACGAATATCGAAACCAACTAAAAAAAGCCGCCCATAGGGGTGAGCGGCTTTGGCCAGCTTACTGGATAACAAACGATTGAGCGATTTTTTCAAAATCCATGGAGAAAGTTTGAAAGGTAGCTGGAGTGGCGGTGCAGGTGACAATGAAGGCTTTGCCATTTTTCAACAAATAGTACTGGATGGCCTTGGCCTGAACCGCGCCGACATTGTGGGTAAAAATGACCCATTTTGCATCCTGTCCCAGGATTTTCATAAATCCGGAGCCTGCAGAGGAAAAATCCTTCAGACTGCTGCTCATATTTGAGATGGACGCCTGAAAGTACTGATCTAGGGTATAGGTATCAGGTATCGTTTCACTTACGACATTCACGTTTTCACGGAAGGTATCGCCTGGGGTTAAAGGACTCAACGCCATCACAATGGTTCCATAGGCATTCTCCTGCACCTCCCAGGAGGTGGGAAAATCGACTCGAAAACCGTGCTGGCTGTTGGTATAATTTTTCGCAGCTAACGCCAGAGGAAGCAAAAGTACAATAAGGGATAGACTAAGAAGAAAGCGAGATTTTTTTACGGATCGTTTCATACAGCTCATCCTAATTTAAGTTTCAAAAAAAATGAAAAACACCAAACCAATTCCTGATAGAAGCGATATCTACTCTTCGTGGTATCGCCTGTGGAACCAACTTGGAGTATAGTACGCCGCCTGCGCAAAAAAAATAAAGAAAAAATTATGGGTGATCACAAAAACTTCCGTTTTTGTGCCTACCATAGGGCGCATATATAGATATTGAAAAAGCTGGTTTTTGTGACCGCCCTTATGATTCTCCTTTTTTTTCACATGCTAAACAGCCTTAACCAGCCACTAGGGTAAAAGAACCTTTTCACGCTCGCCATGAGGTAAAATGACCCAGGCAAATTCACGCTGTGCCGGGTCAAACTCTATAATTTTATGTAAATTTTGCCCCTGCTCCACATACCAGGCCTGATCGTGAGGGATATAGACAAAGGCGAGTCTGTTGGGTGAGGCACCAGAACCAATTTCCTGGAGATCAAAGCGATTCTGTCGTGCTGTAATCTCATACTGCTTCCCTTTGTAATCGACCAACTGCCTCTCTTCGGTACCTGCATCCATAGCTAGTGGATTGCTCCCAGTCCAGAACTCAAGCAGATTCAGTAAAAAAATATCGAGAATCAGGCTGACTTCGTAGACCGGAACCACCCAGAGCAGCAGATGCACAGTGGAACGAAGCCATTTATCCGATATCGTCGCATTCCATCGATGTACCTTGGTAAACAGAACATTCGTTCCATGACACGAAGGAAACGATACAATCAATAGTTGCAAAACCATGACGCCAAGAATCAATTTTTTAAAAAATTTCATAATTCCCCCTTCTGCTTGCAAAAAAAATCTAAGGATAGACCAGAAAAAAGTCTCTTAAAAATATTTTTTTAAGAGATCCTGAAAACTCTTCTCTTTGCTGAATTTCTGAAAGATCTCATTATCCATAACATCATCCACGGTCTCATAAAAATCAGAATCCAGCGCTTTTTCCAGGTACTCATAGAAGCTCTTTTTGTCATTCAGGGCAACGGCAATCTCTGCGGCTGTGACATAAGCAACGGCAAAATCGCCGTCCGGATCTGCCTCAAGAGCCTCCTGGATCACCAGCATGGCCTGCTGAAAATAGCCGTAGCGCGAATGGAGATCCGCAAGCTGGTTCTGAATGACCGGCACCAACAATGTGCCGTCATCTTTAGCGATGGCCTCTTCATAATAGCGCACAGCCTGCTCATATTGATTTAATCGGTTATGAGCCTCAGCTGCCATATAGAGGAAATAGGCGCTATTCGGATACTGAGCGAAAGCATCATCCAGAATGGTCAACATCTCCTCGGATTTTTCATGGCGATCCAGTAGCTCCAGCTCGACGCTCCATAAAATCTCCTGGCCTGGAAAGTCGCGACGAAGATCATGGATAACAGATAATCCTTCACGCAGGCTAACATTTTCGAGAATATCGCTATTGTCAAGATCAAAGTCGCGCTCAATCTCTGTTAGATCGGAGAGAAGATTCTCCCTCAGGGCAAGCAGATCCTCACCAAGCATCAGATAACTGTAAGCCAGCAGATCATGCACGGACTTCTGGGAAGCCAACTCCTTTTGTTCATATTTTTTCAGCTCTAACAAGGCCTCCGAAAAAAGACCCCGGTTCAGGAGATTCAAGGCCAACCGGCGGTGAAGATCGTTATGGACATAATGCGCCTGGGCAAGAGCCTGCAAATCGCGGAACTCCGATTCATACTCTTCGCGCATATAAAAAATCTCAGCACGAACATCTGCCACAGATCCCTGCGCTAACGCCGTTTCAATACTCGAAAAAAACAATTCAGTATCTAAGTTATATAACAGTTTCCATAAACGGCGTGAAAGATAGACACCCCTTTGCAGCAGGTCGATTGCTAGAGTTTGGTTCTGGCGGTCACATTGAGGCAAGATGCCAAGAAAACGAAGCTTCGTAAGGTTTAGAAAAATTTTGAGAGAAAACTCCTGCTCTGAATCCAACCGTACCTCTTCGATTTGTGAAAGTTTTGTTATAGGCAGGAGATCTGGCAATTCAACTACCATAAGATCCAGACGAAGTAAACCTGGCATCTGCTCTACCCCTGCCAGCGAGTCTATGGCAAAAATCTCTTTATTCTCGGCCAGACCGGCCCAGAGAAACTCCCGTATTAATAGGCTCTCCATTGACCAGCGCAACACCTTCATCTGCGATAAAAGTTCTGGGGAGAGGTCCAGATTTATAAAAAAATTCTTTATCTGTGAAAAATTGCCATGATAGACCTTAACGCTCTTTTCCGATTCTGTAACAGTTTCAAAACCTCGTGCCGCGCTTTGCACCAAAGCGTCCAGCTCGGGGGCATCCAGGGATAGAAGATGCTCTTCAGCCAAAGTGCTGATAACGGCTAATTTCAAGTTTTCATTCATGAAAGTTTCTCAATTCTACCGGAAAAGGATTTGCGGATCAAGGCAGGCGGCCAGAACCGCGGCAAATAAACCAGTTTACCTGAAAATTTTCAAGCGAAAATAAAGATGTAAACAACCATTTGCCTCTTTTCGCATTTTTCAGTATGTTGTAGCCAGTGGTGGAGGAAGCAATGGTGCCGTATCTTCTACATATCTGGAATATTCTTTTGGAGCTTGCCCCTTCCCTGCTTTTGGGTTTATTCATCGCGGGGATGATGCACGCCTTTCTGCCTGAAAATTTTCTATCACAGCAACTGCGCCACTCCAACAGCGGCAGTGTTCTCAGAGCGGTTCTTTTCGGAATTCCCTTACCACTCTGCTCCTGCGGCGTTATCCCCGCTACCCTAGCACTGCGTCGCGATGGAGCTTCACCTGGCGCGGCGACCGGCTTTCTTATCAGCACACCCCAGACTGGCGTAGATTCGCTGCTGGTTACCGCCTCGTTTCTGGGTTGGCCGTTCGCACTGTTTAAGATTGGCGCGGCATTCATTATGGGTATGAGTGGTGGTATGTTGGTAAATTTTTTTGCTTCCCGCGATGATAATCAACATCCACTACCCACGATGAAACGACACCTCGCCGAGAGCGATAAATTATCTTCGATTGCCCGACTAGGCATCGCTGTTCGCTATGCAATTTTTGACATTTTATCTTCCATTGCCAACTGGCTCATCATCGGCATACTGCTTTCTGCTCTGATTACGCTGCTGCTGCCCGCGGATAGCCTGCACAGCTACTCCTGGAGCCAGGGAATTGCAAGTCTCTTTGTCGCCCTAGCAATCGCCACCCCGCTCTATGTCTGCACCACTGGTTCGGTTCCCATTGCCGCGGCTCTATTAGCTGCTGGTTTACCGGCAGGCTCAGCTATGGTTTTCCTGCTTGCTGGACCCGCTACCAATGTTGCTACCATCGGAGCGATCAGCAAAGGGCTTGGGAAAAAAGTTACCTTGATCTATCTGCTAGTTGTTACAGGGTTTAGCCTAATTTTTGGCTTTTTTCTCAATGAGTTGATTTCGACAACAGGCGCATCAGGCCATAGCGATCACCACAGCGGCGCTATGGATTCCCTATCGGCCGTCAGCGCCGCTTTTCTGGTCCTGCTCTTGGCCTACATCTATTTGATCAGGATAAGAAATATTTTTCTTATGAAAAAGATTCTCGCAAAAAAGGGGGATGCCATGATTATGAGAATTATCGTTTCAGGAATGACCTGCCAGCACTGCGTAAAAACCGTAAAAAAAGTGCTGGAGTCCCATCCCACAATCCTGGAAGCGCAGCCGGATTTACAAAGCGGTCAGGTGGTTCTTACCTTGAAGGAGGCAGGGCAGCAACCAGCCAAGGATGAGCTCGCCGCATTATTACAAGAGGCCGGTTACGAACTTACAGCTCTTGTGTAGCTCCCACTTCTTTATCCCACAAACGCATTTCGTTCTTGGTAAGCTGAAATCCGGCAGTTCCATAAAATTCTCATTGATCTCATTTTGCCCGCGACTATCATTGATTTAAAAATGAAATGTTCTGGTGGTCAAATATGTTAGCCAAAAAGTGGATCATTACCTTTTTCTTAACTCTGTTTTCTGCTTTTCCTCTTTACAGCCTCCTGTCTGGGGAAGGAATGTTTGAGATCGACCGAAAATTTTATCCTTATTATCCATCACTGCTGAAATGGGATAAAACCAGAGCTGATTTCACAAAACCTACCTCCTGTGCCAGCTGCCATCCGGAAAAATATGCGGAATGGAACGGTTCTATGCACTCCCTGGCCTTTAAGGATCCTATCTACCAGGGAGAACTCAACGCAGCGGTGAAGGCCGTCGGTCCGGAGATTGCAAAACAGTGTGAAGGCTGTCATACACCCGCTGCCTTTGTCAAGGGAGAGATCAAGGAACCCGGACTCAAAGGAAAATCAGAACTCGCACTAGCCGGTGTTTCCTGCGATGTCTGCCACTCTGTGAGCGGCCATTCGCACTGGCAGACTCCGTACCGGCAGCCGGAAAACGGATCACTCATTCTATCTCCGGGTTGAAATGATGCAACCGCATCGGTTCCGACCAAGTACGGTCCCTTCAAAGCTGAAGAGGGCTGCGGCGACGGCTTTCATGAATGCATCGAATCGCCTCTGCATCTGCGCTCCGAACTCTGCGCCGGCTGTCACAATGTAAACCATTACAGTACACACACCCCGTTGGAGATCACTTATAATGAATGGAAAAATGGTCCTTATGCAGCGAAAAATATCCAGTGCCAGGACTGTCATATGGTGGAAATCAAAACATTTCTGCGTTCAGCGGAAAGTTTTACCAAACCGAAACGGGAAGAATACCGCCACTTTTTTAACGGCGCCAACTTTCTGATTTACATGCTCACGGAACTGGCTGCATTAAAGGCTGGTGATAAGGAGCTGGCTGCCAATGTCCGTAAAAAATACAGCATGGCGGTCCAGCGACTGTAGTCAGCCGCAGATCTAGAAATATCTCCGGTCTATCGTGGCGGAAAGGCAGCAGAGCTCAAGGTGCGGGTAAAAAATATTCGTGCCGGTCATAATCTGCCAACTTCGCTAACCAATATAAGGCAGATCTGGCTGGAACTGACGGTGAAGGACAGCAGCGGCAGGGTAATTCTGTCTACGGGCAAATTGGATGCAGAGGGCAGACTGCCAAAGGATGTGCGCATTTTTAATTCTGATGGACAGGACAACAATTTTCAGTTCACCCTCCATCCCTGGGAAATTACCTCCTTTTCCAGGCATGACACCATTGCGCCCAGAGGACACAGGGATGTGTACTACGGCATCCCCTCTACTTTGAAAGGGAAATATATTGTCGAAGCAAAACTGCGCTATAGACAGGCCGCGCAGGAGGTTGCGGAAAAGCGAAATTGTCCCTTATTCCGTTAG
>DYNZ01000147.1 GCA_020720805.1 Leptospira biflexa | reverse complement strand
GTTTTACGGGAACCATCGGTGGTGGCAGTGCGGCAGGATGGACGAGGCAGCAAGGTTCTTGCTGTCGGTCAGGACGCCAAACAGATGCTGGGCAAAACTCCAGGAAATATTGTTGCGATCCGTCCGATCCGCGACGGAGTTATTGCTGATTTTGAAGTGACTGAGGCCATGTTGCGTTACTTTATCAATAAAGTCCATAACCGTCGCACCTTGGTTCATCCGCGAATCATTATTTCGGTCCCTTCTGGCATTACCCAGGTGGAGAAGCGGGCGGTTCGTGAATCGGCTGAATCTGCAGGGGCCCGAGAAGTGTATCTGATTGAAGAACCGATGGCGGCGGCCATTGGCGCCAATCTTCCCATTACCGAACCCACGGCCAATATGATTATTGATATCGGGGGCGGCACCACCGAGGTGGCGGTGATTTCATTATCTGGCATTGTCTATGCCAAATCGGTGCGGGTTGCCGGTGATAAGATGGATGATTCCATTCTCCAGTATATCAAACGAAAACATAATCTGGCCATTGGCGAGCGCACTGCCGAGTTGATTAAAATGAGCATTGGCAATGTTGAGCCTGAATTGCCCTATGAAACAATGGAGATCAAGGGCCGCGATCTGGTGGAGGGCGTACCTAAAACCGTGCTGATTGGCGCGGATGAGATTCAGCAGGCCATCACCGAACAAGTGGACATCATCATTGATGCGGTGAAGGAAGCTCTGGAGGCCACTCCTCCTGAGTTGTCCGCTGATATTGTTGATCATGGTATTGTCTTGACTGGCGGCGGCGCTCTGTTGAAAAGCCTGGACCGACGATTAAAACGGGAGACCGGACTGCCGATTATTGTGGCCGATGACCCTCTGTCTTCGGTGGTGCTTGGCTCGGGAAAGGCCTTGGATAATCTGGATATCCTGCGGGAAGTGACCGTACAATGATCTGTTGGCGGGGATAAAAAAATCCTTGAAGAACTCTGTTAATGTCCGAAAAAGGAATTCCTCTTCTTTTATTGTTGCCAAACTCTTTGTCCTGGCAGGCCTGTTGTTGATTCTTGCCCTGTTGTTGTTTGGCTCAACCATCGGGCGACAGTTTGGCACAGTGCAGCAGACGATCATGGAGGGATTGGGCCCAGTACAGAAAGGAGCCGCCATTGTGATCAGGAAGGCGCAAAGCTTTTTCCAGGATTATCTGGTGTTATGGAATATCAGGGATGATAATCAGCAGTTACGGGCCAAGATTTCGGAGTACCAGCAGCAACTGGATCAATTCCGTGAGGCCTATGCCCGAAATCGCTATCTGGAAAATGAGCTGGCCTTTAAAAATGAGGAAAAATTCCCTTCGATGACGGCAAGGGTGGTTGGCAAGGATCCTTCCTTTTGGTTTCAGACTCTGATCGTTGATCTGGGTAAAAATGATGGTGCGGCGGAAGGGATGGTGGCTCGAACTTCTCTGGGTGTGGTTGGCCAGATTATTCAGGTTTCAGACCATTATTCCAAGATTTTACTAACCAATGCCCCGAGTAGCTCCATTGATGCCATGATCCAGAAGAACAGGATTCGGGGTATCTTGAAAGGGGCCGCAGATAAGGGCTATACCCTTCATTATATTCTCAAAAATGTGGATATCGCCGTCGGGGACCATATTGTGACGGCTGGTGTAGGCGGAACTTTCCCGTCGGGAATTCCCTTGGGAACAGTATCGGCGGTTCGCTCACAACGACGCGGAATGTTCCAGGAGATTGAGGTTGCCCCCATTGTCGAATTTGGGCAATTGGAGATGGTTTTTATTGATGTTTCTGAAAAACAAAAAATTGCCGCCGAGATGGGGCGTCCACTGGAGCCGGTTGTTCAGTAGATTTCAGATGAGTGTGTTTGCTTACTTCTATGTTGATTTTGAGTTTTCTCGCGGTGGAAGTAGTCCTTATAGTTATTCAAACGACCGTTTTTCGATTATTTCCCACCTGGTTGGGGGCTCCTGACTTGAGTTTTATCTTTATCGTCTTTTGTGCCTATCGTTTCGACTGGGTACGGGGGACACTTCTGGTCCTCGCTTTGAGCTGGATGATGGATGTTGTTTCCGGCCTCTATCTTGGTACCTATCCCTTATTGTATTTTTTTCTTTTTCTTCTTTTAAAAGTTCTCAAAGAAAAAATTCCTGTCAAGGAATTTGCCTATCAGGTTCCCCTGGTGGGAATAACTTTCCTCTTTGGCTATTCGGCGCTTTATGCCTTTTATTTCCTGATCCTTCCCGGGGTTTTGCCTGAGTGGTCCTGGCGTATCATCCTTCAACAGGCAATCATCCTGATTGTCGCTTCAATCCCCTTTTTGCTTGCGTGTAACCGCCTCTATGATCAGATAGAGAAAAAACGATTTATCGCTCCTCGGCTGTTACGAAAGCGATCAGGGAATTATTTTCGTTGAAGAAAGGTAGTGGTATGATCAACAGGAGGAAACGGAATTTGTGGGGTTCGGAGTGGGGTCGTGAGCATGCTTAAATGGGCCTTTCTGGAAGAGTTGGGGGAGATATCCGAGTATGATCAGGCGGATTTGGATGCCCTGCGCAAGCGGATTCTCTGGGTGTCTCTGGTTGGGCTCTTTTTTGTTGGCATGATTTTTTTTCGACTCTGGTTTCTGCAGATTCACAAGGGGGAGGTCTACAGGGAGAAGGCTGAAAATAATCGGGTGCGTGTTCGTGAATTGGCTCCGCCCCGAGGTGATATCCTGGATCGAAACGGCAAAGAATTGGTGACCAACAAGCCGTCTTTTAATGTGGTACTGGTTCGTGAAGACTCCAATGATATTGATGGATTGCTGAAAAAACTCTCGGTGGTTTTAAAAGAGGATGTCTCTGTACTTTGGGAAAGGATCAGAGAGGCGGAGAGTAAACAACGGCATATTCCCATTCGTCTGCAGGAAAATTTATCGTGGGATACGCTGGCCTATTTGGAGACCCATAATAAAGATTTTCCTGGTATTCGTATCGAGGTCTTCCCCACCCGTTATTATCATTATGGGGACATGGCCGCCCATGTGATTGGTTATCTTGGTGAAATTGCCAAGAGTGAGCTGGAGGCCGATGACGCTGATTTTTATCGGGGCGGTGATCTGGTGGGCAAGATGGGTCTGGAAAAATTATGGGAGAAAAAACTGCGCGGTGAAAAAGGGAGAGACTCCTCCGAAGTGAATGCCCGGGGATTTGAGCA
This sequence comes from Leptospira biflexa, assembly GCA_020720805.1. Lineage (GTDB taxonomy): Bacteria > Spirochaetota > DYNZ01 > DYNZ01 > DYNZ01 > DYNZ01. The sequence continues at coordinate 864 of DYNZ01000147.1, read as the reverse complement.
GCAACTCTTGAGCCATATGGAGCCGGTGCCCGGCGATGAAGTACGGTTGACCCTGGACATGGAACTGCAACAGGCGGCGGAAGAGGCCATGGATGTCGGGGAAAAATCAGGGGCCGTGGTGGTTATGGAGGTGAAGACCGGTCGTATTCTGGTGTTGGCTTCGACCCCCCGTTTGCATCTCGCTGATTTTGAAGGGGGGATATCGCAGGCAAACTGGAAGGCCTTGCAGGACAACCCCAAGCATCCCTTGATCAATAAGGCCTTCCAGGCCATGTATCCACCCGGCTCCACCTACAAGATGGTGACGGCTCTGGCTGGCCTGGCCACCGGGGTCATTACCAAAGACACTACATTTCATTGCGGGGGTTCCATTCACTTTGGGAACCGCGATTATCATTGCTGGAGAAAAGGGGGGCATGGAACGGTTGATCTGATGCGGGCGATCAGTGAATCGTGTGATGTCTATTTTTACCAGGTGGGAATGAAGGTGGGGGTGGATAATCTGGCAAAATATGCCAACAAATTGGGGCTTGGGTTGAAAACCAATGCCCTGGTTGAATATGAAAAGGCCGGGATTATTCCGACCCGGGAGTGGAAGAAAAAAAAATATGGAGTGAAATGGCAGGATGGTGAAACCTTGTCCATTGCCATTGGTCAGGGGTTTAATCTGGTAACTCCGCTTCAGCTTTGCCACATGACGGCGATCATTGCCAGCGGCGGGAAGAAATATTTGCCACAACTTATCGAAAAGGTAACTAATTCTGAGGGGCAGGTCACGGCGTCCTTTGCCCCGGAATTGCTCGGTGAACTCCAGGATGAGGAAAAGAAATATCTGGCCATGATTCGGGAGGGGATGGTTGAGGT
>DYNZ01000146.1 GCA_020720805.1 Leptospira biflexa | reverse complement strand
ACATCGCTGGCATTGCCTTGCGATATCCGAAAACCAAAATGCCTTTAGTATACATGGTTTATGACATAGTTATGCCATAGACAAACAGAACAAGAACACAGAGGATTTATGAAAATGACAAGCAAAATTGGCGGTAAGATAACGTTTGGGAAGATGGAAAAGAGGGAAAAGATGAAACGGCAGGACTCTACCTGCCGTTATCCATTTTAGAGATAGCGAATTTTAATGAGCGTGAAATTCGCCGTCATCGTCAGACAGGTTCAAAGATAGACTTTTAATCATTCTTGTGATATTGTCCACGTGAGTCTGCTCGAAATCAGCCAGATCCTGAAAAACCTGTTTGACCTCGCCTGTGTGGCTTTTAGCAAGCTGGGAATAGCTGGAAACTGCCGCTTTTTCCATATCCAGAGCAAATTTCGCGACCGCTTCGATAGATCCTTCCTTTGCGATTTTTTCAAACTTATCAAGAAATTTGACTTCGCCATCGATCTGAACCTTGTCATCAAACACAATGGTAGATTTGTATTTATTGCGGATTTCGCCTACTTCGTCCACATGTCCGCTCTCTTCTTCGGATAACTGGATCAAAAGCATCTGCATTTCTGTGCCTTCAAAGCGCTGGGACGCAATACGGTAAAATTCCTCTGCTGTTTTTTCCACCATTTGTGCACGTTTTAGTACGTCATCAATTGTTAATTGTTGAGCCATTATAATCTCCAATCAGATATTCATTATTGCTGGTGCCGGATTTTTTTAGCCATCTTTTTCATACTATCTGCATTTTTCAAGAAAAGTATCTTTCCTATTCCATTTTTCTTCCTCAATGCTCCTATTCAGAATTAAAGGGAGAGGTTGCAGTCTCATAGACCATGGAAAACCATTCGCAAAAATTCTGGTATTTCTTTTCGCGAAAATCACCTAGCAGAATGTAAACAGGATAATCTCCACGCTCGCCTTCAACAATATGAAAAGCAAACCGGGCGTCATTCCAATAGGCAAAAACAATCATATTCTGTTCGGCCCTCTCTGGCTTCATAAAACGAAAATTTGCCTTATAATAGGAGCCTGCTAATTGGGCAGCGCGGTAATCCGGCGGCAGTTTGACACCAAACTCCTTTTCCCACTCTTCCAATGTCTTCTCGTTAAAGGTAGGTTGATCTGAAAAGCGCCCTGCCTTTTGAAATTTTGCGATAATTTCTTCAATTTTCATATATTGACTCCTGGCTATTGCCCTGTGTTGGGTTATAGGACGGTAAACGCGCGAGCTACGATATCGTCCTGCTCTTTCAGGTGAATTTTTGCCAGGCCTGTAGCCGGACTGGCCCCCTCTTTGCGGCCAACATAACGCCAGCTGGCCTGCTTCGGCAGTAAAGAGCCGATACGATCACGGACAAAATGGTAAGCTCCCTGGTTTTCCGGCTCCTCCTGTACCCAGCAAAATACCTTTACTTTCGGATAGCTCGCGAGAATCTGATTCAGCTCAAAATCGGGAAATGGGTAGTACCGTTCCAGGCGAACGATGGCGGTGTCTGTGATGTTATTTCCCGTTTGAAATTCCAACAAATCATAGTACACCTTGCCAGAACAAATGAGTATTCTGGTAATCTGCTCTTTCTTTTCCAAATTTGGGTGATCTAAAACAGGCTGAAAACTGCCATTGACCAGCTCCGACACGGATGAACCTGCCAGTGGGTGGCGCAGCAGGCTTTTCGGCGTAAAGAGAATCAACGGCTTTCGGTACTGCTGGAGAACCTGACGGCGCAGGAGGTGAAAATATTGTGCCGGAGTGGAGCAGTTTGCAACTGTGAGATTATTATCAGCGCAAAGCTGGAGGAATCGCTCGATGCGCGCGCTGGAGTGCTCCGGCCCCTGCCCCTCAAAGCCGTGCGGCAAAAGCATCACCAATCCGCTCATCCGAAACCATTTCACCTCGGAACTGGCGATAAATTGGTCAATGATGATCTGAGCGCCGTTAACAAAATCGCCAAACTGCGCCTCCCAAAGCACAAGGGCGTGGGGATTGGCTAGGGAGTAACCGTATTCAAATCCCAGCACTGAAAATTCGGACAGGGCAGAGTTGACAACCTCAATATGTTTCTGGGTAGAACTCATGTGGTTCAAGGGAATCCACTCTTCATTGGTCTTCACATCCACCACACCAAGGTGTCGCTGGGAAAAGGTGCCGCGCAGGGCATCTTGTCCACAGAAACGGATAGCGACCCCCTCTTCCAGTAGAGTACCAAATGCCAGCGATTCGGCAAACCCCCAGTTTATCTTCGTCTCTCCAAAAACCATGGAGTTTCTATGCTCCAGCAGCTTGGTGAGTTTTCCGGAGGCGTTGATCTTTGCGGGTATGGTCGTAATGGAGGAGGCAATTTTCTCCAGAAAATCCTGACTGACTCTGGTATCGACATCGAGATTGGCGTTTTCCGGGCTGTAGGTATTCCACAATCCACGCATGTATTCCGCTTCGAGATGGAGTCCTGTGGCATGGGAACTTTCGTAGGACTCCTGCAAACTATCGCGCACCTTTTGCTTCACAACCTCCAGTTGTTCTGCGCTTACGGATCTCCCTTCCAGCAGCCTTTTTTCATAAATCTCCCAGGTTACAGGGTGGTTGCGAATGGCCTCATACATAACCGGCTGGGTAAAGGTTGGCTCATCCATCTCATTGTGGCCGTGACGGCGATAGCAGACAAGATCGATTATGACATCATTATGAAAGCGCATCCGGTAGGCGAAGGCCAGGCGCATCACCCGGTACACCGCCTCAGGGTCATCGCCATTCACGTGAAAAATGGGAATCTGGAAACCCTTGGCCATATCGGTTGCGTAGGGGGTGGATCGAGAATCCTCCGGATGGGTTGTAAAGCCGATCTGGTTGTTTTCAACAATATGAACCGTGCCTCCCACGGTAAAACCGCGCAGCTTCATGAGGTTCAGGGTTTCCGCTACCACGCCCTGGCCGGGAAAGGCTGCATCACCATGGAGAAGAACTGGAATGTAGCTGTCTGCACTGCCGCTGCCAAGAAGGATCTGCTTGGCCCGAACCTTTCCCTGCACAATAGGATTGACCGCTTCCAGATGGCTGGGATTAAAAGCCAAAGAAAGCTGCACCTCCCGTTCCAAGGCTGTGCGAACACTGTTGGAAAAGCCTAAATGATATTTTACATCACTATAAAAAGGATAGGTTTCGTCCGCTTTCTCCTCAAATTCAGCGAACAGCTGAGCAACAGGTTTTTTGAGGGTATTGACAAGTACATTCAGTCGGCCCCGGTGAGCCATACCCAGATTCAGGCCCTTTACACCATGATTGCCAGCCTCTTCGATCAGCGTATCCAGTAGGGCGATCAGGGACTCTCCCCCCTCCAGGGAAAACCGCTTTTTCCCTACATATTTTTTTGCAAGAAATTTTTCTAGGTAGTCAGCTTGAAACACCTTTTCAAAAAGCCGCAGTTGGGTGGCGCTCGCCACCTCCTCTTGAATGATTCCCACCTCCATCTGTTCCTGGATCCAGTGACGCTCTTCGTCATCCAGCAAGTAATGGTGTTCAGCACCAATGCTGCCGCAATATGTGGTTTCCATACTGGAAAGAAGTGCCTGAAGGCTGGTCTGCTCTGTTGGTTTTCCCGGTCTGGCCACAACCCTGGCCAGATCCTGTGCGGATAATCTCTCGATCCGCGAATCGATAAAACGCCTGTTCAGCGACCGAAAACGCAAGGGATCGATCTGAGCTGCCAGGTGGCCATGCTTGCGATAGGCATCCATGATTGACGCCAGACCGAGCTCCTGAAAGAATCCCGTTCTCTCTGCCTCTGGAGCCAGCGAGCTATCCCCGCCGCCCTCTTCTAACTGCTCAAAAAAGCGACGCCAGTCATCCGGCACTTTGCCAGGATCCGACGTGTACGTAGCAAAGAGCTCTTCAAGTAGGGCGGCATGATCGCCGGAAAGAGCCATCCATGTTTCTGACATTGCATCACCTGCCTGCGTAATTTTCTGATGAAAATCTATACTAAAAACATTTTGGTTTTCGGATATCGCAAGGCAATGCCAGCGATGTCGACGCACCCTTT
>DYNZ01000042.1 GCA_020720805.1 Leptospira biflexa | reverse complement strand
TTGGGCAATGCCATAACCGCGTCACTATCGACCTTGGCATAAACGGTTGCAGGACAAAGTCCATTGCAAACAGTATAAGCAATCAAAACCGATACAGCACACTTACAAAGGAAACCTGCATGGCTTTACGATCTCAGCCTCACTTTTTCTCCCTCCTACTGCTGGCCTATCTCTTCATAGCGCCAACATTTGGTTTTGCCGCTCCAAGCACCTCCGCAGCCCTGTTCCAACCTTTGCAGCAGAAGCAAGGTCAGCTCTCTTATGCGCTGCGCATAGTGATCCCGGATGGTTATTTTATCTACGATCGCCTCTCTACAGAGAAGGGCAATGCGGCAACCCTGCAATTGCGCTCAAAACGCAGCTCCCTTGATGCCATATTGTGGCCGCTACCAGAGATAATCAAAGACAAGCAGGGGGATATTGTTGCCATCCAACGAAAAAACTACTCTCTTATCTTGCACTTGAAGGTGAATGGCGGGCTAACCGAGCAGGATCAAATTCTCTTTGCAGCGGAGCTGTGCGCTGAGCGTAGCAGCGAATGCACCCCCATCTCCCATGAAATCAAACTTTCTTCCAGCAAAAATTCTGATGCGGACTACTCCCGCATCTTCACTGCTGTCAGCCAGCAACAGCCGGTTCCTTTGACTCAGAACTCCAACCAGCTCTCCCTACTTGAGGCAGGCTGGAACAAACCACCCTTACCGGGAAAAGAGCGCCATTATTCATTGAGTCTCTCCCTGAAAAAATCCAGGGAACAGACCATAGAGTGGCGGCAGTGCCGCATGATAACCCTTGCCAACCAGGAGGAGTGGTTATGGGGAAAGCCATCTCTGGCAAGCAAAGGGGAAACAGGCCAGGATTTCCGTTTTCAATTTTCCATTCCTGTGCAGATTCCAGAAAAGCTCTCTAAGGCAGCACCAGCTTTTTTGCAGATCCAGTGTCCTGGGCTCAATCCGCCGGCCTATCTCTATCCCGTTGACCTTACAGAAAAACGGCTATTTCAGGCCAACCAACAGGATCAAAGCCTGTGGCAACCTGAACCGGTTTCGAGCAGCAGCCAGGAGAGCGGGTTTTTAGCCTGGATCACAATGATGCTTTTTGCATTTCTGGGTGGATTGATTTTAAATGTCATGCCCTGCGTGCTGCCTGTCATCTCCATAAAGGTCTTCTCTCTGGTTAAGCAGGCCGGTGAGGATGCCAGAACCATCTTTCGCTATAGTCTCTTCTTTGTTCTAGGAGTGCTCTCCACATTTTTAGCGCTGGCGCTGATGGTGATTGTGCTCAAAAGCCTCGGAGAAAATATCGGCTGGGGATTTCAATTTCAGAGCAGGGAGTTTGTTATCGGTCTGTCGCTGGTGTTGTTAATCTTTGGACTCTCTCTCTTTAATGTATTTACCCTGAACATTCCGCAAACCGGTCCTCTGGGCAGGCTGGCTGTGCAGGGCGGCGCCATTGGCAGCTACTCCCAGGGTGTATTAGCCACGATCCTGGCCACCCCCTGTAGCGCCCCATTTCTGGGGTCAGCAATGGGTTTTGCCTTTTCCCAGGGCGCTTGGAATACCCTCTCTATTTTTTTTATGGCTGGCCTGGGCATGGCCTCACCCTATATGATCCTAGCGCTCTTTCCCCGCGCCCTACGCTTTATTCCCAAGCCTGGAGAGTGGATGGAGACCTTAAAACAGTTTATGGGATTTCTCCTGTTTGCGACCCTGCTCTGGCTAATATGGGTATACTCTCGTGGCGCCGGCAGTGAGGCCACCATCCTGCTTCTTTCCTATCTGTTTGCCGTCACCATTCTGGTCTGGGCAGGAGGCCGAATTGCTCCCCTGGGAAGTGCAAGCAGACGCTATATCCTGACCTGGATTACGATAGTTCTTTTCGGTGTGGGACTCACCTGGTATTTTCTCCCCCAGCTCATGCAGGCCTCCACCTCCCAGGTAAAAACCACAATAACAGGTTCCATCACCTGGGAAAATTTTTCTCCGGAAAAGCTGCAAACAGCCCGCGCCGGCAAAAACCCTGTTTTCTTAAAATTTACCGCAGATTGGTGTCTTACCTGTAAGGCGAATGAAAAAACGGTACTCGCACTGGATTCTGTGGCCGCTCTATTCCAGAAATATGGTGTAGTGCCCATCTCCGCAGATTGGACCAATGGGGATCAGGCAATCACATCCCTGCTGCAAAGCTTTGGCCGTTCCGGTGTTCCTTTTTATGTGATCTATCGGCCTGGCAATGGCGCGGCCATCCCCTTGTCTGAGGTCATTACCCCTGGTACCATCGAGGAGGCGCTACGGGAGGCAGCTAAACCTTAGAAATCGCGAAAACCAAAAAGCTCGGCATCCACGACATCACAGAGAATATGCCCCAGGGTGATATGAATCTCCTGAACCCTAGCTGTCTCCTTGTGCGGAACCAGCAGGGGGATGCCGGGCATTGCTATCATTTTGCCACCATCGCCACCCAAAAATTTTATCACCTGCATCCCTTTTTGCTGCGCTGCCTCCATTGCCCGGATCACATTGGCAGAATTTCCACTGGTAGAGATAGCAAAGAGTACATCGCCCGGCTGCCCCAGAGCAATCACCTGACGGTAGAAAACATCCGCAAAGGAGTAATCATTGGCACCTGCCGTCAGTACGGAGCTGTCCGTGGTCAGGGCAATGGCTGGAATGGGATCGCGGTCGTGACTGGATTTGTAACGCACGATCATCTCTGCCGCAATATGCTGGGCGTCGGCAGCGCTGCCCCCATTGCCACATAGTAGCACCTTAGAACCGCTACGCAGGGAGTTGACCAGGGTCTGGCCTGCCAGCCTCACCTGATCCAGTAGATTGCCGTCGGCCAACACCTGTTGTCGTAAATGCATCGACTCCTGAAAGGTTTTCTGAAAAATTGTATCGATATAACTCATCCGCTTCCCTCTTTCATGAAAATCAGAAAAAAAAACGAGACTCTTTCCTGGTACAAGCTGAATTAGAATTGGTTTTTACACTACTCTTAGTATAATCAAAGACCTGCGAGGATTCCAAAAAAAATCATTTAATGTCCTCCTCTACAAAAATAAAGAATGACCACAGTTCAAAATGTACAGGAGAGGATAGTTGGATTTTTTTCGTGATCGACCCCAGGATTTTTCCACTCCTGAGGCCGTTTTCTGGCGGGGATGGTTCTTAATACTTGGATCGAGGATAGGCAATCTCAATGAAATAGCCATCCGGGTCTTTGATGGTGATGGATTCACCCCGGCGTTGATTGATATTCTTGGTTACCACAGTCAAACCGCGCTCTTCGACCTCGTCGAGGATATCCGAAAAATCCTCTGGATCTACAAAAAATGTAAGCCGGTTTTCGCTATTCGCGGGCATTTTAAAATCCTTTTTTTCTATCAGAGCAATGAGAATATCATTTACCCGCAGGAAGGTTTTTCCTGATTCAGGATCCTTATTCACCACTTCAAAATCAAAGTTTTCTTCATAAAATTGAATCGAAAACTCCAGATCAGCAACGGTCATGGTTGGATGATCGAATCCTTCAATTATCAACATAGTCCTATTCTCCTATTCAATGACTGCCCAATTTTTCAGCCGACTCGTTATCATAGACTTGTGAAGCTCAAAGCTAAATGTTCTATGTCAATCCATTTTTAAGCGTAAAAAGAGAATTGCCGGATTTCACCTGGCTAAGAAGTTGGGCGCATCATCATTTTGCCGGTTTTTCCGGAGCGAAAAAGGATCCCATGAAGCCCTGGTATTTCTGGTTTTTGGCCCCACTTCTTTGGCCGTTGAGTCTTCTCTATGGAGCACTATTTCTATTGGATCGATGGCGCAAGCGCCGTACATGGTACAAAAAAACGGATATCTTCGTTATCTCTATCGGTAATATCACTACCGGAGGGACAGGGAAAACACCATTCACTTTATGGTTAAGCCACTACCTGCTGACAGCGCACAAAATCAGAGCCGCTGTGTTAATGCGCGGCTACCGAAGCCCCATCGAGAACCAGCAAACCATTATCGATGTTGCCAAGGATGGTTCATGGTATCTATCCCAAAAAGCGCTCTTTCCCGGAGATGAAGCTGCCATCTACCTGCACAGACAGATTCCCCTGCTTCTGGGTATTGGCCGGAAGCGATGGCGCAACGCCGATGCTCTGGCTCGACAAGGCATTCGCTTCCAGATCCTCGATGATGGCAGGCAACATCACAGGATGTACAGAGATCTTGATATTATCATTATGGATACGATGCATCCCGACGGTGGAGGTCTGCTGCCCTGGGGTACCAGGCGCGAACCGCTTTATCTACTGCGCCATTGCGACGCGATAATCCTGAGTAAGTGGAACCAGGCCGACGAGCGGCAAAAAGTTCATGCAATAAATTTTTTACAAAATAATGCTCCACAAATAGCTGTATTACGAGCGCTTCACAGTCACGCGCTGCCGACTCCTCTTGATCCGACATATACTGGATTACAGAACCGAGATTGGTGTAATGAGCCTGTGGTTGCTGTATGTGCTCTGGCCAGACCGGAAAGTTTTCTATCGACACTAAACGAAGAGCTCAAGGTACGAGTACTGGCTAGGTACACATTTCCCGACCACCATCATTACACCGAAAAAGATATTGTTTCCATACTTCATAAAAACACCTATCCTATCCTGATTACAGAAAAAGATGCAGTTAAAATCTCCAGGCTGCCATTATCCAAAGAAGAGTTGTCAAGAATCTGGGTTCTGCCTCTACGCTGGGAATTTATGGATGGCGACCAGGAGCGCTTTATTTCGATACTCAATGAGGCTTTGCGAAAGAAAGCAATTCATGATTAAACTCCTAAGAAAATTTATTCGCCGATACTTTTCCAAACCGACCACTATCCTGGTATGGAAGCTGGCATTTCCGGTAGCTATTGGCATGCTAAGTATCACTGCGATCATGGTTGCGGACTCTGCCATGGTGGGCCAGCTTGGCATGTTAGAGTTGGCAGCCGCGGGTGTGGCCGGAATGGCATATTGGACACTGTCATCCTTTGTGCTTGGAGCATCCTATGGTGTTCAAATTCTAGTCGCCAGGCGCTTCGGAGAAAAGCAGATCAAGGAGTTGCAGGCAATTGCCGCTTCCAGTTCCGCTCTTTTCCTGCTGCTTGGTATTGCCGCTAACGGACTTTTGTATCTCTTTCCTGGCAATATCATGAGTTTTTTCAGCAATGATACCGAGGTGGTCCGACTCGGTGAACAATATCTCTACTACCGAGCCATGGGTACTGTTCCTTTTTTTCTCTCCTTTAACCTGCGTGCATTTTTTGACGGGCTGGGCAAAACCTATGTCGGCATGACCGCCTCATTCGGCAGCGGTGCCATCAATGTTCTCCTAAATTATATCCTTATTTTTGGAAAATTCGGCTGTCCAGCAATGGGTATCCAGGGCGCAGCAGTTGCCTCAGCCTTGAGTTCTGTTTTCGGATTTCTCATCTATCTGTTGATTCTACTAAATCCATGGCATAGAAATATTTTTTTCGGAAAAAATTTCCAAATACAATCCAGAATAGTATTGAAAATCTTCTCCCTTGCCGTGGCGCCGTCTCTGACGGAAGGGTCGCAAAATCTTGGCTTTCTGTTTTTTATGCGGATCGCCGGTCTAGTTGGCGCTCTACCGCAGGCCGTCAGTAATATCATGTTTTCCGTGCTTTCTATCTCCTTTATGCCAGGTTACGCATTCAGCGTGGCGGCTACAACAATCGTCAGCCAGAATATAGGAAGGAAAAAATTTCTTGCTGCAACCCTTGGGGCAAAGCGTTCCACACTATTTGCCGCTATGTTTATGGGTGTTATGGGTATCACGTTTATTGCTTCGGGCGAGTCTTTGATACGACTCTTTACTCAGGATCAGCATGTAATCCATGCAACCTATTGGCCTTTAATGATCGTGAGTACAGCTCAAATTTTTGACGCCACGCACATGGTCCTGGGAGGGGCTCTCAGAGGGGCTGGTTTGGTAAACTGGGTTTTAGGACTTTATTTCCTCACCACGTGGGTTATCATGATTCCCCTTGCCTATCTGCTGGGAATCACCATGGCTATGTCAAACGCCGGTATTTGGCTGGCTGTCGCCATCTGGATGGTTGTCCTGGCTTTTTTTGCTTTCAGAAAATTTTATAACGGCTCCTGGAAAAAGCAGAGTCTCTAATGCGCAGGATTGTTATCTACAAATCCTTTATTGCAATCTTTCTGTGCTTAGCTCTGAACACTCCGCCCGCAGCTACCGCTCAGGAAAACATCAATGCCAATTTAGCACTCCTCCTAAATCCAGAATTCAAAATTCAAAAAAGCTTAGTCATAAACGGACAGCGCCTATTGGTACTAGCCAGCCCAACCTCGCAAACAGAAAAAATTTTTCTAAAAAAAATCAAACAATATCCTGCTAAGCCAATAAAAACTAACGAGACAAAACTTCGTCATATCTACCTTTTACCGCTTCGCATCGGAGCCGGAATAGATTGGCTCGCTCCCATTCTTCAGGCAATTCATATCACAACGCAAGCCAGCTTTCTTGGCACGCAGTTAGAACTTGCCGGTTTGACCAGCCTGGACTCCAGCATCGCGGCAAATGCGGAACGGCATTTACGCCAGTTAAAAATTTTTACTCATATCAGCTTTCACTTTCTGCCCATCGCCGACAATTCGTCCCAGGGCGATCTTTTAATCGTCATACGCGACGCCTTTTCCCTCTACGGCTCCATAAATGGCGGATCAGAGGGTGGACGGCGCTGGCTCGAATTGGAGACAGGCGATTATAATTTTTTGGTCGCGGCTGGATAACATTCTTTCATTACTATTTCACTGAGTATTCCTCTCTTTTCAGTTACTATTTTGCCGACCGAAGCATTGCAGACAGTCGATGGCAATTTGAAGCCAAAACAGGCTGGCAATTCAACGCAAATTCACAAAGGGAAGGCGATTATCAATATATTGCCATCTACCTCCCACTACTATCAGAAACTGATCGTTGGAAAATTTCCTCCGTTCATCAACGGCAGGATCTCACAATCCGAAGGCTATACGGAGGAACGGTGTCCTATCTTGCTGGTACCGATATTCGCCACTACTACCGAAAGCAGATTTGGGATAGCCAGACTATCGTCTCTTATTCACGATCTTTAAATCGACACATACACCTTGACATAGGAGCGGGTGCGGGCGCGCAAATCAAAAAACCGAGTCCCATTGATATATTAAATAGCGATCAATATTTTTTATTTCAGAAATATTTTCCGGATAAAAAATATTTCTTTTCAATACTATCCATATCTTTATATGATCGCAGATATATAAAGTATGAAAACCTAAATGTATTCTATTTGTCAGAATTTTTTCCACGAGGGTTGTTCTGGGAGTGGACGCAGAAAGCGGGAAGAGGTCTCTACAAACATGCCCAGGAAAATATCCAGGATAACAGCGTCAGCGAGGAGGCAACTCTCCTCGAAGAGATGGTAATCCAGTTTTCCCACCCTTGCACAGATAACTCTTCCTGGCAGTTGAGGATCGAGCATTTTAGCCGGAACTTTCCCGGAAAGGGATTTGATAGCAGCGTAGATCTTTTACACTCAGCGACAGTGCATCTTTTTGTAAAGAATTTTTTTGATGGGACTTTCATCATTCTCGGGCGCCTGTTAAGCGCTAATCAAACCTATTATGCGGATGCGGTCAATAGCGCTGCTCTACTGAGGGGTTACCTTTTCAATGAATTTTCTTCTTCACTACTGGTTTCATCCATTCTTGAGTACCGGTCGCATCCACTACGATTCTGGTATTTTGCCTTAGGCTGGGTCGTTTTTGGGGAATATCATAGCTTGAACCAAAATTTACAAAATAACATCCTGCGCTCCGTTGGTCTAGGTCTACGCATCATGCTTCCTGATATCTCGTATGCCATATTTTGGGTTGATCTCAGCTATCCATTAGATCGATCTGACCATATTTCAGATAGGTTGCTTAGCTTTGGCCTGAACCAGCAGTTCTGAATCAATGAGACTTAAAAAACATCTACATGGTTCTTCCTCGTAAATCAATTTTGGCCGCCAAAATAAAATCGGAATAAGCCAGGCCATCGATTTTATGCGTCCATAACAAAATTTTTACAAAGCCCCAGCTTAGATAGATATCGGGGTGGTGTCCCTCCTCTTCGGCCAATTCACCGATCAGGTTAACAAACACCAAAGCTGATTGAAAGTCAGGAAATTGAAATTCTCTTTCCAAATGATGTCCATCCACAATTTTCCATTGTCCATCTAGATGCGGCAGCAGATTCTGGATCTCCTGCGCGTTCATCGGTTCTACGCCGCCTTGGCAGGGCACACATTTTTTATCGGCCAGGTTATCCATAATGCTACTCTCCTTTTTCAAATATAATAATAAAAACGAGACTCAAAATCAAATTTTTTGTTTATACTTTCTATAATAGATCACTTTTTTGAGATGAATCGATGAAAGTAGCACATAAATTGAAAGCTGGATCATTACTTTTACTATTCCTATTTTTTTTGCTTATTTTTTACTTTTTGAGGAATGCAAAGGAAATCACTATGGATCGCAATAATCTCGATAAGGAACTAAGCCCCTATTTGCGACAACATGCCTCCAATCCAGTACATTGGCAGGGATGGCATAAGGATGTCTTTGCAGAGGCTGCCAGACTGAACCGTCTGGTCTTTTTATCCATTGGCTACTCCACATGCCACTGGTGCCATGTCATGGCAGAGGAGTCATTTGCAGATCCGGAAATAGCCAGATTTCTCAATGATCATTTTGTTTCGATAAAAGTAGATCGAGAAGAGCGGCCGGACGTGGATCAGATTTTTATGGAGGTGTGCCTTGCCTTTCACGGACATGGTGGCTGGCCTCTCAACCTCATTCTAACGCCTGAACGCCAGCCAGTTTTTGCCGGAACCTACTATCCTCCGCGCAGCCGAAATGGGCGCATTGGCTTACTGGAAATTCTGCAGCAGATTCAGGATATGTGGCGGGTCGATCCACAAAAAATAATTCTAAACGCTGGAGAGATTAGCGCTGCCCTATCCTCGCCCGAGCATCTGACGGCCGGTAAACAGTCCCTGCAAAAAACAGATTGGCTTATGGCATACCAGGCTTTGCAAACCAGCTATGATACCATATATGGCGGATTTGGCAACGCTCCTAAGTTTCCGCTCACAAATCATTATTTCTATCTTATGCAATACTCTTTTTACCAGGACAACAACGAAGCTCTTGAAATGACAAAAAATTCCCTGAAAAAGATGTACCATAGCGGATTGTTTGATTATATCAGTTTCGGATTTCATCGTTACAGTACGGATCGCAAATGGCATATTCCTCATTTTGAAAAAATGCTCTACGATCAAGCTCTATTGCTGCTGGCCTACGCCCAGATATACCAGCGTACACAGGATGAGCTGTTTCGAAAGATCGGGCGCCAGATTGCAGACTACATGAAGCACCATCTCACCAATTCTGACGGAGTTTTTTTCTCGGCTCTGGATGCCGACAGCCAGGGAGAAGAGGGGAAATATTATACCTGGGAATACACAGAGCTAAAAAAAATACTTTCCGATCAAGATCTTTTCTTTATGGAAAAATTTTTCTCAGTAACAGCCGAAGGGAACTATCTGGATGAGGCCACTCGTAACCGTACCGGAAGAAATCATTTTATATTAAAAGGTTTTACTGACGCTTCACACCAGGAGCACTGGAACACTCTGAGATCCTTACTGCAAAATTTACGCGATCAGCGAGTACCTCCGCAAAGAGATGAAAAAATCCTAACTGATTGGAATGCACTAACAATCCTGGCGCTTGCCTATGCCGGGGGCGCATTCCGCGACCCCGATCTATTGGCGATGGCAAAGCGAGGGGCGCACTTTTTCCAAACCAACCTCAAGAATCACAATCGGATTTTCCACCGCTTTTTTCAGAGCCATGCCGGTATCGACGGCATGCTGGACGATTACGCATTTCTAGGCCGCGCATATCTTGAACTCTACAAGCAGAGCGGCCAGATGAATTACCTTAGCGAAGCAAAAAGGTGGACCGACATCGCCATTGATCTTTTCTGGAATGATCAAGGATTTTTTTTCTCAACCAGCACTGATAGCGAACATTTATTATATAAAAGGCCGGTAAACCTTTATGATTCTGCGTTGCCGGCAGGAAATTCCGTGATGCTGGAAAACTTAATTCTTTTATCGAAAATTACGCGGCATAAAGAGTACCAAAAAAAAGCGGAAAAGCAGATGACATTCTTACATCATGACGCGCAAAGAATGCCATCATCGCTTACACGAATGCTCAGCGCCGCGAGCGGTCTCATTTGGGGAACCTATGAAGTGATTGTTGCAGCAAGAGAAGATGACAGGCAGGCTGATGAAATTCTGACCGCTTTGCGTGCCATGTACCATCCTGCTATGGTCTTGATAGAGAGCAGATTTCCATCCGCCAAAGCAGCCAACCCTGAAATTAACGGCCTTATACCAGAATTAAACAGCCAACCCCCCATAAACGGTAAAACCACTATTTATGTTTGTCGCAATTTTGTGTGCCAGCAGCCTGTTTTTACCATACAAGAGGCAATGGCTGTCATCAAAAGGTAGATATCATATCTTTAATACAGAAAAAACCCTGCGCAAAAGTTTATCGGTCATAAGTAAAAAAGATTTTGAATTTGGATGAATTTCGTCAAACCAGTCGGACTCCTTAACCAGAGACCCGCGCAGATCCACATGATAAAACTGTCCGGCAAACTCTTTTTGCAGAACAGCCAGTTTTTCATTAAATGCATCAATAATGCGCGCAGTCAACTGAAACTGGGTTATCTCATCGCTGACGCCCTTGCGCACCATCACCGGATAGACCCAGTTCAAACCATTGGCCCGGGGCTGGATATAATCATACCCATGCATAAAAACGGGCACATCAGCGCCCCTGACCTTCTCCAGCATCAAACGAATGTTAGTTTCGAGTTGCGCCATGAGCGCATCTAGATAGTCCTCGTTCACACGGCCCGGAACGATCGCATCCAGCAGGTTCTCCAAAACTGCGGGAGCCAGCAGGTCATTTCCTCCACCGCTCCACAGGAGACAAATCGGCTTTTCCTGGGCCAGAGAGTTAAAAAATTCAAAGCGCTGTGCCATAAAAGCAAGAGTATCCCCCGCGGCGGAAAAGCAGTTTACCGCTAACCCCTTAGCGTACAAATGGTCAACGATATCATCCAGCAACGGATGGTTAAACCAGGAGTCGCCGTCCGCAACAATCCTGGGCACACCCTGGTGTTGAGCCAAATTTTGATACTTACGCAAACGAGTTTTATGCATGTAGGAGTTTAAGATATCGAGAACAGCTCCCCTGGCGTCCTTGACATTCCAGGAGAAGGGCAGATAGAAATCAGGCTTTTCGGATGGGGGCTCAAGTTGCTCCTTAAGCCGCTCCACTTCCTTAAAAAAATCGTCAGTAGCCACTTCGAGACAGATGATCCGGTTTAAAAAACAGATGTCATGTTTCGGCCATAAAAAATTTCAAGCATCTCCTTGCGGAGTTTTTTCTTGATGACCGAGCGTTTTCCTGGAGCCAGATTTTTTTTATCTACGCCAAAAAGGTAATTATCCAGATCAAAATCCTTCAGCAGCATTTTGGTATGAAACATCTTTTCCTGATAAACATTGACATCAATCATCTGATAGCGCTGACGTGTCTCCTTATCCATAAAGTTCTGAATACTGTTGATTTTATGATCCAGAAACTGCTTTTTCGCTTTTATATCTCGGGTAAAACCCCTAACCCTATAGTCAACGGTTACGATATCAGAATCAAAAGTATGCAAGAGAAAATTCAACGCCTTTAATGGTGAAATCCTGCCGCAGGTCGAAACGTCGATATCAACGCGAAAGGTGCTGATATCGGCATCAGGATGGCTTTCAGGATAGGTATGCACAGCGATGTGGCTTTTGTCAAGATGAGCCAGGACAGTTTCAGGCAAGGGACCAGGGCTCTCCTTATCATCATAAAGCTCGGAAACTACCGGTTCCTCGGATATCAACATGGTCACGCTGGCGCCCTGAGGATCATAATCCTGATGGGCAATATTCAGAATATTGGCGTCAATGATATCGACAACATTTTCCAGGATTCGGGTCAAACGCTGCGCGTTGTATTCCTCATCGATATACTCGATGTACTCCCTTTTCTGCTCCTCGGTGTCGGCATAACAGATATCATAAATGTTGAAGCTCAAAGATTTAGTTAAATTGTTGAACCCATGCAATTTGAGTCTCTTTTTTTTCTTCACTACCTACTATCTCCTGCAACCAAGATAGTGGAAAATCCACCTGGCGTATTGTAACACCAGCCACAGACCTTCTGGCTGTAGCTGCGGAATGCTGACGGGAACTGCCCCCGCTTTCCGTTCATTCTCCTATAGCAACATTTTTACAAGTTGCATTTTTTCTGGGTTCGCTACTCAATTGAGTTGATTTCTCCGGCAACGGGAAAAACAGTAGCAAAAGTCAAGCAGGATAAAATATGAGTATTTGTAAATCAAAAAATACCATTATCAGGATATTCTATCCCCAAAATAGCAGGGCTGAGTGACAACGAAATCGATTTTTATTTTAATTATACTGCAAAGAAAGTGCTTTTCGCACTTTCTGGTGCTTCGACCTTACTCAGCACAAGCTTCGTTATCCTTGCTGCCGAATTTTCATTGAAATTCGGCATGTCCCCGCAAAACCTTTCCAAGGCTTTTGCGGGGACAGACATGGTTTCCCGGGGCGATGCGTCTTCGTATCGCTTCTAAACTGAAAAATTACAACAGAAGCGATGCTGCGGAGCCGGATTTTTGACATTCCGACTACAGGATGTAGGAGGTGCAGCTGTGACAGGATGTCACAAAAAGCTGCCTGTCAAATCCTTGTCGATTTTTTGCCGTCCTGGCAAAATCGACACTCAAGCAATCCTGCTCTTCGCACTCCTCACTTCGTGTGAGTCGAAAAACCAATTTCTTTTCGGTATTAAAGAAGCCAATTATAACTCTGAAGTCAATTTGGAGCTTTCTTTATGATTTTCTAATTGGAGCAAGGTCTTTGATGATATGGATTTAATCAATCAGCACATGGTGATGCCGCGAGACCTGAACCCCGCAAACCATATCTTTGGAGGTCAAATTTTGGCATGGCTGGACGAGGCTGCTGGTCTCTATGTCATAAACCAGATCCATTATGCCAATATTGTGACATATAAAATGGAAAATGTCCATTTCAAAAGCCCGGCTCACAATGGCGACCATGTCTCCTTTTTCGCCGAAATCGTCGAAAAAATCAACTCCCGCGTTGTGGTACGTGTCAAAGCAGTGGCGAAAAATCCCACAACTGGCGATGAGAGGGAGGTCATCACCTGCCTGGTAACCTTTGTCTGCCTGGATGAAAAGGGTAAACCATTGGCTCTATTCCGTCAATCCGCGCCCTAGGGCAAACCGTTCGACTACCTGATAAACCGAGCCATCCGGCAGAAGAGTGCTTGCCAAGAGAACAAACTCTCGGCTTTTCCATGGTGTTGGAGCCATCTGCCATGACTCCAGGCATCTTTTAGCCTCCTTAGCTGGCCATAATTTACTCCGGGCTATCGTGATGTGGGGGACAAACCGGCGCTTCTCCACGAAGATGTTCTCCTCTGCCAGGCGACCAGCCAAGGCCCGATGCAGTTGCACTACCTCTCTTTGATCTCCCGATTCCAACGCAACCCAGATAACAGAGGCAATTTGGCCGGAGATAAAGATTCCGGGACGGCCAAGCTGAAGAGAAAATTCAGCCTGCTCTGTTTTCTGGCAGGCTTGGATCACCCGTTGCACATCCTGGTCTCCTAAAAAATGGAGTGTGAGGTGGAGCAACTCCGGTTTTACTGCTTTGATGAGCGTGCCTGCCGATGCCGGAAAGCAGGCTGGCCTTTGCGACAACTGATGTTGAACCACCAACGGCAGCTCTAATGCCAAAAAATATCGATTCTGCTTGGCCATCGTTTATCTCAACTCCAGAATACCCTGATAGAGTAAAGCCAAGGCAAACATCCATAGCAAAAATGCCAAAAAACGGAGCACGAAAAGGTACCCTCGCCCCCCTATAAACCGGCGCGAGCGCGAGGCAGCCAGGGCAATCGCCACCTTTCCGCCGACCAGAGTGGCGTAGAAACCGAGCAGAAATAGCCCGGGAGCCACCACTCCACTCTGCGCTGCCTGTCGTAACTGTGGCGCACCGATGCTCAGCCAGAAAAGGTAGGGGTGGGGACTGAGAAAATTGGTGAGCAGCCCTCGGCCCAGGGAAGGGGCAAGAGTGCCTGAGGGCATCGATAATGCCTGCTCAGGTCTGGATTGCCAACACTCATAGCCAAGCCAGACGAGATAGATCGCCCCGCCAATTTGAATCCATAGCAGAGCTTCAAGGCCAGATTGCAAGAAAACGACAAACCAAAGAGAGACCACCACAATGGGAACATCTGTAAGAATAGGTGCGACGGCAACCAGCGCTCCATTGCGAAAGCCATAGCGATACGTCTCTGAAATAGTTAACGCTAAAAGCGGTCCCGGAGAGATCCCCGCCATGAGCCCCAGCAAAATGCCTGAGCCAAAAAACTGGATATATATTGAATCCATAGCAAACTCTCAACAAATATGCATAACCTGGACGAAAAACAAAAAAACTGGTTGCAACCTATCTGTTTCCCGCGTATAATCCCACTGTTTCCCATCGACATATTCTACTCTTTTATGATGCGTATTACAAGATCGCCTCGCTCGGCTCGAAAAAAATTTTCCAGCAGTGACCAGCGCGATGGATGAACAAAAGTATTTTCTGATGATCAGATGTGAAGGGTTATGAGACTCAAGGATAAATTACTCCTTATCAATGTCAGTACAGTACTCCTGGTGCTGCTGGTAGGCGGTTCCATCCTCTATTTTATTGTCCGCCAGCAGACGGAAAAAAATATCCGCTCAGAACTCAACAACACTGTCGAACTGATATTCAACTCTGTTCAAAACTCTATCCAGATCTCCATTCGCAACCATTTGCGAACCCTCGCTACAGAATATAAAGGCTTTTTTCACCATTTCTACAACCGTTACCAGGCTGGAGACCTTACACCTGAACAGGCTTATGCCCAAATCCGGCAACTCATTTTAAGCAAACCAAACGCCACCATCGGAAAATCCGGCTATGTATTTACAACCGACGGCAAAGGGCGGGTTCGCATTCACCCCCTGCTCGCAAGAGGTACTGACCTCTCACCGTATCCCTTTACCCAGGAGGCGATTCGAAAAAAGGAGGGCTACCTTGAGTACAAATGGCAAAATAAGGGCGAGTTGCGAATTCGCGAAAAGGCAGCGGCCTATGCCTATTTTGAGCCCTGGGATGAAATTATCTGGATCTCCTCGTACAAAGAGAATTTCAGCCACCTTGTGAGTATTGAAGATTTCCAAGAGCTGCTTGGCCGGGTCAAAATTGGCGAATCAGGGGATGTCTCTATTATTGATGGATCAGGCAATGCCCTGATCCACCCTTTTTTCCAGGGAAAAAACCTGAAAAACCTGCAGGATGAAGAGGGTCGCCCGGTTATCCAGGATATCCTGCGTCTTCAGAATGGAAATATATTTTACTCCTTCCGCAATCCGGACAAATCCGAGTTTCACCAGATCATTGCCTATTTTAAACACCTTCCCGCGTTAGATTGGATCATTATAGCCACAGCCTACGATAAAGAGATTTATGCACCAGTGCGTCAACTGAGCATTATCATCACCCTGACCATTTTTGGAACCCTGGTTGTTCTAGGATTGGTGATCCTTTGGATCAGTGAGCGCATCACAAGACCCATCAGCAATCTGGCAGAATCGATGCAGAAAGTTGTTGAAGGCGACAGAAATATCCAGTTAAACATTCACAGCAATGATGAAATTGGGGAACTCTCGCGCAAATTTAACTCGATGTCAGCCTACCTGCAAGGCAGTTTTGAAGAGATGGAGAGCCAAAAGAAAGAGATCGAAAAATACAATGCAGAACTTGAAAAAATCCTCGGGGAGAAGACAAAAAACCTAAACCATGCCCTGGATGAAATCCGAAAAAAAAATGAACAGACGTTGCTGGAGCTTCAGCTTCAGCAAAAAAACAATTCAGGGAAAAACAACTCCCCAGCAATCCGAAGTTACCTATTCTCCTCGTTAGATTCTGAAAAACCTGTGCTTACAGGACAACAGTTCACCTGGATCCTTTTGCCCGATGGAAAATTTGGTTTTCTGGCCTTGGCAAATCCATCCCAGAGGCCGGTATCAAACCTTCTCCTTGCGCTATCGCGCACAGCCTTCCAGACCTATGCCAGCTACGAATACCCGGTTCAGGAAATCGCCAGAAAAATGAACCAGGATATACTCAACTTTGTTGGCAATGCAGAATTCTACATCAACGCCTATCTTGGTATCTTGGACGCGCGCCAAGGCACTCTGGAAATCAACAATAGCGGCATGCCCCCAGCCCTACTCTTTCGCGCAGCAAGCAGGGAGACCATTCCCCTCAGCTCCGAAGGGTTTATGTTGGGCATCACCAAGGATATTTTTTATGGCGCCACCAAAGTCCGGTTAACCCCAGGCGACATTTTATTAATAACCAATAATCTGGCAAAGATTCAAAATAGCCAGAAGCAGGAATTTGGCCATAAGCGCATTCAGGAATTTCTCGAAATCCACCACCCCATGGAACCCAAACATTTCGCAGACGCCCTGCTCTTGCACCTAAATCAATTTTCAGGATCAACATGGACGCAGACGCCGCAGATAATCCAGTATATGCAATTTCTCCACCGACAATCCAACGCTTTTTCCCTTCACGAATGTCTCTATTGTGAGTCGCGCGAAATCAGCTCTTATGCAAAAAATCTTCATGATGAAGCTGTTCAGAAGGATATTGCCAACTTAACAAAAAATGTTCGCCATCTGCTTCTGGAGGAAAAATTCAAGGATGTATTACAACTTTTTGACCGTCTGCCATCAGAACTCAGTGAAGATTATCAGATACAGGAAACGATGATTGAAACTTACTTTCGTATTGGTGATCATAAGCGAGCCAAGGAGCTTTTCGAGAGCTCGCTTATCATTGAAGAGAGTTATACATAAATAAAAAGATGCAAAGAAGCTTGCGTGTGGACTATCGACCCAGGATGCTGTCGTCAATGAGATCGTCCATACCACCGTCCACCAATAGGCGCATATCTTGACCGGCACTCCTTTCCGCCGTAGCTGCAAAAACCTGCGCGTAAACACCATCTACCTGGTTACTGAGAAACTGCTGGTAACTGACGAACTTTCCCTGGCCTGCAGTGGATTTCGAAGTAGAATCCAATCCAAACAAAAAAACCCAGGACAAGCCGAATACAAGCATAGCCGCAGCTGGCATCAGATACCACAAACGAAATCCACTCCTTTTTTCCTGAAGCTGCTGAGCCGGAATTACCTTGCTCGCAATAAATTGATTCCACTGATCGCTTTGCAGGCGGCGCTCAATCTCTCTCTCCAGATTTCTACGATTTTCCTGCTGTCTCATAACTTACCTCCCCTGGCCAAATTTTTTTCAAAATCTCCCTGCCGCGAAAACTCCTCGATTTTACAGTTCCCACCTCGATGCCAAGGCGACCGGAAATCTCCTCCTGGCTTAATCCACTGGCAGTAAGCTCTAACACCTCACGATAGGGATCAGGGAGCGAACGAACCAATTGACGCATAGTCTCGATCTGTTCGTTATCCATCTCTATCGGATTGTATCTATAATCCTCTTCAAACCAGGAACCTTGCATCTTTTCCTGCTTGCGCAGCTCTCGAAGCTGTTTTTGATTAAAACGCAAACACTCATTTCGGGCAATCGTGTACAACCAGGTTGCCAATTTGGCCTCCCCTCGGAATTGATCCTTTTGGAGCGCCTTGAAGGCTCTTAGATAGATTTCCTGAACCACATCATCAATTCCCCAAAAAAAATCGGGTTCAAGGTATCTCTGCACCGCGCTTAAAACCACTTTTTTTGTATCTTGAATGATTCCCGCAAAGTGCTGTTCAGTCACGATGCATCCCCCGGCGATGCCTGTGCATATGTTGTGACCACCTCTCTTTTTGCTCAGGTGTCAATATTTTATCCAACTCCAACCTATGCTCGATGCGCAGGATCCGCAGCTCTACCTCCCAACGCGCGATCTCTTCCAGCAGTTTACGCACATCCCGTAAATTTACACTTTCTGCGCGTAACGCAGTGCGCATTTTTTGATGTAGGGGGTTAATTTTTACCCGAATTGCTTTTACTTTATCATGAAAATTTGCATTGATAGCACGGATTCTGGCCAATTGCGCATCACTTACACCGATTCTCTCCTTGAGCATCTCCTCATCTCCAAACGGCGCCATTCTTCCCCGGCGTGGATGATGAAATGGATCTCCATCAGGCATAGGTTGAGCAAAAAGAGGCGAAACCAAACAAAGCAGGATGAAGACCGCAAGAGATGTTCTTCTATTCAAGATCCTCATTTTTACCATACCAAACATTCCTTTTCCTTGTTATACTGTTTGCATTGGACTTTGTGCCAAAAGGACGTTGGTAATACCACGACCTGGCATTACCCGACGCAAGGCAACGCCATGCAGTCAGGGTATCCTGCAACTGTCAATGCGATGTGCACGGATGCACGAGTGTCGCGGGTGACAGGAAGTCACAGGAGCGACCGACGTCCACGGATGGACTAGTGTCAGATTTTTGGAGCTGACCCAAAGTCGATAAGGACACGGTTATGGCATTGCCCAACCGTTCAAATCTTGTGCTGTGGTTCAACAGGCTCACCATACAAGTTTATCGAAGCATCGATGCTTTCTGGTATAGAAGATCCTGGTAAAATCTGGCCACCAGGATCACAACAAAGTACCGCACCATTTTTTTTTGAAAAAAATTCAATCAGAAAGAATGACCACCTAGCAACGCCAAGAGATCATTCTTTTCTTTCAATGACCAGAAATCCTTACCGTGCCGGTCCGCGACGGTAGTTTCTCCGCTCCATCATCTCCTGCCAGATCTTTTTCTGATCAGAATTCAAAACTCCTTCAATCTCTTTCAAATGTTTTTCATGCAGCTTGATCAATGCTGGTTGATCCTTGCGTACCTTAAAGGCCTCTTCTCTGTATTTGCTGCCGATATCAAAAACTTTCTTCACCTGCTCGTCTGTCAAGCCGAGCCGATACTGCAGATGATTTAGCCTTGACAAACCCCAATGACCAAAACCACCTTTGCGGCCAGAACCACCCCGCTTGCCAAAATGGGGTCCGCGACCATATCCCTGATGGTAGCCCGGGCAGTCACCGTTACCACCACGGGATTGTGCCGTACCAGGCATATCCAAGGCGACCAAGGTAAGGGCCAAAGCGCCCACAATAAAAGAACTGATGATTATTTTCTTGCGCATACACGCCTCCTATTTCTCTTAACGGACAATAAGACCCCAACAGCCGCAGGCAGGTTCCATCTTTGCCATTTTTTTTATCCTGTTGGGTGTTTTGCAGAGCCGCCGAATCAGATCGAGCATTTTCGGATGGAAAAACGGAAAATATAGAGGTTTGGCCAATAAAAAATGAAAAAACTCTTTCCGTTTTAAATAGACTATATTAAATTGACTCTCATCCCTGTTCTTGGTTGGTATTCCGCAAAAGCAAAGGCGATTGCATTGCTGATTTGGGAATTGGGGCCAATGCAGAATACCAAACAGATTCTGGTATCATCAGACATTACGGTTTTCATGGATATTCATTCCAAAGGCAAACCTAAAACAGAACTTGTGAAAAAATAGAAAAACCTATGTATAGCCTAATAGGGAAGGAGAAACAATATGGCTGATCTTTCAACTTCGTATATGGGATTAAAACTGAAAAGCCCAATCATTGTCGGCAGCTCTGGACTGACCAATTCCGTTTCTGATATCAAAGAGCATGAGCAAAACGGCGCCGGCGCTGTTGTCCTAAAATCAATTTTTGAAGAAGAAATTTCTATGGAATATGAGGACATGATCAAAAATGTCCATCCTACTCACATGGAACATTTTGACTATTTTGATTATAAAATTAAAGAAGATAACATAAAAAAATATCTGAAACTGATCACGGATCTGAAAAAAAATGTATCCCTGCCCATCATTGCCAGTGTGAACTGCGTCTACTCTCACGAATGGGCCTTCTTTTCCAAAAAACTGGAAGAAGCGGGTGCCGATGCACTTGAGCTCAATATGTTCTTTCTACCGACAGATTTCTCACGCAATACCGCGCAAACCGAAAAAGCCTACTTTGACCTGATCGAAAAAGTTCGCGCTGAGATCAAAATACCAATCGCTTTAAAAATCAGCCCCTACTTCTCTAACCTTGGTCCCATGATTCAGCGTCTTTCCGAAACAGGAATCAAATCACTGGTACTTTTTAACAGATTTTTTTGCCCTGATTTTGATATTGATAAGATGGAAGTGACCTCGGGACATGTATTAAGTACTTCGGAGGATGTGGCTCAGTCGCTGCGGTGGATAGCCATCATGTCAGGCCGCGTCAATTGCGATCTTGCGTCGTCCACAGGAGTTCATGATGGTAAGGCTGCGATCAAACAGATTCTTGCCGGCGCAAAGGCTGTTCAGGTCGTCTCTGCTCTTTACAGGAATGGCTCGTCCTTTCTGCGTGACATGAACAAAGAGATTGAAACTTGGATGAACAACAAAAATTTCCAGAAGATCGAAGATTTCCGCGGCAAGCTTAGCCAATCAAAAAGCGAAAATCCTGCAAAATACGAGCGTGTACAATTTATGCGCTACTTTGCAGAGCGTGCGTAAGTCAAAAAAATGGCCGGCAATGCCGGCCTTTTTTTTGCACTTTCTATTGAATCTGTATGATACGCTCCTTTGCTTCCTCTGCCTTGGGCAACGTTAGCGTCAACACACCATCCTTCATCTCCGCGCTGATCTTCTGATTGTCCACCTTTTCTCCCAGTTGAAAACTCCGGAAATAGTTACCAATCCGATACTCAGCATAGATCGGTTTCAATCCTTCATAACGCTGTAGATCTACCTGAGCATCCAGCGTTAAAATCCCTTTATCAACAGAGACCTTCACATTTTTCTTGTTTACTCCTGGAAGATCGGCATACAGAATCAGGGCATCTTTTGTCTCCAATATATCCACCTTGGGTACAAAGGTTAAATCACTGCGGGTGGTAGCCGCATTGTCACTCTGTTTGCCTGTCTGGATATCCTGTTTTGACTGTTGTAGTGATGTATTGCTCATGGAATAACCTCCTTGCCTATTAAGCCTGAATTTCTATCTGGCGAGCCTTAGCTTCTTCCGCCTTTTCCATAACAACGGTCAGCACTCCGTCCTGCATTGTAGCCTGTACCTTGTCGGGATTGACTTTGTATGGCAAGCGCAAGCTGCGTCGGAAAGTTCCATCCTCTCGTTCGCGGCGATGAAAGCTTTTGTCCTGTAACGAATCAGAACTATAGCACTTGCGATCTCCCTCAATATGGAGAATGTTATCGCGAACAGATAGCTTTAGATGCTCCTTTTGCATACCGGGTAGCTCCGCTTGCAATTCCAGGGTCTCGCCGGAACGTTCAAATATATTGACAGGAGGAAAGACATTGCTTCCTGAAAGGTTGCTCCTGTCATAAAATGGACTATGCTCCCACCAGAAACTGTTCAAATCCTCCTGTAATTTGCGCAATGCGCTGAACGGATTTTGCGAATAATTCATAGTAGCCTCCTTCATTTTTTTGTGGAATAAATGGCATCTCTATGAGATTAAATGCAAAATTTGTGCCAGGCGACCGCCTGGTAAAAAGAATTTTAATAAGTTATGCCAATGAATGCAATTTTTCGCCCAAATTGTTGATTATTTAGCATTCGTTCTGCATTTTATCCCTCAAATGCGCAAAATGGAAATTTGGTTCCCCTAAAAAAACCTGACACGATGTCAGGAATTCTGCCAAACTGGCATAACTATGCTGCATGGCGCCTACATGGCAGGGAGAAAAGGTTGCGCCAAAAGTCCAAAAATAGATTGACGCAAATCCACTTTTACTTCCTTAATGGAAAACATCTTTTATTGCGCAGAAAGTGCTTTCCGGCCTTTCTCGTGCGTCGTCAGGATTTATGTTTCAGCGCTTTACATCTCTTTTCCTAAGCTACTTTGTTTTTACCCTGCTTGTTGTTACCTTTCATGAGCACGCCCTTTTTGCGGGCAATTACTCATTGCAGCAAAACTACCAGAGCGCACAACAACCCCTTGACTGTAGCCCGCTCGATTCTTTTAAGCTTTTTCACCATATCAGCGGATCGCATCTTGTGGTGGTGTTATCTTCCCACTTTGATGCAGAGGTGGCAGCATACAACGCATGCAGACGAATCCAGAGCCCTGTCATTCAGGGAAAAAACAGATCTCCCCCCTCTCCATATTTGCAAGTATTCTCTAAGAGTTAACAATTTTCTGTCTTGTTGCCGTTTTGAAAAAACCGGCTTCTCACTCTTCGCAATATCCATACATGGAGGACTGTATGATTTCAAAATTGCTATTCCTTCTATCAGCGTTGGCGGCGCTATTTTATGCCAGCGCCCTACTATCGGCTGAACATAAGGATCCTTTTTCACAAACAAAATTTCTGCCTGATATCCGCCTCAACCTGAACCTTTCCTATAACCAGAAAGATATATCGAATGAAACGAGCTCTACGCTGCAACCATCTTATATGTTGCTGAGGAGCAAAGATGAGGATCAATCCGGAAACTCTCCATCTGGCTTTCAGTTCAACTACCTTGATATAAAATTGGCATCCTCCGTGGATCCCTTCCTCGATGTGATTGCAGTCATAGGATTTCAACAATCGGAGGCCAGTATCGAAGAGGCCTACTTTCGCACCCGCAAATTGCCCTTTGGCGTGCAGCTCAAAGGAGGGCTTTTTTACAGCTCGGTCAGCAGATTCAATGCTATGCATGCCCATGCCTGGGACTTTAGTAGCAGACCTTTGATTCACCAAAGTCTATTTGGAGATGAGGGAGTTCACGAAATAGGTCTCCAAATGAGCTGGACGCTGCCGCTGCCCTTCTTCTTGCAAATCGGCGCTGAAATTCTCCAGGGCAGCAATGAGGCCTCCTTCGGAGATTCTGGTATCCAGATCGATGCCTCGCCTGTAAACATCAAGGGAAATCAATATGGCAACATGGCTACAGCCTATCTGAAAACATCCTGGGATATTGGCTCGCTTACAATTCTATGGGGGGTTGCAGCGATCGGAGGCGGCAGTCGTTTGCAGGAAGCGGACGATGTAGCTTTTTCGGGTGAGACCTGGATTGCCCTTGCTGAAATTACCTTCAAGTACATGATCGACTCGTACCGCTATGTTTCCCTGCAGGGGGAGTATCTTTATCGGAATATGAGCGGTACAAAATATTTTTCTGACAGCTCTGCCTGGACAACACAGAGACAATCCCTGCAGAACAGCGGCTTTTTTCTGCAATGGATTGTAAAGCCGCTCCTGCAATGGCGAGCTGGTTTGCGTTATGAATTGCTACAAAACCGGGACATTGCCCGTTTTCGCTCTCTGAGTCAGGCGGATTACCCACAATCCTTGTCAGCTATGTTAGAATATCTGCCAAGCAAATTCACCCGTTTTCGCATGCAATATCAGTATAACGAGAGTTTGGTTGCAGGTTCCCGCCTGAAACCCTATCATGAAGTCCAATTGCAGGCAAACTTTAACATCGGGGCTCATAGCGCCCACTCCTTCTAATTTTAAGACTTTTATACAAAGGAATTCAAAATGATTAAAAAATTATTTCAATCTCTTCTGTTTTTTTTTATTACTTTCGCTTTCCGTTGCCGGGCACCCTGAAAATAGAATCGTGAAATTGTCCCTTATTCCGTTAGAGTTTGCAGAACCCTCGGACCTATTTTAAG
>DYNZ01000041.1 GCA_020720805.1 Leptospira biflexa | reverse complement strand
CCGGTTTGGCAACGCCAAAACCATGTCTTTATCGAACTTGGGTCAGCTCTTCTCCGTCCGTGGACGTCGGTCGCTCCTGTGACTTCCTGTCACCCGCGACACTAGTCCATCCGTGGACGTCGGTCGCTCCTGTGACTTCCTGTCACCCGCGACACTCGTGCATCCGTGCACATCGCATTGACAGTTGCAGGATATCCTGACTGCATGGCATTGCCTTGCAGTCGGATAATGCCAGGTCGTGGTATTACCAACGTCCTTTTGGCACAAAGTCCATTGCAAACAGTATATATTATATATTATCGCTCTTTGATAACTTCGTCTATAATACCGTAATCTTTAGCTTCCTGAGCTGTCATATAAAAATCTCTCTCCGTATCCTTCTCAATGCGTGATAAAGGCTGTTTGGTGTGACGTTGATAAATTTCATTGATTTCCGTTCGCA
Source organism: Leptospira biflexa (assembly GCA_020720805.1). Lineage (GTDB taxonomy): Bacteria > Spirochaetota > DYNZ01 > DYNZ01 > DYNZ01 > DYNZ01. The sequence goes on along the minus strand of DYNZ01000041.1, from coordinate 23,686 downwards.
CCCGGATAATCTCATTGGCCTGGATCTCAATATCAGCGGCCTGCCCCTGAGCACCGCCAAAGGGCTGGTGCATCATGATACGCGCATGAGGCGTCGCAAATCGTTTACCATCCTTACCGGCAGCCAACAGCATAGAACCCATACTGGCAGCCTGTCCTATGCAAAATGTCTGTACATCCGGTTTGATATACTGGACGGTATCATAAATAGCCATGCCAGAACTGATATATCCACCAGGGGTATTAATATATATGTAAATGTCCTTATCAGGATCCTCCGCCTCTAAGAAAAGGAGCTGAGCTACGACCAGATTCGATACATAATCATCAATGGGTGTGCCAATAAAAATAATTCTATCCTTGAGCAAACGCGAATAAATATCGTATGCCCGCTCACCGCGACTTGTTTGCTCTACAACCATGGGTACTAATGCCATTTTGATTACGCCCCTTTTCTTATTCTTTTGCGAGAAATCTTACTCTTCCTCACGGTTTTTCGTCAATTCAGATAACCGCACACTTTTTCCTGGCTTCTTTTCAGCGGCCTCGTAGATGAAATCCATTGATTTATCAAGTAAAACATCATTAGCTACACTCTGGATCCGCCCATTCTCTTCAAATTGTGCGCGAAGATCTTCCGCAGACATTCTATACTGATAGGCCAGCCACTGGATCCGCTGATCCAGCTCCTCCTCCGTGACCTGCAGATCCTGCTTTTTCGCATTTTCCATCAGCAATAGGATACGGCGAGTATTGTTATCAGCCTGTTTGCGAATTTCAGCCGAGATTTTTTTACCGTCCTTATCTTTCAATTCTTGCTCCAGAGCTTCCAGGGTTTCATATTGCCGCCCTACCTGGTAAGACATATTACGCAGAATTGATTTAATTTCGGTTTGCACCAGTGATGCAGGCAAATCTACCTTGGTCTGTTCGGCTGCCTTCACCACAACCTTCTCCTTGGCGTCGCGGCGCAGGATACCATTTCCGTAATCTTCCATATTTTTTTGAATCATGCTGCGCAGAATTTCCAAGGACTCATACCCTTCATCTTTGGCAAGTTCATCGTCAATCGGTGGCAGCACCACCTCATTGACCTCTTTGATCTGGCAGCGGAAAAATAATTTGCGATTGCGCAGCTCCTGGTGCTCAAAGTCTCCCGGATATTCGACGGTAAAGCTCCGCTCTTCGTTCTCGGCAACCCCGTCAAGATTACGGTCAAGATCCGGAAGTTTTGTATTTTTTCCGAGAACCGTTTTCATCATCTTATTTTCTTCCAGAACCTTATCATTCTCGGAGGGATCGGTAACTGTAACCATCAAACTCAGCTCGTCCCCCTGCTGCGCTTTGCCTTCTCGCTTTTTCAGCTCCGCATTTTTATTTCTCAGGATTTCGAGCTCCTTTGCGATATCTTCCTCTTCGACCTTGATAAAATCCTCTTTTACAGAGATTTTAGCAAAGGTTGGCATGATCACCTCGGGATAGATATCATACTCAGCCTGGAAATGAAGTTTCTGATTGCGTTCATAACCCACTAAGGAAATCTGGGGTGTGTCCAGCGAACGCATTTCGTTTTCCACATTGTAGTTGTGAATGATTTCAGGGATAAACTCTTCGAGCACCAGGGCATCGGCACGTTCGCCATATTTCTGTTCTACAAGCTTCACTGGAGCCTTGCCAGGACGAAATCCGGCTATTCTGGCCTGCTTTTTGAGACCTTCCAAAACCTTCTGGTAGACAGGTTCAATACCTTCGCTGCTGACCTCAAATTCAACTTTAATATGAGCGCCATCTTTATCCTGTTTCACTACTTTAACATATTCCACTGATTTTTTCCTTTAGAATCATAGATCGATCAAAATGGCAGTATCCATTGATCAAAAAAATTACATTTTATTGTGACCATCAAAGGAATGGAACTGTATCGTGGCAAGCAATAATAGGTGGCGATGTGCGCAGATAAAAGAAATGAGCGGGAAACGGGATTTGAACCCGCGACCCTCTCCTTGGCAAGGAGATGCTCTACCCCTGAGCTATTCCCGCTATTACATTCATTGCAGTTTCATAACTGCATTGAACCATTTCATCTAGCATGACCAGCCTGATGAAAAACGAGGTAAGACAAAAAAAATTACCATTGTTCCAAACACAAGCACAAAAAAAAGTAGAAATCTCTTTTTTGCACTTTCATGCGGGTGAAGGGACTCGAACCCCCACGCGTAAGCACTAGATCCTAAGTCTAGCGTGTCTACCAGTTCCACCACACCCGCTGTTGAGCTGGGCCGTCAGGGGATCGAACCCTGGACAAACTGATTAAGAGTCAGCTGCTCTACCAGCTGAGCTAACGGCCCTTCTTAATCATATCATCTGAAAAAACCATCCGCTTGCAAGTTGGACGAAAGCAGAAAGCTGGGAGGATAATGGGACTTGAACCCACGGCCACTAGAGCCACAATCTAGTGCTCTACCAACTGAGCTATATCCTCCATATTTACCTTCTGTAAAAAAACAGAGAAGCAAAAGATTATTTGTGTTCCTTTTCTGTCAATAAAAAAAACCCCATCCCCTAGCCTGGCCTCCACATCACTAGCCAGGAGACTCCCCTCACGATCAATTCCTATTTTTTTTTCCATTCATTAAAGATTCTCAGGTTTTCCACCGAAATTACCTATTGGAGTGAACCAGATTCTGATAGTCAACAACACAAAAATGCGCAAGACCACCAGAACGGGAATAAACTAGAGTGTGCTCCAAATTAAGGATGGGTTATGAAACCAGGAACATTGGCATTGCTTGCCTCTCTGCTCTGCATGCAGCTTGTGTCTGGATTTTCCACAATGGCGCAAACAGAGGGCAAGGAAAAAAAGAATCCAGACCCCCCAAAGGTGTCAGTGAATTCTGACATTCCCGCAGAATTTCAAAGGCTCAGCAAGGGGCTGCCAGAATCCAAAAGGCAGTTGATGCTCAAATATCTGTGGCAACTCCAGTTTCTGCCCCCCTACCCGCGTATGCACGCGGCCAGGGAGATCTACTGGTTCAAGGACAAAGAGTCTATACCCTATCTGGTTACTGCCCTCCGTGACAAATATTGGGGTGTCCGACAGGCTGCTGCCATCGCTTTGGCGAATATTGGGGTCAAGGAGTACTCCTATCGCATCTATGTTTTACCGGACCAGGAAAAATACCACATCCTGAAAGAAAAACTCTCAGGACAGAACCTCCCCCTGGATCAAAAAGGGGATGCCCTACTCAGGGAGGAGAGCGCACACAACGAAGTGCGAAAAATTGATATCGTAAAAGAGCTAAAAATGGCTTACTATCGAGAAGTGACCCTTTTCAAGGATCCTCACGCGAAGCTGATCATCAGGCAGGCCCTGGAAACGATGGGTGTTGTTCAAAAAATATCGATTTCAGACAATCCAGAGGTGGATACAGAAAAAAAATAGTAAGAAAAATGGTATAATCCCTCCCATGGGGTCAGGACACACCTGACCCTTTTTTTTTTGGGGGAAGGGGAATCCTTGTACGATAGCAAGATTATCCTGATGGATCCTGAAAATCGCTTGCCAAACTCCATCAACTCTGAAACTGGATTTGTGATCGTGATCCTGCGCGAAAACCTTACTGTACCAATAAGCATCGAATTTGACCGGTTAGGCAATGCCATAACCGCGTCCTTATCGACCTTGGATAAACGGTTGCAGGATACCCTGGCAGCATGGCATTGTCTTGCGTCGGGTAATGCCAGGACGTGGAATTACCAACGTCCTTTTGGTACAAAGTCCATTGCAAACAGTATACCGGTGACCTCATGCTTCAAGTCCAAAACCTGAATAAAGCATTTCCAGCCAGATACAATTTTTTTGGCAAACCGACCCATTTTGTAAAAGCGGTGGAAAATGTCTCCTTTACCCTTGCGGCAGGAAGTACCTTGGCTATGGTTGGCGAGAGCGGCAGCGGAAAAACCACCATTGGCCGTTCCATACTGCGCCTGACCGAGCCAGATAGCGGTCAGGTATCCTGGAAGGGGACCAACATCTCCTCATTACCAGCAAAAAAATTGCGCGAAACGCGAAAAAAATTGCAGATCGTGTTTCAGGATCCCTATTCTTCCCTAAATCCACGTCTTACCGTGGGAGCCATTCTAGAAGAACCATTTAAGATACATCATCTCCTCAAAAAAAATCTGCGGCAGGAGAGAGTCATGGAACTACTATTGGCTGTTGGCTTGGAAGCGGATCACCGCAGCAGGTATCCCCATGAATTTTCGGGTGGCCAGAGACAGCGCATTGGCATCGCCCGCGCCCTGGCGATGAATCCGGAACTACTCATCCTGGATGAGCCAGTTTCCGCGCTTGATCTATCTGTCCAGGCGCAAATCCTGAATCTACTGATCGAGATCAAGCAGAGAAAAAACCTTACATATCTTTTCATTGCCCACGACCTTGCGGTTGTGCGCTACATCTCTGATGAAACCGTCGTTCTCTATCTGGGTCGAATCTTTGAATACACGCAGACCGAACTACTCTTCTCTGATCCGCGCCACCCCTATACACAGGCGCTCCTAGCATCGATCCCCAGGCGCTCACCGTGGGAAAACCATGCACAGACCCTTTCCGGCGAAATTCCTTCGCCAATCGAACCGCCATCAGGATGTGTTTTTCATCCCCGCTGCGCCAAAGCGCAGGCGATATGCAAGCAGGAAATACCTCCCCGCAAAGCCAGACCAGATTATGGCTGGTATCTCTGTCATTTTTAGTTAAAGAAAGGATCCAGACCAGGATGGAAAGACAGCATAGCCCTCAATTCGATAAACTATCAGATAAATCCATATCCAATGTCCGAGTTTCCGAAATCCGTGTTGGGGAACGCATACGGGAAAATCTGGGAAATCTCGACATTTTGCAGGACTCTTTGCAACGTCACGGATTAATGCAACCGATTATCCTCGATAAAAAACTGAACCTGATCGCGGGTCACCGGCGCCTTGAGGCGGCCAAAAATCTTGGCTGGCGATATATCAATGCTATCATTATTGCCCCTGGCCAGGATCTGCAACGGTTGGAGATGGAGCTCGAAGAAAACCTTGCTCGCAAGGATTTTACGCCGGAGGAAATCGCCAAAGGACAAAAAAAGCTGGAAGAACTGAGGCGTAATACACTCTGGAAAAAACTTCTGTACTGGATAAAGAGATTTCTTTCCTGGCTTACCTCTCTTTTTCGCCGCCGTCCATAAAAAGATGAAATTTCTAATCATTTTCTTACAACCAGCTTATATTATAGCGGTAACGGTAATTATGTTTATACTCGCCCTTCCTCTGAGCGCGGAGTCAAAGGAGACCAACAAAAACCAATCCACGATCTATCTTAGCGATCCGGATGCCTTTGCCTGGCCATCGGAAAAGATCTATTCCGAAGGAAAATTCTTGCTTAGCAGCGGACAACATCCTGTTTCCAGCCTGAATACGGAAGCGGTAAATATGATGCTCAATGGCGAATACCAGAAAGCCTGCCGATTGCTAGAAATCGGCCGAAAGAAAAAGCCGCAGTTTCTTCCCTTTCGGTATAACCTGGGGTTATGCTATTACCGATTACGCTATTTTCAGAAAAGCGTTTTAGAATTTCGTTACGCGCTGTTGCTAATGCCACGCTGGTCTAAAATTCCGCTACGATTGGGAATGGCTCAGGAGAAATTAGGGTTATACAACGATGCCGAGGATAGTTTTCGCCTCTCCATCCGGACCAACCCCTTGGATTTGACCCCTTATATTGCTCTGGGCAATCTATTTTTCAGTCGCAGGGACTTTTATAGGGCTGATCAGTATTATCACCATGCCCTCAAGTTAAAAAAGGATTACGCTAACGCCCTGCTAGGTATCGGCAAAGTACTCTTTATATATCAGCGTTACCAAGCGGCTATCCGTATCCTGAAGAACATTGATATCAACAAATATCCTGATTATGATAAGAGTTATCATTACTACTATGGCGAAAGTTTATACAAAGCCCAGGCCTACAGAGAAGCTGCGGATCAATATGAGAAGCTGCTCTCCTTCCCGAATGCCGATTTTTTCAGCACGAATGCTGTCGAATTAATTCGCTTTAAATGGGAGCTGGCAAAAAAGTTTGCTGATGCGCAGAAAACTGACTAAATTCATAGAATATCCCTGCTCAAAGATCGTTACAAGAATCCAGATGGGCAGAAAAAAAACCTATGATATAGAAAAAAGGAATGCAGTGTGACAAATAACAACCTCCAAACAGAGTGCCAGGATCAATTCCCCCATTTTGACGGCAAGCCGGGATGCGCCCTTTTTCCCAGCGGCGATGGCCTAACGTACAATGACTATATCATCCTACCTGGATTTATCGATTTCCTTCCAGATGAGGTCAATCTGGAAACAAATCTGACCAGAGATATCCGAATCAAAAGACCGATCATCTCCTCGCCCATGGATACTGTGACTGAAAGCAAGATGGCTATTTATATGGCATTGCTGGGAGGAATCGGCATTATCCATAACAATAACAGTATCGAAACCCAGGCCGAAGAGGTACGCAAGGTAAAACGGTTTGAAAATGGTTTTATCTCTGATCCAATCGTATTGTCGCCGCAGCATACCATTGAAGACATCATCCGCATCAAAGAAAAAAATGGATTCTCTGGCATTCCCATCACAGAAGATGGCTCCCTCAAAGGGAAACTGGTGGGCATAGTCACCAAACGGGATATTGATTTTGAAATGGCTCGGGATATCCCTTTAAGCCAGGTTATGACCACAGATCTGATGACAGCCCCGGAAGGGATTACGCTTAAAGAGGCAAACAATATTTTACGTCAAAGTAAAAAAGGGAAACTACCCATCGTCGATAAAAATTTTCGATTGGTCTCTTTGATGTCCCGCAACGACTTGCTAAAAAACAAAGAGTACCCCAATGCGTCAAAGGATGATAATAAACATCTACTGGTTGGCGCGGCTATCTCTACCCACCCCGAAGCGATGGATCGGCTGGCGGCTCTGGTCGCTGAAAATCTGGATATCGTTGTGATTGACTCGGCACAGGGCAACTCTTCCTATCAGGTAAAAATGATACAGGAGATCAAACGAAATTATCCTCAAATTCAGGTGGTTGGCGGCAATGTTGTCACGAACTACCAGGTGCAGAACCTGATCGAAGCCGGCGCAGATGCCCTGCGTATCGGAATGGGCCCAGGTTCCATCTGTACCACACAGCAGCAAATGGCAGTCGGTCGCGCGCAGGCTACAGCAGTTTTTTCCACGGCCGTTTTTGCCCGGAAAAACCGAGTACCGGTCATTGCAGATGGAGGCATCAGCAGCATTGGCCATATAGCCAAAGCCCTGGCGGCAGGAGCCTCCACGGTTATGATGGGATCCATGCTTGCCGGCACCCAGGAGTCTCCGGGGGACTATTTCTACTCCAATGGCGTTCGCATGAAAAAATACCGGGGTATGGCCTCAATTGAAGCGATGCGCGAAAAGGGCGGCAAGCGCTATTTTGTCAATAAAAACGATGTACTCATCCCCCAGGGGGTCTCTGGAGCCGTGGTTGATAAAGGATCGTTAACCACCCTTGTTCCCTATCTCATGCGAGGATTGCAATTTAGCTTTCAGGATATGGGCATTCGCACAGTTTCAGAGCTCCATGAACACCTGTATAGCGGAAAACTGCGGTTTGAGATGCGCTCACTGTCGGCCCAAAAAGAGGGCGGCGTGCATGACCTCGACGCCTATGAAGATACCAACCAAACTGTCTATTAAGGATGCCCATGAACTTAGAAAAAGAACGCGAGATTGTCAGGAAATCAATCGCAGGCGGTAAAGTTATCACTCTGGTAACATATACCATGCAGGACTCGGGGGAAGCCAGGTTAAAAATCATTCTGGAAGAGATCCTGGAGAAATATGGCTATCAGGACTATATGGAGATGCTCTATACCTGCTCTAAGGAGATGGTCATCAACGCTACCAAAGCTAATCTGAAACGGGTTCTGTTCCTGGAAAATAATTTTGCACTGGATTCTCCTGATCAGTACGATGAAGCAATGCTTACCTTTAAGGATAAGTTAATTGAACAGAATCTTCGCAAGTATGAATCCAAATTTCGAGATCAACAATTCTCTGTTCATATTAGCTTTATTCACTCCGTAGATAGGCTTCTGATCAAGGTAAAAAACCGGTTCATCATGTTCCCTCAGGAGGAGGAGCGGGTTCGCAGCAAAGCAGCCAAAGCCATGGAGTACGAAGATCTAATTCAATTTTATATGGCTCACAGCGATTCAACAGAGGGAGCTGGACTCGGCATTACTTTGATTACGATTCTCCTGCGCCAGGCAGGTTTTGATCCGCACTGGTTTGTGATCTTTTCCAACCAATATAACGAGACAGTCGCCCGGATCGAAATTCCCCTCAAACCAGGATATCAGCCAAAGCGGCTGCGCAATCAGCAGCTATTAAACGAGGGGTCGGTCACCCTGGAAGATCTGAGAGGCAAGGAGGGTCCCCAATCCGAAGGCTCTCGGTTATCAACTCTTTCTTCAATTAAATCTTGATTTCAAGGGGATATTTGCCGACATCCAAGAAAGGGACTTAAAAAATGGATACATTTATGGAACTTTTATACAATAAAGAGGCCTTACAAAAAGCCGTTGAGGAACTGGCGGAGCGAATTATCGCTGATCATGAAAAGGATCTCACGAAGGAGAACCTGATTCTGGCAGGAATCCAAACGCGAGGCGTTACCCTGGCACGTAGAATCCAGGAGTTCATAGCGAGGCGTACTGGACACAAGGTCTCGCTTGGATCTCTTGGAATTACCATGTACAGAGATGATATTGCCCGCAGCCAGACCGCGCGTATGATCAAACCAACAGAACTTGACGCGAATATTGACGATAAAATTTTAATTCTTATTGATGATGTCCTTTTTACAGGACGCACAATTCGCGCGGCCATGGATGAGCTCATTGACTTTGGCAGACCTAAAGTTATCAAGCTTTTTGTTCTGGCTGACCGCCCTGGTCGTCAGCTTCCTATCCAGGCGGATTTTGCTGCTAAAAAAATCGCAGCTTCTGAACACCAGCGCATCACCATTCGCCTTCAGGAAAATGACCCTAACATGGATGAGGGAATTTATCTGAGTTCATAGAATCCTACTTGTCAAAAGAGGAAGCCTCGAACAGACCTTTATCATCTCTTTTTTTGGATAAAGGTCTGATGATGTCTGACACGCAAACACCCCTCAAACACCTGGTTATAGATGGTTACGGTCTTATTTACCGAGCCTATTTCGCATTTTTTCGTAATCCCCTGACCAACAGTAAGGGTCAGAATGTTTCCGCACTCTATGGATTCGTCCGTTTTCTTCTAAAACTGCTGCAAGAGTTAAAGCCTGATAGCGTCACGGTTGCGCTGGATGCCCCCACTACCACTTTTCGCCACCACCTTTATTCAGACTACAAAGCGAATCGGGAAAAAATGCCTGAAGATTTGCAGACCCAACTGGTCGCGATTAAAAAATTTTTACAATTGGCAAAGATGGATCAAATAGAGCTGCCCGGATTTGAAGCCGATGATATCATGGGATCCATCGCATCAACTTGGAAAAAAGCTGACAACCAGGTAATCATTGTCTCTGGCGATAAAGATATCTTACAGCTTCTCCCTTTTGGAATAGAGATCTTCTCCCCGCAAAAAGGGATCCAGGACCTGGAAACCATGGATATTACTTCAGCAGAGCAAAAAATTGGCCTACCAATCCATAAATTTATTGATTATCTGGCACTGGTCGGAGATCAAAGCGACAATGTTCCTGGTGTGAAAGGAATCGGCCCGAAAGGGGCAATCACACTGTTACAACAATTTCCTGACCTTGAGCAAATTTATGCAAATATTGACCAGATTCACCCCAAGGGTATGCAGATAAAACTGGCAGAAGGCAGAGATTCCGCTTTCCTGAGCCGCCAGCTTGTTACCATCCGTACAGATCTTCCCATACCGCAAGCTCCACAAGCTTGGTCAGAGGCAACCTTTTTCAGCCAAGAAATGGTTGATTTTTTTTCAGAACAGGAGATGCCTAGTTTGGTCGAGGAGATAGTGAAAGGCAATCCCGCTTTGTCTCCTTCGCCCTCTTTGTCCGCCAGCCAACAGGTGAAAATCAATCGCGAATATCTCCTGATTCGAACTGCGCAAGAGTTTGATAAACTGTTAGAGCAATGGGGCGCAATCAGCGGTTGGCTGGCAATAGATACCGAAACCACATCAAGCCAGCCCATGTTAGCCGAACTCATAGGGATTTCACTTTGCAAAGATCCGGGCAAAGCCTACTATATCCATCTGCAACCCAATCGACTGGTCGATCCCGGAATTGCCTTATCAGATATCGCTGCGAATCTCCAGGAACTGATCAACACAGAAAAACTGCTCTTGACAGGCCAAAATTATAAATATGATTTTCTGGTATTGCGCCGTCATGGGATTGAATTGCCGCCGCCCTATCTCGATACAATGGTGGCCTCCTATGTTCTCCAGCCCGGCGACCGCAGACACAACCTCGATTCGCTGGCGCGACAATATCTGGGCGAGACAATGATCTCGTTTGATGACCTGGTGGGGCGAGGCCGCAAGAAGGTCAGCATTACAGAGGTTACTCCGGAAGATTTATGCAACTATGCCGCTGAAGACGCAGATATGACGTTAAGGCTGGCGCAGCTTTTTGAACGCAAACTGAAGGAGGAGAAGCTCTGGAATTTTTATCAGCGGTTTGAAAATCCTCTGGTTTTCATTCTGGCAGAGATGGAATCTGCAGGCGTAGCTATTGACGTACCCTATTTATCCGATCTTTCGCGCAAAATGCACTCGGCTATGCAGCAAATTGAAAAAGAAATTTATCAGATAGCTGGCCGTTCTTTCAACCTCAACTCAACCCAGGAGCTGCAACAGATTTTATTCCAGGATCTGGGATTGCGAACAGTAAAAAAAACAAAAACTGGCCAATCTACCGATATCTCCGTATTGGAAGCGCTTCAGGGAGATCACAAAATAATTGACCATCTGATTGCCTATCGTAGTGTAAACAAATTATTGAACACCTATGTTGACGCGCTTCCCAAATTAATTCATCCGCATAGCGGCAGAATCCATAGCAGTTTCAATCAGACCGTAGCGGCTACAGGCAGATTATCCTCATCTGATCCAAATTTGCAAAACATTCCTGTAAAGGATGAAAACGGTCGCGCTATCCGCAAAGCGTTTATTCCCCAGACTGGCTCTACTTTGCTGTCCGCAGACTATTCCCAGATCGAGCTGCGCATACTGGCTCACTTTTCCGGAGATCCTGAGCTGGTTCTGGCTTATCAGCGCAATGAAGATATCCACCGCATCACCGCAGGAAACATATTTCATTTGCCCGCAAGTCAAATCTCTCCTTCGCAACGCCGTATTGGCAAAACTATCAATTTTTCTGTTATATACGGACAGACACCCTTTGGTTTAGCAAAACAGATCGGCGTTTCGCAAACAGAGGCCGCTGATTATATAAAAAAATATTTTGCGAAATATCAGGGCGTTGCCTCTTTCAAGGATAAAGTTTTGCAACAGGGACGAGAACAGGGCTTTATTACAACCCTTTTTGGACGTAAACGATATATTGATGGGCTCAACGACAAAAATCGCATGATACGGGAAGCGGCGGAACGAATGGCTTTCAACTCCCCCATCCAGGGTACCGCCTCAGATATTATCAAACTGGCCATGATTGAAATCGACGTCAAAATCAAAGAGCTCAAACTACGCAGCCGTCTCATTTTACAGGTTCATGATGAACTTCTATATGAAGTTCACCCCGAAGAACGGGAAATTGTAAGTCAAGTCGTGCAACAAACAATGGAAGAGGTTGCTAAACTGGCTGTGCCGTTGCAAGTGGATCTACATTTTGGTGACAACTGGGAGGCTGCTCATTAAATCAATTTTTTTTAACAGTCGCGGCACTCTCTTGCAGCCAATCCTGCGGCAAGCGTCTGCGGTAGCTTTCCCACCAATGGGATACCTGACAAAGCGTGCTCTGGATGAGCCTATCCAGGTTCGACTCTTCTGCGCAAACCAGCTCTTCGCGCACCAGCCGCCATACCCGGCTCCAGGCTGGAGTTCCTTTGTCCGGCATAACATAGGCATCGTCGCGACCGATACTAAAACGCAGCGCATTGATAAGAATGCGCAAAATGGAGTAATGGTGGCGCAGCATTGCCGCTTCATAAGCAGAAAGGATCCGCATATTGCGCAGTCCACGTATCGCTTGAAAGGTTGATGTGGCAAAGATGGCCTCATCCAATGGCTCGGTACTTATCCTAGAAGCGGCCATCTGTAGATGCTGCACACTATACTCGATCTCTACCAGACCTCCCTTACCAAATTTTAAGTGGCGCTCTTCGGAATTCCGAATCTGTTCGTGGCGCAATTTATAAATTTCGGACACAGAAAAAAAATCACCGGAAAAGGTAAAATGCCTGCGCAGCAAACCAAGCTGTTCCAGCAAGCTTGAGCCTGGAACGCTCTTTGCATGCCGATGAAACTCGCGCGTGGCAATGATTCTGCTTTTAATCAAGGCCTGACGTTCAAAAGGGTGCGCCTGCCCCATTTTATGGTAATAATCATGCATCTGGCCAAGGGACGACGCCAGAGGTCCGGAGTTGCCATGAGGACGCAGCCGCAGGTCAATGTGAAATAAATGATTGGCCTGAGCAGGAAGCGATTTTACAAGAGCGCGCATCATTTCAAACCAGATATCTGGATTGTGCTGGAGATACTCCGGCTGAGCATCATAAATAAAAATAATTTCCAGATCACTGCCGTAGCCTAGTTCACGTCCGCCAAATTTCCCCAGAGCCATTACAGCCCATCGCGTAAATTCGTCCCATGATTTTTTATCGATGCCGCGTCGGGCCAGCTGCAATCTCTCCTGCAATTGCAAAAAAAGCTTTATATAAATCTCTAGGATATCGCTAAAATAGTCGCTCAGGATATCATAAGGCACCTTCCCCTGTACCTGCTCCAGACATACATCATAAAGTAAACTTTCACGCCAGCGGTTTAATGACGACTCCAGTGTTGTTTGCCAGTAGCTCAATAAAAGTTGCGGATCTTCAATTTTGTGAAAATACTGCCGTGCCTCTTGAATAAATTGCATATTCTCATCAACATGAATTCTCATTTTATGATGATGATACGTCTCGTGCTGCTGCGCCTGCTCTAAAAATCGAAGCCCTTCACTTAGAAAAAAACGTTGACGCACAAATTCACCGCTGCCAAGCAGCAGTCCAATTTTCTGCATCAGGTCATCTGTAAAAACAAAATGGTCTTTGCGTGCATCCTCAAGAGTTCCGATTAACTCATAAAATTTTTGATATGCTACAGCCGGATCGGCAACTCTATCCAGATGTCTAGAAAAAAATTTCATTAAAGATAGACGCTTTTCCAAAGAGGCCAATTGCTCGTCTGTTATTGGGGTATCATTTAGGTGCGAGATTAAAAAGCGGTCAAGAACGATACCCGCATGGGTATCAACTTTGCACTCCAGAATCTTCAGACCAAGTTCTTGCAAAGCGGTGATAGATTCAAAAAGAAAACCCGGATAATCTTTTCCGCGAATTTCCAATATCGTCGCATCCAACCCAGGCAAATTTTCTGTTTTCACACGATAGTCGATAGACGAGTGAATATCAACAAGATTTGGTTGAGGCCGTTCAAAAAAGCGGCGGCGCAGGTCAAGCTTGTAATCCGAAAGAACGCTCGCGCCCCGCTGCTCCAGCAGTAAAAAAAGCGGTCTGAAAGTGTTTAACCATCTATCGAGCGCCTCCTTTTCTCCCCGCACAATAAAGCGCGATACCATGGGCGGCGCGACAAAATCGGTATATCTCTCCTGCAATCCCGCATGCAATGGACTCCGAAATGAGAAAGAGGCGGCTTCATGCAGATGTAGTCCTGCTACGCTCAATTCGCCAACTAGAAAACTGAACACAAAAGGCTTATCTAGAGCCACAATTTGAACAGACCAAAAACCTGGTAACTCCCCAGGAGCCGCTACGAAATCCACCGGTTCCGGAAATGACAACTGAAGAAGCCTACGGTAATGTTCAGCGATATCCTGAGAAGTAAATTGTTCAATATATTGATCTCGAAATCCCTGTAGAAAAAAAGCTATGCGCTGGGTTTCATAATTTGACAAATCATCAAACACTACCTTCTGCTTTTCAAGATACCGGATTGTATCGTTAATGCGGCGGTGAAAACCATCCCGGATCAGTCCCCGGTATTTTATCACATCCTTCTGCAAATTCAGACCATCATGATAGACGGGAAATGAAGAGGCCAGATAATCCCAATCTTCTTTGGCATCAGGCAGCAACCGCACCGGTGAAAAATTCCGTGCCTGGAGTCGATGTTCCAATTCACGAAAAAGAACATAAATTTTGATCAGCGATCTGGCTTCATCATCAGAAATAAAATTATGAGCCGTTAGGTTACGGGTCGCTATTATGTGATTTGGATGCCGCAAACCTTCATTGGCATATCCATGGTAAAGCTGCATCATCTGAATCATAAATTCGATATCCCGGATACCGCCACTCATCAATTTTATATTCCGATCATGGGAACCGCTTGCGGCCAGCTCCTTTTCAATCAACATTTTAATATCGCGAATATCTCGGATTTCAGAGGATGTGGCCGGATGATGAAATACAAATTCAGAGATGGAATCAAGAAATTGATTCCCCAAGTTTTCGTCTCCCGCCAAAAATGAGGCCTTTAATAAGGCTTGCCGCTCCCATGTTTGACCCTGCTCGTAATAGTATGATCTATACGACTCTACGGTTCGAGCCAGCGCCCCGCCCGATTGCCCTAATGGACGCAATCGCGCATCCACTCGGTAGAGAAAGCCCTGCGGACCGATATGGCTGAGTTCCCTCATCAAGTAACGGATCCATTTTACAGTTTCATCATTGTTGTCTTCATCGCTACAGAGAAATAGCAAATCGATATCGCTGGAATAATTTAGCTCCTCGGCTCCCAATTTTCCCATGGCAATGAGCGCAGGGTATGGAAGACTCTTGGCAGGCCATATCTCAACCAGGACATCCTGGACGATCAGTCGCGCCAATAGACTTATCATTTGCACTAACTGCTGGAAAGATACAGCTCGGTACAAATCCAATAGCATAATTTCGGCAAAAAAAAGTTTTTGCGCCTGATATCGCCCCACCCCTGCTACCCGACTTCGATACAACGGAACCATTTTCTCCCATAATTGGCTCCGATTCTGACACTCTAAAAAAAGCCCTGGCTGAATCTGTTCCGCTCCACCTCTGGCTGCCAGGCTCTGGTGCAAAAAGGGCGAAAACAGACACAAGGCAATGTTCCAATCTTGATTTCGAAAAGGAAGAGCGTCGCAGGGAAGTACCAAAGAGCGCCTTTGCGCAAGAACGTGAAAATGGCTGCCTGATTCGATACCCAACTCCGCTCTGGCGCGCTCATACTTGAAGTCAAAACGGGATAAATAATAGGATGAATGTGCCATGCTTGCTCAGCTCCAAATCCTTTTCCAGGTTAGGCCAGGTTACCTGGGAAAACGATTCTTCAAGATAGACCATTGTCAAGGTTTTCCTGGCATCAGTAATGAATCTTTGCTTGGATTTTTTACTTGCCAAATAAATTTGGCTGACATAGATTTTTTGCTGGATTCAAAAAGGTAAACTAAAGGCATTTTGGTTTTCGGATATCGCAAGGCAATGCCAGGAGCCGCATACACAATTCTGGAGTGATGGAGTTAACCAATGAAAATCATAAAGCTATCAGACGTACCAGCAAGCGAAGTTCAAATGGAAGGCGCCTGCGGAGCCAAACGCCAGCTTGTGCTGGGTGCAGCTGATGGCGCTCCGAATTTCTCGCTCCGGGTTTTTCGACTGGAACCAGGCGGCCAAACCCCCTTTCACGGCCACGCATGGGAACATGAAAACTATATTCTTAAAGGACAAGGTCTGATTCGCCAGGGAAATAACGCAGAAATTCCGGTGCAGCAGGGAGATTTTGTGTTGGTATTACCTGGGGAGAAGCACCAATATATCAACAATTCCGAAACAGAAGAGATGGAGTTTATCTGCCTTGTACCCAAGGAGTATGAGTAATCCACTCAATATTGAATTAAAAGTAATACATTTTTGTAGTTTTTAATCCCCATATTCAACATTTTTGTATTTTTTTATAAACCACATACAAGTCTTGGTCGATTTTTCCCGCAGTTTACAGTGGAAAGCGGACCGTTTTTACCCTTTTCCCTCCAAAATTAAAAAAAAATCACGATTTTCCATCATTTTTTCCATCAATGTAACCTTTGGCACAAACTTTGCATTAATGCTTTCAGAACAACACCCTGTCTGATAAATCTCAGTAATCATCTGCAGAATAATTCCAGACATAACATAAATAAATGGAGGATTCTATGACCCCATCTGATGTGATCAAATTTGCCAAAGACAATAAGGCTGCGGCAGTCGATATTAAATTCAACGACCTCATGGGTATGTGGCAGCATTTCACAGTACCTGTTAGCGAACTTGAGGAGAGCATTTTTGACGAAGGCTTAGGCTTTGACGGCTCTTCGATCCGCGGCTGGAAAGCGATCAACGCTTCCGATATGCTGGTTATCCCAGACCCAAAAACAGCAAAAATGGATCCCTTTACAAAATATCCAACACTGAGCCTGATATGCAATATCGCTGATCCAATAACGAAAGAGTTCTATGAGCGCGACCCACGCACCATCGCCCAAAAAGGAGAAAATTATCTAAAACAGACCGGTATTGGCGATACCTTTTTCGTTGGGCCGGAACCCGAATTTTTTATCTTTGATGGAATCCAATACAACAGCAACCAGCATGAAAGCTACTATCATATCGATTCTGCAGAAGGCTCTTGGAATACGGGTCGCGACGAGAAACCCAACCTTGGTTACAAACCACGCTACAAAGAGGGATACTTTCCGGTTGCCCCTACAGATTCTTTGAACGATATCCGCCAGGAGATGGTGGCCGAGATGGAAAAGATTGGTATTCGCATCGAAGCGCAGCACCATGAGGTAGCAACCGGCGGCCAGGCTGAGATCGATATGCGTTTTCAAAGCCTGGTATCCATGGGCGATTCGTTTATGTGGTACAAATACATTATCAAGAATGTTGCCCGCCGCCACAACAAAACCGTAACATTTATGCCAAAGCCCCTGTTTGGAGATAACGGTAGCGGAATGCATGTACACCAGAGCATCTGGAAAGATGGAAAGCCACTTTTTTTCGGGGATAAATATGCCAATGTCAGCGAAATGTGTCTCCATTATATTGGCGGTATTATCAAACACGCCCCTGCACTGGCAGCTTTCACCAATCCAACTACAAACAGCTACCGTCGCCTGGTGCCCGGATATGAAGCACCCATCAACCTTGCCTATTCCAGCAGAAACCGCTCTGCCGCAATCCGGATTCCGATGTATTCCAATAACCCCAAGGCAAAACGGATAGAGGCGCGCTTTCCTGATCCAACCGCAAACGGCTACCTTGCCTTTACCGCTTTGATGATGGCTGGCTTGGACGGCATCCAGAATAAAATTGATCCAGGCAAACCGATGGATAAAGATATCTACTCTTTATCGCCACAGGAGCTCAAGGATATCCCATCCATGCCCGCATCTCTGGACGAGGCTCTTGATAACCTGCATAAGGATCATGAATTCCTACTCAAAGGAGATGTGTTCACATCCGATGTAATCCAGGCATGGATCGATTACAAAATGGAAGTAGATGTACCCAACATGAGATTACGTCCGCATCCTTACGAATTTGCTATGTATTTTGATGCGTGATCGAAACTGTTTTTCCCCAAAAGAGTAAAGTTCCTTCCAGGGCGTCCTCTACGGACGCCTTTTTTTTGGTGCTGCCCTATCCTTCAAAAACCTGTACCGACCATTCATACCCCTCTCGTCCCAGAGCATCCATCTCCTGACCTCGAAAAATTTCACGGAAACCGCCTGCATCAATCAAATCCACATAAAACTCAGGGGTCCTTATATAGAAGATTCGCCCATCCCGGGAACGGCTCTCAGAATCCAAATCAGGGCGTGAGCGCGGTACAGAAATGACGATTTTCCCCTTGTTCCGTAACTGCCTTTTCGCGCAGGAGACCGAAAGTGCCAAAGAGGAGTCAGCGATGTGCATCCACAGAGCGGAAGTTAGAATACCGTCAAAGGCGCCACCAAACACAATACCAGGAAAAGGAAGCTGTGCAACTACCATTCTCTTTGCCAGAGAAGGATATCGGCTAAGTGCGCTATCTACCATTTCACCTACCGCATCTACGCCATAGATGTCAAAACCTTTTTGAAGCAGCATATCCATATCCCGACCGCTGCCGGCTCCGATATCGAGTAATTTCGCATTGCTGGAAAAAAATTTTTCTACTATTTTTACAAGGACAGGAGCTCGCTGGCTCTGGTAGAAGCTACCCAGCATCTGGGCGTTATGAGCATAAAAAAACTTTGTGAGTTTATCCATACATGAGAAAAAGGTTTGGTTTTGGGAGGGACTGAAACAAAAAAACTATTTGTATCATTAATATGGAATGTAGCGGTGCAGGGATTCGAACCCCGGACACAACGGATATGAGCCGTTTGCTCTAACCAACTGAGCTACACCGCCTCTTTGCTGGTGCAGAAAATTGTTTCCTTATCCGAAAACTTGGCTGTTTTTGAATAAGCTATATCTGCTTAGCGCGGGCAGGATTCGAACCTGCGACCTTTGGGTTATGAGCCCAACGAGCTGCCAACTGCTCCACCGCGCGGTATAATACCCAACGAGAGTTCATTCCCCTCCAGGGTAGAGGGCAACATTTAAGGACATAAAATTGCTGTCAACCAAAAAAAAACTCTATTATTCTTTATTCTTTACATAAATTTGCTGATATTGCTTCTGTGTTTTCAATGAATTTAGAAAAAAAATACGGTTATTGGTATGCCTGAAATCCACATTCCCATAGAAATGGAAAATTACGAAAAAAAAATCTATGATCTTCAACAGCTCATAGAGATTAGCAAAGGATTAAACAGCACTCTGGATTTTAATCTACTGATAGAGGCTGTCCTGTTGACCATTATGGGACAAATGCATGTCTATAAAACCGGCATTTTTCTCTATAAAGATATGGAAGATCCGCACCTCTATCTGCACAGCAACTACAAAGGATTCGACCTTACCGCGCCATTGGAAAGTTATTATTTACACGAAGATGAGGCGCTGGTTGCCTATTTTTTTGAAGAAAATCGGTGCCTGCTTCGCCAGGATATTGTAACACAATCTGAATTTTCCTCCTGGCATAGCATGACAAGCGTGTTTGGTATAGAATTGGTTGTGCCATTACGCGCCAAGGGTCGCGTCGTCGGCATCATAATCCTCGGTGAAAAACTCAGCCATGATCTCTTCACCGAAGAAGAGAAAGAATTCTTGCTTACTCTTGCGGCGATCGCAGCCATCGCGGTGGAAAATGCCAGACTTTACGAGCTTGCGACGGTCGATATGATGACGCGGTTACGGATCCACCATTTCTTTCAAACCAGGCTCAAAGAGGAACGCGAGCGCGCAAAAAGACAACATCTTCCACTTGCGCTGCTGCTAACAGATATAGATCACTTTAAAAAAGTAAATGATACCTATGGACACCAGACAGGCGATCTCATCCTCAAAGAGGTAGCAAGATTGTTAGCCCATACGGTTCGTAATGTTGATATTGCAGCTCGCTATGGAGGCGAAGAATTTGCAGCCATTCTGCCAGACACTGGATTACCAGAAGCCCTGCTGGTAGCCGAACGGATTCGCTACAGTGTCGAGCAGCATATATTTGTTACGCCGCAAGGCGAGGTTCGTGTTACCCTGTGCGTTGGCGTTGCTATCTATCAACCAGATCATGATAAGACAAATAAGGAGTTTATTGAAAGAGCCGATCAAGCTCTCTACAGGGCGAAAAAAAATGGTCGCAACCTGGTCGAAGCCTGATTCTTGTTAGAGAGGCTCCGCGTTGCGAATCGCCTCTTCAATTTCATCAAGCTGGGTAGAAACGCGCGCATCGATCTCGCCCACATCTGTGGTAATGATGACACCACCTCGATCAACACGTGAGTCTTCATAAACGTTAACCTTTTTCAGCGACTCTAGCATCTTAATCAATTCATCTTTATTCGACGTGGTCAGCTCCAGATCTGAGAAGTTGACACGAATATCCACGCGATCACGATCTTTGATCTTCTGTAAGGCTGCGCGAATATTATTCAAAACAACATCCTTACGTTCGGCAATTTCATCCTTTATGACCTTTCGAACCACAGTCAGAATAATATTGACCATCTGCTTTTCTGAGGTTTTGATAATCTCATCGCGGACATCTACCGCATGGGAAATAATGGTACCCAGACGGTCTATCAGTCTGTTAACCTCGTCCTGGCCATCCTTAAAACCAGCTTCTCGCCCTGCCCTGTAACCGCGTTCCCTGGACTCATGCTCCGTCTCTATGATACGCAACTCCGCATCCTTGATCATCTTCTCCGCTTCAAAATGGGAAGCTTCCCGCTCCCTTTGCATCTCAATACGGGCGCCTTCTAACTCCTGTTTGATTTTTTCACGAGCCTCAGCAAGCTGCTGAAATGCAATATTTTTTCCATTTTCCTCAATCTGCTGGGCTTTCTGCCGGGCATCATTGATAATCCGTTCAGCCTCAGCCTCTATCTCCTTACGGTAGTTTTCCAGCTCCTCTTCCATCTCTTCAATTGATGGACCCTGGTATATATCGAGGGATTTGCCCGCTTCACCCAGATCATACTCATCTTCATCTTCCTCCTGCATACGCCGATACGAGTCAGGCAGTTTAATCTGAACCTCACTTCCGAGCTTCTGGATTTCCATAGGCTTAAACACCAGTTTTGACATATTCTGTCTCCAAAAAAGGAAGAATCAAACGATAGCCTGTCAAGGCTTCGCTTTAATATCGGTACATGATAGCTAAAAAATCAATTTTATTTTATTATGTCTCATAAAAAAACAGTCTTTGCAAAGACCCGGCTGCACCAACAATGCCAGCCAAGCCAATCATAGGGATCAAAAAGTAGCAAACCAGTCGAGCGCCTCAAAATAGTGGCTGCATCCGGTGTGACCACCAGTTCCGGTTGTTCTTTCCTCCACTGTTGCCGGCGCTTTAGGAGTCAAGCCAGATTTGGCATTGGTTGTGTTGATAACAGGTACAATGGTATCATCGCTACAATGGTACATTCGGATCGGAGCTTTGGGAGACCATTCGTGAACGGAGTTTTCAGCCATTTTTTGCCGAAAAACATTTCCCACTGTATCTGCATTTTGAGCCTGAAAATCGACGACAAATGCCGAGTTAAGCAGATTGCCAATCGTTTTGGGCAGAGCGCTATCTACTTCACTGGTACTCCTGCTACCGTCAAACAGAGAAGGAATTTGGCTGGAGATTCCTGAGTCAAAAATTTGTTCCAGGGGAATATCTGGAAAAAAATAGCTGCGGTAGGAGAATAACAGATAAACTAAAAAAGATGGGTGCTCTAAAGTAGTGCTACTGGCAAGATATTCAAGGGCTGTAGCCACAATATCGTATGGACCGGCGCCCGGAGCTGATGCGGTCACAGGGAAGCGGTCGCTATAGTTGGCCTCCAGCAATTTTTGGGCAGCCATTGTCACATAGCCTCCTTCCGAATACCCCTTCAGAAAAAGTTTTCCATTCAAAGCAACACCCGTTTTCTGGGCAAATTCTTTCCCTGCTATCAACAGATCAGCCACTGCCCTGGCAGAGGGTTCAGCGATAATATAGGGATGCAGTAACGCAGAGGACTCGCCAAAGCCAAAGTAATCCGGAATCAGAGCGACATACCCCTGAGCTGCCTCCGGAACTCCTTCCGCCAGCAGGGCCACTGTTGGCGTATCACTTTTCTGGATGATTGTACCGTGCTGCACACTCAACAAAGGCCAGCTGCCTGCGGCCGGATAAGGAACAGCCGCAAGGGCGGATGCACGCATCGTGGAACCATCCAACGCGGTTGTCGCATACTGAATTCGATAGAGCGTTAAGCCATAAAGGGGCTCTGGAGGCGTTATTGCGCCAGAGTACTCGGCCATAGCATATTCGAGCATCGCTTTAGGATAGTCACTAACCTTGGTATATTGGAGTAATTTTTCTGTATCCGTGAAATCAACCGGTGTGACCTGTGCGGAACTATCATCACCGGCGCAACCAAAGCCCGCAATCCCTACCCATAGCAGCAGAAGCAGGCTGATCCAACGCATCGATTTTTTCATAATTCACTCCTAAGTTAGGGTTCTACATGCCAGGATCCTCCGAAACCAATCTCAGCAGCGTCACCTATAAGAAAAAAATGAGATCCTTAAAAAGCACAATCTCAATCCTTTTGACCCGTTTTTTTGATAATATGATAACCAAATTGTGTGCTGACAGGATTGCTGATACTGCCATTGGACATCCTTTTTACTGCATCCTCAAAGGCGCCTACCATCTGGCCTGGTCCAAACCAGCCCAGGTCGCCACCCTTTCCTTTAGATGGGCAGGTCGAATACTGACGGGCAAGATCTTCAAATCGGGCACCCTGGCTAAGCTGTCTTTTGATCTCTGCGGCCAGAGCCCTATCCTTCACTAATATATGGCTGGCTTTCCACTCCATAACAGAACTCCTTCTTCCTGATTGTTAAAAGACAGTAAATGAAAATGATACACCGAAGCAAGCAGCTTTTTGCAGAGTATGAGTTTTATACTGCGCAAGAAACGCAAAGCATAGATTGTATACCTATCCTCTTTGAACCGCTCTTTGGGTGAAGCCAATAGACGAGCTTATCTCTTTTGGGCACCATAATCTGGCTCTATTCCAATCTTTAATACACCATGATGACGGGAATTCACCTTGCCCTTTTGCAAAAATAAGACAAACCTTTTTCTCTCGAGTGTTTCACCACGCTTCACTGAATAAACAAGAGTTAAAGGGTAGATCTTTTGGTGCTTGCGGATGTCGATCGAAAGTTCTGGTTCGTTCTGTTTCGGCAGGTTGTAGGCTCGTGCATTAAAAATGATATGAGCATCGTGAATCTCATTTTTTTTGGATTGGTAAAAAGATTTTAATCGTATGCTACTATCACCTTTTACCTTACCATCCTCCTGGATCATGAAATAAGAAGCTTCTGAGATCTCTACACTAAAAATCAGATCCGGTGTCCGATATTGGCCCTGGTACATCAATAGCACAGAGGCCTGAACTGATAGAGCCATCAGGGTCATCAGGAGCAGCCCCGCAATTTTTTGATATAATTGCTTCATCATTTTTTCTCCAGCCAAAGTATTTATACTCCACTTAGACGCGCAGCGTTAGTAATAGTTGATTTTTTCTCCTTTCCTGAGAGGGTCCTATTCCATTCTATCCAGAAGGAAGGATGTGATACAAAAATGTTCACACAAAGATCAAATTCAGAACTTCCGAAAATTGCCCCAAAATATGAAAAGCTCTTTCTTTGCGGTATACTAAAGGCATTTTGGTTTTCGGATATCGCAAGGCAATGCCAGCG